>DASVWH010000117.1:0-2735 GCA_036389715.1 Pyrinomonadaceae bacterium | reverse complement strand
TAGAAAGGCCGCGCGCTGCGCTTCGTTCCAGGGCACGAGCGCCAGTTCTTCCTGGCGTGTGCTGGCATACAACTCGAAGAGGAGCGGCTCGTCTTCTGCGACGACGGGGCGGAGCGTGACGGTCATCTTTTTCCCGGAGGTGTGCGGTTCCATCAGGCTACGTCCCGGCCTCCGTCGGAAGCAGGCGGTTGAAGACGGCCTGGTAAGAGAACCCCTTATCGTCCCTGCCGATGGGAACCAGAAAGAGCGTTAGCTGGCCCATCCGGTCGTGCTCGATCTTGTATGTTTGCTGGACCAGGAAGGGTTCGAGCGGGCCATGAAAGATCAGCGAGAAACGCTCTTGCCGTGGAGTCGTGCCGAGGTCTTCGGCTTCGACCAGCTCGGCCTCGACCGGGGTCGAGTCGTTAGCATAAATTCGGAACTTCGTATTCAAGTGCTCGGAAAAGGAGGCCAGGTTCAAGCTCTCTAGCACAGTTTGTAATCTCCGTTCTTGGAATGCTTCATCGAAACTCCGTGGTTCGCTCTGACGCTCTTCGACAGGCGCTCGCCCGAGCATGACCTTTCAGGCAATCTCCGTCGCGGCACGCGGAAGCCGCTCCAGCTTGAGATGCATGCCGCTCTCGCCGCTCAGCCGAAATCCCAGCCGCTCGTAGAGACGCTTTGCGCCCAGGTTGGTTTTCAGGACATGAAGGCGCAGGGGCAGGCCGCCAGCGTCTGCTTCTTCGATCAGCTCTTTAATCAGCGCAGTCCCGATGCCCGAGCCGCGATACGGGCCGAGCAGCGCGATGTCAGTCAACCGGATGTAGCTCTCGGTGCGGGTGACTACCAAACGCCCGGCGGGCCGCTCGTCCAGGAGAATGATTTGATGAGAGGTCTGCTCGTCGTCCGTCCCGTAGGAACGCCCCTGCGCGAGGAATTGCATCCTGAGAAAACCCTCTTGCTGGGCGGCGTCCCATCCCCAGGCGGCCAGTTCCTCGTTGCGCGTGCTGGCGTAGACTTCAAAGAGAAACGGCTCGTCTTCTGCGACGACCGCTCGCAGGCTAAGGGTCCGGGCGTTATCGGACTCGGGCGTCTTGACTACCGCCAGCTTGTTTGTCGGCTCGGTCATCTGTCAAAGTAAAAACCGGCGTTGCTCTCTGGCCCGGCCGCGCGCGCCGGAACGCGAAGCATCCGGCACATCCTTTCGGAAATAGCTTGACGCCTGCGGATTGGAGATTGATGCTGAACCCGTCGAAGCAGGGCCCCGGTGGATTTCGCAAGCTACCATGAATGGCATACCTCGTCAATTCTCTGCAAGCGGTCGGCGCTGCAAACCGTCTTCAGGCTCGCCGCCAGCGCAGCGGGCGGTCACCGGGCGGGAGCACTGCCGGGCTCGGTGGAGTTGAAAAACCTCATTTGATGGTGTAGATGTTTGAGAGACACGGAGCAGCAAAAACAGGATTTGAGAAGACGCGCCTGCGGATTCTCTAGAGCGAACATGAGCAGGGGATGTGATGCCGGGAAAGCCTTCGACTTCTGACGGACTGGCCAGCCTGAGCGCCTACGCCGACGGCTCGAAAGAGCTTAACGTGATTATCGAGACGCCCAAGGGAAGCCGCAATAAATTCAATTACGATGAAGAGTATGGACTGTTCAAGCTGGGCGGGGTGCTGCCCGCAGGCGCGGTCTTCCCCTTCGATTTCGGGTTTATCCCTTCATCTCTGGGCGGCGACGGAGACCCGCTCGACGTGCTGCTCCTGATGGATGAACCGGCCTTTCCGGGCTGCCTGGCCCCGGCCCGCCTGGTCGCCGTCATCGAAGCAGAGCAGACCGAGCGTGATGGCGAAACGACGCGCAACGACAGGCTGATTGCCGTCGCCACGGCCTCACACACGCACAGCGAGATTCGGACCCTGGCCCACCTCAGCCCGACGCTGGTAGCCGAAATCGAGCATTTCTTCGTCTCGTACAACGACATCAAGGGCAAGACCTTCAAGCCGCTCGGGCGCTACGGGCCGCAGAAGGCCGCGCGTCTAGTAGCGGAAGCCGAAGAACGTTTTCGCCTGCGAAAGTCTGCGCGCGGAGGCTCCGGGCGCGCGGGCGGCGCGGCGGGCCGAAAGTCTTAGCGGGCTCTTCAGACAGCCCTGTCGAGCTATGCAAGAGGGGTTTTGAGCCGGGCCCTGGTCACCCGGCGGAGTGCAGTAATCATGATGACTTACCTGGCCTTTATCTTCGCGCTCGCCCTGGCCTGTATCGCCGGGGTCGAGTTCGTTTGCCTGATGGTCCTGGAAACAGGCAACCGTCAGTTGAAGCGGCGCGTCGCCGAGCTGGAGGGCGAGAACAGGGCCGTCCGGCAGGAGTTGGAGAAAGCGGAAGAGACGCTGCAAGCCCAGGCGGAACAGAGCGAAGAATGGCCGGAGTTGATTGACGACGACTCCGTCATTTAGCGCCTCAAACGCGCCGCCCGCCGTTCCCCGTCCTTTGCGGGAAGGCGCGGGAAGGCGAAGGACCAATTCCCCGCCCCGGTTGATTGGCGGCTCCGTGCCCTTTGACGAGGCCCCGGCCGGAGAACCCGGGGCGGTGGCCGGGCAAGACCTGCCGCCCTAAGCAGTGGTGCAGGCCCAGAGCGCGGGCGTCGAAGAGAGATTAGAGGCAGGGACGGGGATGCGCCGTTTGAACTCGTCCGTGAAATGGCCGTCGACGCGGATGCTGAAAGAGAGTCCATCCTGCGGGTCGCTGCCGTGAAACTGGTTGAC
>DASVWH010000116.1:0-10981 GCA_036389715.1 Pyrinomonadaceae bacterium | reverse complement strand
AGGCCGTCTGGCGCAGGCCGTACTGGCGGCCGGTCGAGGGGACGAACTGCCAGAGGCCGGAGGCGGCGGCGACCGAATAGGCGCGCGTGCGCCAGGCGCTCTCGACCTGTCCGAGCCAGGTGATGTCTTCGGGCACGCCCTCTTCCTTGAATATCTTGCGCGCCATCTTCATGAACTGACCCGAGCGACGCAGGCCCGATTCCATCGTGGAACGGCCGCGGCCCTGGTAATAGTTGATGAATTGTTGAATCAGCGGATTGGTCTCGAAGCTGAAGTCAATCGCGTTCTTGGCGACTTCGATGCTGGCCACGTCTTCCGGGTCAACGTTCTGCTCTTCGGGCGTGAGCGTCAGCTTGCTCAGCTCATCGAGCGGCGACGGCTCGAACTTCTGCTGCTTGAAGCCGGGCTCCTGCGGCTGCGCCGGTTGAGCATCCGACTGCTGGCCGGAATAGTTGACGGCGACGTTCTGCGCCAGTTCCGTGCGCGGCGCATACTGCTGGCGCGGCACTTCCAGGCGATAGATTCTCTCGACGAGTTCGAGATAGAAGGTCTGCAAGCGCTGGTTGGCCCGAACATCCAGGCCGGATTCGAGGATGGCGTCCACAGCTTTATCAAACTTCTCGCGCGCCTGCTCACGCTCGTTGCTCTTGAGGTGCAGTTCGCCCTCTTTAAAACGGGTTTCGGCCTGGGTGATGATCTGCGAAACGCGCGCATCATAGCCTTCGACCTCGGTCGGGATGGAGCGGGCCGACGAGCCGCCCGGTATTTGTGCGTAGAGGTTAGAGGCGCAAAAGGCGAGCGCTACGGAAAAAGCGGCGCGGGCGATAAAACGGGGGAAGCTCGTGGTCATCAATCGTCGTTCTCCTTCTAATACGAGGGTTAGGGCGAATCCACGACGGCGACTGTTCCTTTCTCAAGGGAGCGTCGCACGAGCGGCATCCACTACAATCAAACGCGAGGGTTTATTATTAGTTCCTTTATGAATCAACTCCGCGGCAGGCTCTTGCACGTTCTGCGAAGCCGACAGTTTGCGGAGGTTATCACACGCTTTTGCGGGGTGTCAAACAATCCCCTCTCTTAAAGAGAGGTCGAAACGGTGAGATTTTCCACTTAAACCGCTTCGCCACAGTATATAAAGATGCTCTCAGGCGGCAGCGGGTTGTGCCTCCGGCGAGAGAAAGTTCGGAGAAGTTAAACCTTTGAAACGATTGGAGAAAGCGGCTCCTCAGAGCGGTCTCGGAGAAGCCGCCTGGGGTAGCCGCGCGGGGCGCGTGCCCGTGCTGGTCGGCGGGACG
Organism: Pyrinomonadaceae bacterium; assembly: GCA_036389715.1. Classification (GTDB taxonomy): domain Bacteria; phylum Acidobacteriota; class Blastocatellia; order Pyrinomonadales; family Pyrinomonadaceae; genus DASVWH01. The sequence continues at coordinate 9,686 of DASVWH010000116.1, read as the reverse complement.
ACCTGGTCCTTCAGGGCCTCGCGAAAAACCTGCCGGACGTTGTCCACGAAGACAAAGCGGATGTCCTTGAAAGGCTCTTTCGGGACTTCATCCATGTCGCGGCGGTTGAGCACGGGCAAAATTATCGTGTTGACGCGGGCGCGCCGCGCCGCGAGCACCTTTTCCTTGACCCCGCCGACGGGCAGCACGTTGCCGCGCAGGGTAATCTCGCCCGTCATCGCCACGTCCTTGCGGACGGGACGCTGCGAGAGGGCCGAAACCATCGCGGTCGCCAGAGTGATTCCGGCCGACGGGCCGTCTTTCGGAATCGCCCCTTCGGGAATGTGTATGTGCAGGTCGTAGTTGTTGAAGTCCTCTTCGTTAATCTCCAGCTCCTTGGCGCGCGATTTCGCATAGGAATAGGCCGCCTGCGCCGATTCGCGCATAACTTCGCCCAGTTGCCCCGTCAGGACCAGGTTGCCCTTGCCCTTCATCCGCAGGGCTTCGATGAAGAGCACGTCGCCGCCGACGGCCGTCCAGGCGAGGCCCGTCGCAATCCCGACCTGGTCCTTCTTGAGCACTTCGTCGGGCATCACCTTGGGCGCGCCGAGGAACTCGTGCAGGTTCTTCAGGGAGACGCGGACAGTGCCTTTGTGGCCTTCGGCGATGCGCCGCGCCACCTTGCGGCAGATGGTCCCGATTTCGCGTTCGAGCTGGCGCAGTCCGGCCTCCTGCGTGTATTGGAGGATGATGGCGGCCAGCGCCGTCTTTGAAATCTGCACATCGCGCGCAGTGATGCCGTTCTCCTCCATCTGCTTGGGCAGCAGGTGACGACGCGCAATCTCGCGCTTCTCTTCCTCCGTGTAACCGGCCAGGCGAATGACCTCCATGCGGTCGCGCAGCGCGGGCTGAATCGTGTCGAGGACGTTAGCCGTCGTCATAAACATCACGTTCGAGAGGTCGAAGGTGACGCCCAGGTAGTTGTCGCGGAAATTATTGTTCTGCTCCGGGTCGAGGACTTCCAGCAGAGCCGAAGACGGGTCGCCGCGAAAGTCAGCGCCGACCTTATCAATCTCATCGAGCATAATCAGCGGGTTATTCGTCCCGGCCTGCGCGACGGCCTGGATGATGCGACCGGGCATCGCGCCGACATAGGTCCGGCGATGGCCGCGAATCTCCGCTTCGTCGTGCACGCCGCCCAAAGAGAGGCGGACGAACTTGCGATCAAGGGCACGCGCAATCGAGCGCCCGAGGCTGGTCTTGCCGACGCCGGGCGGGCCGACGAGGCAGAGGATAGAGCCTTTCGGCTTCTCCTTGAGCTTGCGCACGGCGAGCGATTCGATGATCCGCTCCTTGACCTTTTCGAGCCCGAAATGGTCTTCGTTGAGAATGGCCTCGGCTTTCTGTAGGTCTAGATTATCGTTGGAGGTTTTCGACCACGGGAGGTCGGTCATAATCTCCATCCAGTTGCGCAGGGTGGCCGTCTCGGCAGCGTCCGGGTGCATCCGTTCGAGCTTCTTGAGCTGGCGCAGCGCCTCTTCTTCCGCGGGCTTGGGCATCCGGGAGGCTTCGATCTTCTCGCGAAACTGCGCTATCTCTTCGGCCAGCTCGTTGCCTTCGCCAAGCTCGGTCTGAATCGCCTTCAACTGCTGGCGGAGATAGAACTCGCGCTGCGAGCGGTCAATGTCGGCGCGCGCCTGCGTGTTGATCTCCTGCTGGACGGTCAGGACTTCGATCTCTTTGTTGAGCAGCTCGTTGACGCGGCGCAGGCGCGCGGTCGTGTCCGAGATGTCGAGCACGCTCTGCGCGTCTTCGACCTTCAATTCGAGATTGGAGGCCGAAAGGTCTGCGAGCCGCCCGGCGTCGTCCAGGTTGGTGATGATCGCCATCACTTCGGGCGAGATGTTCTTGCCGAGGTTGGCGGCCTTCTCCATCGAAGCGCGGACGTTGCGCACCAGGGCCTCGACTTCGAGCGAGCGTTCGGGCGCTGCCACCTCCTGAATCACGCGCAGGTGCGCGCGCAGGTACTCGCCGCCGGATTCGACCGATTCGAGCGCGGCCCGCGCCAGTCCCTGCACGAGGATGCGGATGCGGCCGTCGGGCAGTTTCAGCATCCGCATGATGACGGCCACTGTCCCGATGCCGTAGAGGTCTTCGCCGGTCGGCTCCTCTTTGTCCAAATCCTTTTGCGAGGCCAGCAGAATCATCCGATTTTCGCCGAGCGCCTCGTCTACGGCGCGGATGGATTTCTCGCGCGAGACGAAAAGCGGGACGATCATGAACGGATAGATAACGATGTCGCGCAGCGGCAAGACGGGCAGCTCGCCCGGAATCTGCAACGGCTGCTCGCCGCCGTCAACCGCGTCGAGCCCGTCGGGTAGTTCTGTGTTGGTCACAATAGCCATAATGGTTATACGTCCGCAATCTGATAAATGGATGAAAGGCTTCCAGTATAGCCTTTAGGGGAGGGCTATGTCTCGCCCTCGCGGACGGGAATTTTAAACTCCTCCCCGCGGCGATCCTTGAGCTTCGGCAGGCGCACGAAGAGCACGCCGTCGGTCAACTCGGCGGTCGCATCCTTGACGTTAATCGTCCAGCGCAGCGGCACGATGCGGCTAAACTGCCCGTAGCTGCGTTCCGAGCAGAGATGCGAGATGATGCGCGCGCGCGTCACACGCCGTTTCTTCTCGCCCGAGATGCGCAGGTGCGTATTGGTCAGCCCGACCTTGATTTGAGAGGCCGCGATGCCCGGCAGCTCGACCCGGAGGCAAATCTCGTCCTTGGTCTCGCAGAGGTCGACGGGCGGGGCCCAGGACGGCCCGGCCACAGGCACTTCGGCCTCCGTCGCCTCCTGCAACGCCGCATAGAGCCGCCCGACCTCGTCGCGCAGCCGCTCCAACTCGATCCGTTTGAGCCCGATGTGAGCCGCTTTAATCATCTGTTCGTCAATCGCCAATGGTCAATCGTCAGTGGTCAATCGTGAATAGACGAACGTTTTCATCTATTTACGATTTACGATTTACCATTTACCATTTACCAATCAAGGTCTGCGTGCGGCGGCGCTGTTGCGTGCGCGCACGAGGTGCTTCAATTCGTGCATGAACTCGGAAACGTCCTCGAACTCCAGGTAAACGGAGGCGAAGCGGACGTAGGCCACCTTATCGAGTTCCTTCAGGCGGCGCATAATCATCTCGCCGACTTTGCTGGTCGGGCGCTCGCGCTCCGGGGACTCCTGCACGTACTTCTCTATCGAGTTGACGATGCCTTCGAGCTTGGAAGACGGGACGGGCCGCTTTTCGCAGGCGCGCAGCAGCCCCGCCATCACCTTGTTGCGGTCGAAGGGCTCGCGCCGCCCGTCCTTCTTAATGACCATGTAGGGGATTTCGTCAATCCGCTCGTAGGAGGTGAAGCGGCGCTCGCAGCGCAGGCATTCGCGGCGGCGGCGAATCGATTCGCCCTCGCGCGATTCGCGCGAATCAACGACCTTGTCTTCGATGAACCCACAAAAAGGACATTTCATAAACAGCTCCGTTGTTTAAGTCCTAATTAGTCAAAAGACAGAAACAGCGCTTGGGATTTCTGCTCTTCGGACTTCGGCACTTCGGACTCCGAACTTATTCCGGGTTAAGCCGGAGGGCTGCGGGCGTTCCCGTAAACTCTCCGGTCAGGACTTCCACCTCACCGTCTTTCGTGCAGCGCACGGCGGCGCGAATCCGCCTCCCCTCCTGAATCTTCTCCAGGACTTCGACTTCGCAGGTCACAGTCTCGCCGACGAAGACCGGCTGGTGATAGCGAAAGTGCATCTCGGAGGCCAGGAAAGCGAGCATCCCTCCGATGTGCGTGGCGAGGCTCGCCGTCAGCAGTCCGGGCACGATGCGCCGCCCGAACTTGGTCTGCGCGGCGAACTTGTCGTCCACGTGAAAGGGGTTGAAATCGCCCGTCACGCCGACAAAGAGCGCCACGTCGCCGTCGGTCAGCGTCCGGCTCCAGCGAAAGCGGTTGCCGACCTCGATGGCCGCGAATGTCTTCTCGACTTGAGCGCGCAGATCAGCCATTGGATTTCACCGCCAGACCCTTTCCCAGACAATCGCTCACGCTAACTCGTTTAAGTGCTTAAGCCAGGCCCGTTCACAAGCCCGTTCAATCGCTGACGCCGACGGCCTTTAGCTCTTTGGTCATCCCGGCTTGGTTCGATTCCAGCTCGTCGTCTTCGACGGCGTGCTCGATGGCGTCGGTCGAAGTCAGGCGCTGCAAACGTGAGAACGTCACGTCGCCGCGCAGGAAGTAGTAGAGGCCGAAGAAGACCGCGGGCGCAAAGGCCACCAGGTGCAGGAGGATGGAGACGGCGGCCGCTTCATTCGGCGGGCGATTGAGGAAAACCAGCCCGGCGGCAGTCGCCGCGTGAAACGCGCCCGCAGCGCCGCCCGGCGTCGGAACCAGCGAGCCGACCAGCGACCAGCCCATCACGAAGACCGTCTCCTTGAGACCGAACGAGAGCCCGAAGGCCAGCAGTACCAGCCAGTTCGAGACGATGTTGACGGCCCAGATGATGGCCGTCCAGCCGACCGTCGCGGCCAGCTCGCGCGCATCGCTGAGGATGCCGAGGGCGCTGGCCAGTTGTTCCAGCAGATTCGTCAGGCCGCGCGCCAGGCGGTCCGGGACGAAGCGCCAGCGCACCAAACGTACGTCCAGCCAGTGGATGGCTCTCTTGGAACGCCGCTCGAAAACGACCAGCCCGACCACTCCGAGCACGGCCAGGAGCAGGAGCGCGAGCCCCGCCTGGCTGACGTGCCTGTACTGCGCCTCGCGCCCCAAAGGCACTGGAAACCACCAGAGATTAAGGGCGAAGATGACGATCACGGCCACGATGTCGCAGAGGCGCTCGACCATGATGGTAACGAACGAAGCGGTCGGCCGCACACGCTCGTCATAGAGCGGAAGCACAACCGGACGCACGACTTCGCCCGCCCGCCCGAAGAGAAAGACAGCGCCGAAACCGATGGTCGTGCCCGCAAAGAGCCCTTTGAAGTTGGCCGGAGTCAGCGGCGCGAGCAGCGTCCGCCAGCGAAAGGCGCGCAGCAGGTAGGTGATCGAAACCGTCACGACGGCCGCCGCCAGCAGCCGCCAATCGGCGCTCCTCACGCTGCGTCCCACTTCGGCCCAGTCCAGCCCGCGCCCGAACCACCACAAAATGAGCACGGCAAGCAGTAGGAGAAGCAGGAATTTGAGATGTTTGCGCAAACGATTTCGGCCTCGGCCCGGGACGCCTGATTTCTCGTCTATCGCGAGAAAGACTTGACTTGACCGGATAGACGACCACAATATATTGGGTGGCGTGGCAAGGCTACAACAATTTGACATCGGGGCGCAACCGGATGTGAGGCCGAGGCCCGGCAGGAGCGTCCGTGTGCGGTTGGAGGGGCCCGCAATTGTGCGTAAATCTTCACGGCCGGATGCTGGCCGCGGCCCCGCCGTCGGGCCCCGTCAACGCATATTTTAAGGGGAACTTTCATTCTTCGTCCGTCGTAATCTGCGCTTGACAGGGAGTTTTCCACCCTGCCGCGCTGTTTCAGGCAGGTCTGGCCGACCGCGGGATCGGAGAAACGTCAGGTGGGAGCTGCAAAGGTTTTGACTACGGCAGGCGAAGGAGCCGAGTTAGTCAGAAGATGTCGGGCGGGCGACGGCGCGGCCTGGGAGGAGATTGTTTCGACCTACTCCCGCCGCATCTACAACCTGGCCTATCGCTTTACCTCGCGCCCGGACGCGGCCGAGGATTTGACGCAGGAGGTCTTCATCCGCGTCTATCGTTCTTTGGAGCAGTACGATGCCAGGCAGGGCGATTTGCAGAACTGGCTGATGCGGCTGGCGCGCAATCTGGTGATTGACGATTACCGCCGCCGCCAGCGCACGCCGCACGATACGCAGGCCGATGACCTGGAAGACCACACCTATCACCTGCGCTCGGCCACTAATTCGGTGCAGAACGAGATGGAGCGCCGCGAGCTGGGCGCGCAGGTGCAGGCCGGAATTGACAAGCTCTCGCCGGATTTGCGCACCTGCGTGATCCTGCGCGACATCGAAGAGTTGAGCTATCAGGAGATAGTCGAGCTGCTGGAGATACCCGAAGGGACGGTCAAATCGCGGATCAATCGCGGGCGCATCGAGCTGGCGAAGATACTGCGCCGGATGCGGGTCGCGGCGATGACCGGAGTTTAGACAAAAACAGGCGGGCCTGTGCGTCACGAATGGGGCTAATCAGACGCGCGCTCGCCGTAAAACGACAGGCAAAGGGGACGGAAACGAGTATTAAGATGCTTTGCGCAGATTTTGAAGACCGCTTGACGGATTACCTGGATGGCGCGCTCGACGCCGAGACCAACGTCTCATTCGCCGAGCACGCCATGCGCTGCCCCGTCTGTCACGAGCTTCTGAACGAAGTCAAAAACACCATGCAGGTCTGCCGGGTCGCCGCAGCGCCCGCCGCTCCGGCCGAGCTTGAAGCCCGGATTCTCAGCCACACGATGCCCGAGACGGCCATGACCTGCGCCGAGTTTGAAGAGTACCTGACCGATTACCTGGACGGGTTTCTCCCCGCCTCCCTCTACCATCGCTGGGAACGCCACGCAGCCCTCTGCGCGGGCTGCACGGAACTGCCCGGACAGGTCGTGCGCGCCATCGGCGCTTGCTACACCTATATTAACGAAGAGCAGCCGGTGCCCTTCGGCCTCCACGAAAGAATCCTGCAAGCCACGCTCGGCACGACGGCCGCCGAAGACGTGCGCGCGCCGCTGGCCGCCCGGGTCGCGGCATGGGTGCGTGCGCTGCTCGACCCGATCATGTCGCCGCAGCTGGCGACCGTCGCGACCATGCTGCTCGTCTGCATCATGGTGCTGACCAGCACGGCTTCCGCCGACGGCTCGATCAGCGGGATGTATCGCGCAGGCATCGAAGTGGCCGAAAGAGCCTACACGCGCGGCGCGAGCACGATTATCAAGGGCGCTGCCGTTCCCGACAACATCAGGCAGTTTGCCGAAGGCATGGCGGGCTTCGTAGACATCCAGAGCGGCTCGAAGCAGCAGGATAAGCAGAAGAGGAAGAACGAATCGAACCAACGGTCGCAGGGTCCGCAGGAACAGAGGTAAAGCCCGGAGAGGAAGCGAGAGAGCGACCCGTTTAAGTAAATGAATTGCGCATACCACTCGAGAAATCCGGCGGCCGTCCGGTGCCATCGCTGCACGCGGGCATTATGTCCGGCCTGCGATCATCGCATCCGCGGCTTCCCCTACTGCCAGGATTGCATCGTGATGGGCGTGGACCTCTTGCAGCAGCAGTCGCGTTCGAGCGTGCTGCCGACCGTGCGCCGCAACAGCTCGCCGCTGGTGGCCACGCTGCTCTCCTTCGTGCCGGGCCTCGGCGCAGCTTATAACGGGCAGACGGCCAAGGCGCTCGTCCATTTCGCCATCTTCGCCAGCTTCTTTCAGATGGCGATTTTGACGGACGGCCTGCCCATCTTCGTCTTCGGATTCTTCGGCATCTGGCTCTACGCGGCTGTTGACGCTTACAGGACATCGCAGCTGTTTCGCGCCGGGCTGGCGCTCGACGCCGAGCAGGACGTGATCGCGCGACGGATGTACGGCAACCCCTTAGGGTGGAGCATCACGCTGATGATGCTTGGGGCCATCTTCCTGCTGCACACGCTGGTCGGGATTCAGTTGCCCGTGCGACAGGTGCTGCCGGTGCTGCTGGTCATCCTCGGCGCGTACATGCTCCTGGACTACCTGCTTTACCAGCGCAGGCGCAAGCCTTATGCGCCCGCCTTCGACGCCAACAGCACGGCGCAGCCCGTCCCGCCCGGCACATCGCTCGACTCCGGGAAATTTCAGACCGGAGAGCTCGTCGCTCACGTCACGACGCGTAACACCGCGCCGCTGCCCTTCGAGCAGCGACCCTGAAGAGCGTTCGAGGAAGGCGGCGCGGGCTGGCGCTCCATGTGCGGCCATTGTGCCTGCGCAAGGTCCGGGCACGCGGTTGTAGGGGCCGACCTTTTTCCTTTTTCGTTTCCCCTTTGGTATAGTGTTGAGAACTAGAGAGCGCGCTTAGAGTGTTTTCAGTGCCGGGACATCCAGACGACGCGGTCAGAGTTTTTGCACGGGCGCTGGATCAGTAAAGGAATAGTTCATGTCTGCTTTACTTAAAACGGCCGGGCGATGGGGCGGAGTCCTGACGGTCATCCTGCTCGTCATCACGCTGCTCAGGCAGTTGATCTCGCTGGTCAGCTTTCTGCTGGTGGCCATCAAAGCCTTCATCGTCATCGCCTTTATCGGGCTCGTCCTGGTGATGATCGTGCTGGCCATGCGCGGGCGCACGCGGCGGCGGCGCGAAGAGGCCGGGGAAATCTAGCTTGACGGCGCTGGCCCCCTGGCGGGTTAGAGCGCAGCGCAGTCAAGTTTACTGGAAAGCTCATCGCGGGCGGGCCGAGAAACCCGAGCGATGGGCTTCTCGCTTTCCTGCCCTTTCTTTCATTTTCATTCCATTTCAGTTGGCTTCTTCACAGAAAGCAGCCTCTGAGCGGTTGCAATCTCGGCCCTCGTGTGATAGTTTGCCCAGCCTTCACAGCAATTCAGACGGGTTTTCGGCAGTGCGGCCACTCCGAAAGGGAAACCTGTTGGCTGTGATCTTCAAGCAGGTTCATCAAGAAAGTCCTTAAAGTTTTTGATTCGCATCAGTCGCCCTCGTCCGGCAGGCTGTGCCTTTCCGCGGTCAGCAGCGCGCGGCTCCCTTCGGTTTTCTGCGCGCCGTGACTCGCTCAAGGAGCACATATGATGGTTAGAGACGACCGTCTGTACGCTTTTATTATCGCCAAGACCTCGCGCTCACGTTCCCATATTCGTCGTGTCTGTGTTCACAAACGCTGGCTCAAGATTTCGGCGCTCGCTGCTTTCGCCGTGCTCTGCGCGGCCTTCTACGGCTTTTACGGCCTGACGCAGCACCTGGCGCACCTGCGCGTCGAGCAGGAGAACGAACAACTGCGCGCCGAGAACGAGAAACAGCGCCAGCAGCTCAACAAGCTCAACGACCGCGTCGAAGCCGTCGAGGATGCCTCGCGCCGCATCGCCGTCATGTCGGGCGTCAACAACGACAAGCAGCAGAGCTTCAACGGGGCCGGAGGCCCGGCGCTCCCGCTCGATACGGCGACCAACATCGCCTACAAGACAGACCAGCTCGAACGCCAGCTCCACATGTTCGAGGCGGTCCTGCGCCAGCGCGCCGAGCGCGACATGACGCCCTCCATCTGGCCCGTCGAAGGCAGGCTGACCGACAGTTTCGGCGGCCGCCACAATCCCTTCGGCGGCTACTCGTCGGAGTTTCACGCCGGGCAGGACATCGCGACGCTGGTGGGAACGCCCGTCGCCGTCACGGGCAGCGGTACTGTCATCTTCGCCGGTTGGCAGAACGGCTACGGCCAGCTCGTCGTCGTGGACCACGGCGGCGGCCTGACGACCCGCTACGGCCATCTCTCGCACATAGACGCCGTCTTAGGACAGAATATCTCTCGCGGCGAACAGGTGGGCCGCGTCGGCTCGACCGGGCGCTCGACCGGCCCGCATCTTCACTACGAAGTCCGCATTGACGACGAGCCGGTCGACCCGCGCCCGTATCTGCCGGGCTTCATGGAGTGACGCGCAAAGCAGCTTAGTAAGGACACG
>DASVWH010000115.1:0-2684 GCA_036389715.1 Pyrinomonadaceae bacterium | reverse complement strand
CCGAAATCACGATACTAAAGCCCGGAATTGCGCACCCGAAGCCCGGGTACGCACACCCGAGCCTCGGGTGCGCGTACCCGAAGACCAAAATCGCGCCTCCTGCGCTTGAAATCACGACCCCGTGGTTGAAAATAAAGGGTTTACAGTGATAACAGGGCTTTTTGCCGGAGAGCGTGGCCTTTTTCGACGCCGGGGCCGCCGTTCCGACGGCAGGCTGGAAGCGCGCGGACGCGGCCTCGCGGCGACGGGCGGGCTGGATTTCGCCCCGTCTGCCGAGAGGATGAGGAAAAAGCCCCACGCGAACGCCCCGCCCGGACGTGCTGCTCGGCAGGCGTCGGCCCGCGTGTTAGTATTCGAGTGCGGATGGCGCGTCTCGAACTCCGGCGCGCGGGCCGACGCGGGGAGAACGAAGTCCGGCCCGGCTCGCAGTGAAGAACCCAAATGCTCTCAGGAAAAAGCATCGTCTGTTTCGGCGGCGAGGACTGGTGGTATCACCATCCACACTCGAAGAACCACCTGATGCGCAGGTTCGCCCGCGCGGGCAACAAGGTCATCTTCGTCAACTCGATTTCGATGGGGCTGGCCTCGGTCACGAACAAGGATTTCCTGCCGCGCGTGGCGCGTAAGCTCAGGAGTTATGCGAAGCTGGCCCGGACGACTGCGGAAGGCATCACGGTCGTCTCGCCAGCCGTCCTGCCGTTCTTCGGCAGCCGCGCGGCGCGCTCGGCCAATCGTCAACTGCTGCGCGTGCAGGTGGGGGGGCTGGCCAGGCGGCGCGGGCTCTCGCAGCCGATTCTCTGGATAGCCATCCCGACCGCCGTCGAGATGATCGGGCGGATGAGAGAGCAGCTCGTCGTCTACCAGGTGTCGGATAAGTACGACGCCAACACTATGGACCACGCCACGGACCCGCTGACGATTCGTCGCCTGCACGAACGCGCGCTCGATGCCGCCGACCTGATTCTTTATTCGGGGCGCAAGCTCCTGGCGGAAGCGACGCGCGGGCGCGAGCGTTCCTACCTGCTGGAGCAGGCGGTGGATTTCGAGCACTGGGCCAGGGCAGGCAGCGGCGAGCTGGAAATCGCCGCGGAGGTCGCGCGCATCCCGCGCCCGCGCATAGGCTACTTCGGGGCGATAGAGCCCTGGCTAGTGGACCAGGAACTGATTAAGCGTGCCTCGCGCGAGCGTCCTGCCTGGCAGTGGGTCTTTATCGGCAATCGCTCGCGCGGGCTTGAGATAGAGGGCCTCTCGAACGTGCATTTTCTGCCCCTGACGCCCTATGATGAGCTGCCGCGCTACGCCGCGGGCTTCGATGTCTGCGTGCTGCCCTGGGAGACGGGTCAGGCTTTCACTAACTACGGCTCGGCCATCAAGGTCCGCGAGTACCTGGCGACGGGCAAGCCCGTGGTCATCGCCCCGCTGCCCGAGTATGAGCCGATGAAGGACGTGCTGCGCATCGCCCGCAGCCGCGACGATTTTCTGGCCCTGGTCGAGGACGCGCTTGACGAACGGGGCGCGGAGAAAGCCCTTGCCAGGCAGGCGGCCGTCCGCGAAGGGACGTGGGATGCCCGCGCCGAATGGGTCAGCCGGTTGATCGAAGAGACCCTGCTGAGAAAGAGAGCGGGACAATGAATGAGACGGGCCGGGCAATCGTTGAGACGGGCCGCGGCTCCTGCGAGTGACGCCGATGATGAGGCGAAACGGCCCTTGAAGGCCGCTTGAACCTTTGACGCAGAGGTGCGGCCCTGCTCGTCTAAGCAGCAGGGAAAACTTTTATGAGCTCAAAGATAGTTCCCTTTATCTCCATCTTCGCGGGCCTGCTCTGGTTCTACGCGGCCTTCAGCACGGACGAGAGAAGAAGCCTCTCCGTCAGCCTCGGCGTGGTCTTCGTCCTCGTCGGGCTGGTGCAGTTGGCCGTCAATCGCCACCGGCCCAGGGATTGAGCCCGACATCGCTTCAGTCGTTGGAAGAGGGCTGGCAGCAATCATGTGCGGCATCGCCGGAATCATCGGGACGAACACAGAGGAGCGCACGCGCGCCATGCTGCGGAGCATAGAGCATCGCGGGCGCGACGACGAGGGCGTCTGGACCTCCCGTCAATTGGAGGACGGCAGGCACGCGTGCCTAGGCCACCGGCGGCTGGCCATCATAGACACGTCGAGCGCCGGTCATCAGCCGATGCTCTCCCCGGACGGGCGCTTCGCCCTGACCTTCAACGGCGAAATCTATAACTACCGGGAGCTGAAATCGCAGCTCGCGGCGCGCGGCCACAGCTTTCAGACGGACACGGATACGGAAGTCCTGCTGGCGGCCTTCGCCGAGTGGGGCGAGGGCTGCCTGCCGCGTCTCAACGGGATGTTCGCCTTCGCCATCTGGGACGCAGAGGAGCGGCAGCTGACGCTCGCACGCGACCGCATGGGCATCAAGCCGCTCTACTACGCCGCGGTCAAGGGAGAGCAGGGCGCGGCCTTCATCTTCGCCTCGGAAGTCAAAGCCATCCTCACCACCGGGCTCGCCGAGCGCGCGCTTAATAACGAAGGGCTCAATCAATTCCTGACCTTCCTCTGGACGCCCGACCCGCAGACGCTCTTTCGCGGCATCAGGAAGCTGCCGCCCGCGCACGTGCTGGTGTGGCGCGACTGCGCGGCGCGGGTGCGCGAGTGGTGGGACGTCTCTTTCGACGA
>DASVWH010000114.1:0-35338 GCA_036389715.1 Pyrinomonadaceae bacterium | reverse complement strand
CAACCGGATTCTGGTCGTGCTGGTCTCCGCGCCCAATATCGTCCATAACAAGATCATTCGGGTTGACGACAACCTGAGCCAGGAAGAGCTGGAGCAGACGGCGCGTTATCTCAACGTCGAGTTCAGCGGCAAGAGCCTGCTGGCCATTCGCGCAGAGATTCTGGAATTGATGAGCGAGGAGAAGGCTCTCTACGACAAGATGCTGCGCAACGCCATCCTGCTCTGTGACAGGAGTTTAGAGGGCGAAGAGGCGACGGCGGCGGAAGTCTATGTTGACGGCGCGTCCAATATCCTGAACAAGCCGGACTTCGCCGACGCCGAAAGAATGCTGGAGCTTTTTCGGACCTTCGAGGAGAAATCCCGGCTCGTCAAGATTCTGAACGAATGCGTCACCCGCGACCATTCCTTTCCGGGCGACGTGCAGGTCGTCATCGGCCGCGAGCACGCGACGCCCTACATGCAAAATTGCGCCTTGATTACAGCGCCTTACTACATCGGCAGCGAGGCCGTCGGGACGCTCGGCGTCGTCGGGCCGATGCGCATCGAGTACGCGCGGATGATGGCGGTCGTCAATTACATGGCGCGCCACATAGAGCAGCTGCTGCGCGAAGAAACCGCCTCGACTTGAAGGCTGGAGCCCGCGATTCCAGGCGCTATCCTACGGACGTTTATCAGGGGGTTGGAACTAATCAGATGATGGTCAGCAACAAGGAACAGAAGAGCAATCGCATCCCCGTCCGGTTTATGGACGACGAGGGCGACCAGGCGGGCCCGGACGGGCGGAAGGGTGAGGACCAGGCGTCGGGCGAGGGCGAGCTTTCTTCGGATGAGATCGGGCGCGCCTCGATTTACGAAGACGAAACGGAAGTGCAGCGCCGGATCGATCGCGGCCAGGAGCAGCCGACAGCGGGTGGGCGCGAAGAGGCTGACGACGCGGACACGGCCGGTGGGCCGCCCCGCCAAGAGATGCCCGAACGGCGTGAAGACTTACATGAGGCCGCGCCCGAACCCGGAGCAGCGCCCGCTTCACAGCAGAAGGCGGAACCGTCGAACCGGCCGGAGTCGTCCTCGGACCCGAAGGCGACCGGCCCGGCGATGGCCGAGTTGATTGCGACGCGCGCAGAACTGCGCCGCGTCGAGGGCGAGCGCGACGAGCTGCGCGAGATGCTGGCCCGCCGCCAGGCCGATTTCGAGAACTACCGCAAGCGCGTCGAGCGCGAACGCAATGAGACCTATAACCGGATGGTCGGCGATGTCGTGACCAAGTTGTTGCCCGTGCTCGACAATCTGCGCCGTGCTCTCGATACGGAGGGCTTGCTCCAGGCCAACGAGTCGGAGGAGTTTCGCCATTTTCTACAGGGCGTCGAGTTGATCTATAAGCAGCTCGGCGATGTCCTGCAAGGTCTCGGGCTGGAGCCGGTCGCAGCCGTCGGGCAGCCCTTCGATCCACACGTCCACGAGGCTGTCGTCACAGAGCAAACGGAGGATTACGAGCCTGACACCGTGATGCAGGAGATCGTGCGCGGTTATCGTCTGGGCGATAAGCTCCTGCGTCCGGCAATGGTCAAAGTCGCAACCAGGTAGCGCGCAGCGGGACTGGAAAAGTCCTCTCGAAAACCGCCGCTCGCCACTGCTACACCGTCACATCTGTAAGATTATGGGCAAAGTTATCGGGATAGATTTAGGTACGACGAACTGCTGCGTCGCCGTCCTCGAAGGCGGCGCGGTCCAGATCGTTCCCAATAAAGAGGGCGGTCGGACGACTCCCACCGTGGTCGGCTTCACGGACAAGGGCGAGCGCCTGGTCGGGCAGATTGCCAAGCGTCAGGCCGTAACTAACGCTGCCAATACGGTTTACGCCGTTAAGCGGCTAATCGGCCGGAAGCTCAACTCGCCCGAGGTCTCGCGCATGCGCGAGACTTCGCCTTTCGAGATAGTTGACTCGCAAAACGGCGATGCGCGCATCCGCGTTCAGGGGCGCACCTACAGCCCGCCGGAAATCTCCGGCATCGTGCTCCAACGCCTGAAGGCGGCGGCCGAAGATTTCATCGGCGAAGCCGTCACGGATGCCATCGTCACCGTCCCCGCCTACTTCGACGATACGCAGCGGCAGGCGACCAAAGATGCAGGCAAGATTGCCGGGCTCAAGGTCGAGCGGATTCTCAACGAGCCGACGGCCGCGGCCCTCGCTTACGGGCTGGGCCGCTCCGAATCCGAGCGGATCGTCGTCTATGACCTCGGCGGCGGAACCTTCGACGTTTCCATCCTCGAAATGAACGACGGCGTCTTCGAGGTGCTCTCGACTTCCGGCAACACCTTTCTCGGCGGCGAGGATTTCGACGAGCGCATCATCAACTGGATGGCCGAGCAGTTTCAGCAGGAGACGGGGATTGACCTGCGGCAGGACCGCCTCGCCCTGCAACGCCTGAAAGAGGCGGCCGAGCGCGCCAAGTGCGACCTCTCTTCGGTCGGCGAGATTAATATCAACCTCCCGTTCATCGCGGCCGACGCTTCCGGGCCGAAGCATCTCAACAAGACTCTGACGCGGGAAGCCTTCGAGGGACTCGTCGCGGACCTGGTCGAGCAGACCATCGAGCCCTGCCAGAAAGCCCTCTGGGACGCCAAGCTCCAGCCCGGCGATATAGACAAAATAATTCTCGTCGGCGGGCAGACGCGCTCGCCCATCGTGACGCGCACGGTGACGGAAATCTTCGGCAAAGAGCCTTCGGCTGAAATCAACCCGGACGAAGTGGTGGCGATGGGCGCGGCGATTCAGGGCGCTGTCCTGACGGGCGATGTCAAGGACATAGTCCTGCTCGACGTGCTGCCGCTGAGCCTCGGGCTGGAGACGCGCGGCGGTCTCTTTACCAAGATCATCGAGCGCAATTCGACCATTCCGTTGCGCAACAGCCTGACGTTTACGACCGTCGTTGATAACCAGGCGTCGGTCGAGATTCACATTCTCCAGGGCGAGCGCGAGGTCGCGCAGGGTAATCGCTCGCTCGGAAAGTTTGAGCTGGTCGGGATTCCGCCGCGGCCGCGCGGCGAGCCGCAGATCGAGGTCTCCTTTGAAGTGGACGCCAACGGCATCGTCTCCGTCTCGGCCAAGGACAAGACGACCGGGCGCGAGCAACAGCTGCGCGTCACGCCGACTTCCGGCCTTTCGACGGACGAGATCAATCGTCTGATTGCCGAAGCCGAGTCTTCGATTGATTCGGACCGCCGCGTCAAGGAGAGAATCGCGCAGCGCAATAAGCTGGAGAGCCTGGTGCGCAACACGCGCAAGGCTCTGGCCGAGTTCGGCGGCTCGCTGGCACAGGAAGAGCGCAAGGAAGGGCAGTTGACGCTCAGCAAGGGCGAAGCGGCCTTGAACTCCGAGAGCCTGGAAGAGATTAACCAGGGCATCGAGCTCGTCCAGCACCTCGCCTCCGAATTGATGATGATGATGATGAATCTCTCGGGCGACGAAAGCTCGCCCAAGGTGTAGGCCGGGTTAAGCCCGGGGCACCTTTGGCCGGGGAGTGCTGTGGAGGCTAGAATCTGTTGCGGATTCTAGCCTTTAGCTTGTCGTCGGCTGACTGTCGGCGACGAGTTGGCTTATAATGGTCGTCAATCAGCAGAAAGGGTTATTCGGACCTGACAGATGAGCAAGCGTGATTACTACGAAATCCTGGGCGTCGGCCAGACGGCGACCGAGCAAGAGATCAAGAGTGCCTACAGACGTCTCGCCGTCAAGTTTCACCCGGACAAGAATCCGGGCGATGCCGAAGCGGAAGAGAAGTTCAAGGAGGCTGCCGAAGCCTATTCCATCCTCTCGGACGCCGAGCAGCGCAAGCGTTATGACCGCTTCGGTCACGCGGGCGTTTCGAGCGGCGCGGGGTCTGCGGGCTGGGGCGCGCCCGGCTTTGGCGGGATAGAGGATATTCTCGGCGACCTCTTCGGGTTCAACGAGGTCTTCGGCGGGGCGCGCGGCGGCGCGCGGCGAAGCACGGCGCAGCGCGGCGCGGACCTGCGCTACGACCTGGAGATTTCGCTGGAAGACGCGGCAGCCGGGATGACGGCGCAACTGCGCATTCCGCGCCTTGAGACCTGCGACAAGTGCAAAGGAAACGGGGCGGCCGAGGGGACGCAGCCCGAGACCTGCCAGACCTGTAGCGGCGCGGGCCAGGTCCGCTACCAGCAGGGCTTCTTCTCCGTCGCGCGCACCTGCGGGACGTGCCGTGGCTCCGGCCGCGTCATTAAGACGCCCTGCGAGGGCTGCAAGGGCGCGGGGCGCGTCGAGCGCGAGAAGACGATGGAGGTCAAGATTCCGGCGGGCGTCGAGACGGGCTCGCGCCTGCGTATCGCGGGCGAAGGCGAAGCCGGGACGCAGGGCGGCCCCTCCGGCGACCTCTACGTCGTGATACACGTCAGCGAGCACGAAAAATTCGAGCGCCAGGGCGGCAATCTATACTCTTCCGTGCCCATCACCTTTGCGCAGGCGGCGCTCGGCTCCGAGATTACCGTCCAGACCCTGACCGGCCAGGAGCAGTTGAAAATCCCCGCCGGAACGCAGACCGGGACGGTTTTCCGTCTCAAGGGCCAGGGCGTGCAGGTGCTCGGCGGGCGCGGGCGCGGCGACCTCTTCGTCTCCGTCACGGTCGTCACCCCGACGACGCTGACGCGCGAGCAGCGCCGCCTCCTCGAACAGCTTTCCGACGTTGAGGCCAAAGACCTGGACGACAAGGGATTGATAGATAAAGTCCGTAATATCTTCGGTTAAGGGATACCAAGCCGGACCTCGGCCCGCCAGGGTAGGGGCGACGCGCTCGAAAGCCTTCCGGCTCTCGGCAAAGCGTCGCCCCTTCGCTTTTGCCTTCCATCCGGTGCGTTTCGCAATCATACGGCCGTCCGGCGCGAGGCGGCGATGGTATGCATGAATAATATCCACTCGGGGCGCAAGCCTCCCGCCGTGCCCGCCCGCTCTTCTTCCTCAAAGAGGCGATAAAGCCCCTCAAATCGGCTTCAACGGGCCACGCGGCATGTCGGTTGCTCAGTAAGCGTGCGTCTGCTCTCCCTTTGTATCGAAAGAAACCGGAGCATAAAAATGAGAAAACAGAGCCTCGCAGCCATTTTCACAGTCTTGATGCTGGCCTTCTTTGCGACCGCAATCCGGGCCGCGACCGAGGGAGAGACGAGCGAAGATACGGATACACGGATCGTCAAGGCCAGGGTGACGGAGGTGGCCGACGGTCACATCTCCGTCATCGCCCGCAGCGGCGTCGAGCATGTTATCGCCGTGGACAGGACGAATACGGAAGTGATGAAGAACGGCGAGGTGGTCGCCCTGAAGGATGTTCACGAGGGCGACATCATCACGATTGAGCTGGACGAGCAGAACCCGGTCAAGTTTGCCAGGAATATTCTGCTGCGCCCGGACCAGCCGCAAGTCGCACGAGTTCGCCGGTAGACGCCGGGTGCTCTTCGGAGCGTCCCCTCGCAGTCAATCGGCAAGAAGAGCCGCCCTGCCCTCGCAGCAGGGCGGCCTTTCTCTTTTCTGCTGTCGCCAGCCGCTTATCCGCCGCCCGAAAGACTCATCATCGAGCGCCCGCCCTCGCTCGCCCCTACAGCTTATAGCGCACGCGGCTTCGCCGTAATGCATCGTCTTCCACGTCCAGGTTCTGCAAGCGGAGCGAAACGTCCGCGTTGAGATTCCAACCGGCGCGCTCGCCCGCCTGGAGCTTGGCGGTCCCGGCGGCGGCGATCATGGCGGCGTTATCGGTCGAAAGATGCGGCGAAGGGAAGTAGACGGGAACGCCCAGGCGGTCCGCGACGGCGCGCGAGGCTTCCCTCAGCGCCCCGTTGCAGGCGACGCCGCCCGCCACAATCAACGTCTTCGGCCTGTGCTCTTCGGCCAGCCGCTGCATCGTCGCAGTCAGCGAGCGGACGACGACGCTCTGAAAACTGGCGGCCAGATTCTTGATGGCCTGCGAGGGCTCCGCGCCGTCCTCTACGGGTTGCAGCCCGGTCTCGCGGACGTGCTTGGAGACGGCCGTCTTGAGCCCGCTGAAACTGAAATCGGGCCGCCCGTCGCCCATTCGCGGGACGCTGAAACGCACGCTCGCCGCGTCTCCCTCGCGCGCCAGCCTCTCGATCACGGGGCCGCCCGGATAACCGAGGCCGAGCATCTTCGCCACCTTATCGAAAGCCTCGCCCGCGGCGTCGTCACGTGTGCGCGCGACGACCCTGTATTGGCCGGGCTCAGGCACTAGAAAAAGATTGGTGTGGCCGCCGGAGACGATCAGAGCCAGGGCCGGATATTCGACCGGCGGATTCTCAAAGGCGACGGAGTAGATGTGGCCCTCTATGTGATTGACGCCGACGAGCGGTTTGTCGAGCGCGAAGGCCATCGCCTTGGCGTAGGAGACGCCGACTAAGAGCGAGCCGACCAGGCCGGGGCCGTTCGTGACGGCTATTCCGTCAACCTGATTCTTCGAGACTTGAGCCCGCGCGAACGCCTCTTCGACGACCGGGACGATCTTGTCCAGGTGCTCGCGCGAGGCCAGCTCCGGCACGACCCCGCCGAATCGCTTGTGTATTTCAATCTGCGATGAGATGACGCTTGAGACCATCACGCGCCCCTCGCGGACGATTGCGGCGGCCGTCTCATCACAAGAGCTTTCGATTCCCAGAATTAGCATGGACAGTTTTCAGTTTTCGGTTTTCAGCTTTCAGCAAGAAATCGAGGCCCTGAGTCTTTAGTCTTTAGTCTTTAACTTAAAACTGAAAACTGAAAACTGAAAACTCCTTACCCTCTCTCATAGAAGCTCAGGCAGGAGTCGCCCTGCTTGAGCGTGCGCCAGCGGCGGACCTCGCCGACGGCGTCCTTCAGCTCGTTCTTGTGATGATGCTCGACGATGAGCACTCCGTCGTCCGCCAGGATTGCGCCCGCGCCGAAGAGAGCGAGGACGGGTAAATAGTCCAGGGCATAAGGCGGATCGAAGAAGGCCACGTCCCATCCGGTCTCGCCGCGAGTGGCGGCGCGGCGTAAGAATTCGGAGGCTTCGGCCATCACGACCTCCGTCTGGTCTTCGGGCACGCCGCAGAGGTCCAGGTTCGATTCCACCAGCCCGCACATCTTGCGCGAGCGGTCAACAAAGGTAACGTGGGCCGCGCCGCGCGAGAGGGCCTCGATGCCGACCGCGCCCGAGCCTGCGCAGAGGTCCAGGAACCTCGCGCCCTCGATCCGCGGCGCGAGCACATTGAAAAGCGTCTCGCGCAGGCGGTCGGAGGTCGGACGCACCTGCATCGAAGGGGGGCTGCGCAGGTTTCGCCCGCGATAGTCTCCAGCGATAATCCTCATCTCGTCTCGAATCTCCGGCCAGTTGATTATAGAAGGAATGAAAAGCAAGTAGGAAGCCCGCGCGACGCAGAACCGGGAGATTGATTCATTGATTCAGGCAATCATTTAGTCATCCAGTCTTTTACTGATTGATTCGTTTCATCATTTAATAACTCAAGCGGCGGTTCGGTGAGTAAATGAATCAATGAATAAATGAGCACATTCTTTTCTCTCTAGCCGACGGCGGCGAGGCCGAAGCGGGCATCGGCGCGGACGCGTTCGATGAGGCGGGAGGTCTCGCGCGTCATGCGTTTGGCGGTCAGGTAATGTTCGGCTTCGCGGCGGGCTTCTTCGAGAATCTGCACGTCGCGGACGAGATTGCCGATGCGGAAGGTGGGAAGGCCGGACTGGCGTGTGCCCATGACCTCGCCGGGGCCGCGTATCTCCAGGTCCTTTTCGGCGATGCGAAAGCCGTCGCTGGTCTCTTCCATGATGCCGAGGCGTTCGCGCGCAACGCTCGTTTGCTTATCGGAGGCGAGCAGGACGCAGAAGCTCTGTTCCGCGCCGCGCCCGACGCGCCCGCGCAGCTGGTGAAGCTGCGAGAGGCCGAATCGTTCGGCGTGTTCGATGACCATCAGGGAGGCGTTGGGCACGTCAACGCCGACTTCGACGACGGTGGTTGCGACCAGGATTTGAATCTCTCCGCCGACGAAGCGGCGCATCACTTCATCCTTCTCGGCCGTCTTCATCTTGCCGTGAATGAGCCCGATGGAGAAGTTCGGAAAGACGCGGTCGCGCAGTTGTTCATACATGCGTGTGGCGTCCTTGAGGTCCATCTTTTCGGATTCCTCGACGAGCGGGTAAACGATGTAGACCTGCCGCCCGGCGCGGACCTCGCGCTCGACGCCCTTGTAGACGCCCGCGCGCTGGTCCTCGCCGAGCACGACCGTCTTGACAGGCGTTCTTCCGGGCGGCAGCTCGTCAATGACGGAAACGTCCAGGTCGCCGTAAGCGGTCATGGCGAGCGAGCGGGGGATGGGGGTGGCGGTCATGACGAGCACGTCCGGGTGATAGCCGCGCGTGCGCAGCTCCGCGCGTTGCAGGACGCCGAAGCGGTGCTGCTCGTCAATCACGATCAGGCCGAGCTTGTGAAAGGCGACGGCCTCCTGAATCAGGGCGTGTGTGCCGACGCAGGCGTGAATATCGCCCGCGGCGAGGTCTTTGTGCAGGCGGCGCTTCTCGGTCGCGCGGAGGCTGCCGATGAGCAGCTCGACGCGGTAGGGAGTGCGTGCGAGCAGGCGCTTGATGTTGCGCGCGTGCTGGTCTGCGAGAATCTCGGTCGGGGCCATCAGCGCCGCCTGGTAACCGTTCTCCATCGCGGCCAGCATCGCCTGGAGCGCGACAATCGTCTTGCCGCTGCCGACATCTCCCTGGAGGAGGCGGTTCATCGGCGCGTCCGATTGCATGTCGTCGAAGATGCGCGTGACGACGCGCTCCTGCGCGCCCGTGAGGGTGAAGGGAAGGACCGCCGCGATATTCTCGCGGACGCGCTCGGTAATCTCTATGACCGCGCCCTTGGCCTCCTTGATACGCTCGCCGCGCTGGATGGCCAGGGCGAGTGCGACCCAGAAGAACTCCTCGAAGATGAGGCGCAGGTGAGCAGGGCTGCGCGCCCGCTCATAGTCTGCGAGCGGCACGTCCTCCGCCGGGAAATGAATCCGGCGCAGGGCCTCCGCGCGCGCAATCAAGTGATGACGGGCGCGCAGGTCTTCGGGCAGCGTCTCCGTGATGGCCTCGTCGTCGAGCAGGGCAAGGACGGCGTGGATGACCTCGCGCAGGCGCTTGGCGCGAAACTCGCCTAGCTTGCGATAGACCGGAACGCGGCGTCCGACGTGAATGGCCGCCAGCGAAGGGTCGCCGCCGTTCTCATCTTCCCCTTCAAGCTCATCGCCATCGCCCGCCGCAGCATCTTCCTTCAAGTCTTCGCCGTCGGCCTCACCGTCGGGCCCGCCATCGGCCGTCTCGGTGCGGCCCGTCGCGGCCCCGGCGTGTGCCTGCGTCTGCGTGCCGGGATGTCCGGCCGGGTCGTCTTCGGCCAGGCGGAGCAGGGCGTGCTCGGGCGGCGTCCATGTGCCGGGCAGCATCTCCAGCTCGTCCGGCTTGTTCAGGCGCAGCGAGAAAGTGTTGCGTCTTGCGTCCCACTCCCACTGTCCGAAGGCGATGAAGCGCGCGCCGCGGACGAATCGCTGGCGGTTGTAAGCGATGATGCGCTGGGCGCTGCGGCCCGAGACGAACCACCAGACGACGACGGGCTTGCCGGTGCGTTCAGGGTCGCTCGCCGTCAGCTCGAAGATGTAGAGCTTGGGTTGTTTGGGCGAGCGGTTCTTGCCGACCTGAAAGCCGCCCGCCACTCTCACGTAAAGCTCAAGCGAGGCTTCCAGTCCGTGCCGCAGGTCGCTAATCCGCGCCAGGTTCGAGCGGTCTTCGTAGCGCATCGGCAGGTAGTTGAGGAGGTCTTCGACGGTGGCTTCGGCGGCATCGGTCTTACCGGAGAGGGAGGCGAGGGCGAGGGCGAGCTTGCGCGCCGTCGGCTGGCCCAATCGAGGGATGCTGTTGCGGTACAGCGAGACGACCGGGGTGTCGAGCGTAATCAGCGAATCAGTAGCCATCGGACGCGATGATAGCATAGGAGAGAATCTAACAGAGGTTCGCTCCCGGGGGCTGACCGGTGCGGCCTCGGCACGAACGCTCGGAGCGGCGGGCGAGGTGGCGCAGCGGCCAGGGCGGAGCGTCGGCAGTGGCGTGTGGTCCGGCGGCTGCGGCGACCGCGCCCCGCGTGCTGCGGGGCCGCTTCAGGGCTTCTTGGCGGCGGCTTCCTTGATTCTGGCGGCGGCGGCGGGTGAGACCGCGAGGACGTTCTCGGCCGAGAGTTCCTGTACGTCGCCGCTGATGATGCGCCTGACCGAGACCTTATCGCCGTCCACCTTGACGACTTCGGCGGTCGGCCAGGTGGGCAGCGTGCCGTAGCGTGCCGCCACGAAGTCACCGGCCTTGACGCTGACCTGAGCGCCCGCCTGCGGTATCCGGTAAACGTCCGAGAGGTCTCTTTCGACGGTCCGGTCGTCCTCCTTGAGCCTGGCCTTCGAGCCCTCTATGCCGAGCAGCCTGGCCTCGTAGAAATGGTATTCGTCGAACATGTAGATAACGCGGTCACCGACCTCGGGCCTGGCCGTGGTGGAGGCGGCGGACCCGCCCGCCTGCGGATTACCCGCCCCGTTCCTGCCGGGCTCGGCATTCTTCCCGCACGCGCCGAGCGCGAGCGTGGATAAGATGAGAATCAAGCACAGCCTCATGGCCCAAAGCTCCCTCCGTCCGAAGTGTCAACAGAGCCCGAGAATAGCATGAGAGCCGCGGCGGCCAAAGATGATTTCACATCTCCCGGCGGATGATTCATAATCCCGCCTGCTATTGTCCATTAAAGAGCAGGAGAGACTATGCCTCACGCTTTGGCATACTTGAAAGCAATCGAGAAGGCGCTGGCGGCGGGCAACGCGACGGAGCACACGTATCGCCCCGCGCTCCAGGGTTTCATCGAATCGCTGGCGGCGGGCATCACGGCGACCAACGAGCCGAAGCGCGTCAAGTGCGGCGCGCCCGATTACGTCGTGATGCGCGGGGAGACGCCGCTGGGCTACGTCGAGGCAAAGGATGTCGGCAAGCCGCTCGACCGTGAGGAGAAGAGCGAGCAGATGGGCCGTTACCTTGAGAGCCTGGACAATCTGCTCTTGACGGATTACCTGGAATTCCGCTGGTACGTGCGCGGCGAGCGTGTGCAGACGGCTCGTTTGGGGACGCTCGCCGCCGGGCAGGAGCGTGTGCTTTCGGAGCCGGGCGGTGCGGAAGAGGTTGAAAAGCTGCTCGGAGATTTCCTGACCGAAGTCACTCCGACCGTCAGTAATCCGAAGGAGTTGGCCGAGCGGATGGCGCGCGTGGCTCGCCTGATACGCGAGACCATCAGCCGTGCTTTCAAGACGGAGGGCGTGGGCGGCTCGCTCCACCAGCAGATGAAGGGCTTCCGCGAGGTGCTGATACACGACCTGACGGAAGAGCAGTTCGCGGACATGTACGCGCAGACCATCTGCTACGGGCTGTTCGCGGCGCGGGTCAATCATCGCGGCACTGAGCCCTTCACGCGCCGCCACGCCGCGCACGAATTGCCGCGCACCAATCCCTTCCTGAGAAAACTCTTTCAGCACGTCGCCGGGCCTGACCTGGACGAAGAGCCGCACGCCTGGGCCGTGGACGGGCTGGCGGACTTACTGAACCGGACGAACATCGCGGCCATCCTGAAAGACTTCGGGCGCTCGACGCGGCGCGAAGACCCGGTCGTGCATTTCTACGAGACGTTTCTGGCCGCCTATGACCCGAAGATGAGAGAGGCGCGCGGCGTCTATTACACGCCCGAGCCTGTGGTCTCCTACATCGTCCGCAGCGTTGACCATATCCTGAAGACGGACTTCAAGCTGGCGGACGGGCTGGCCGACGCGAGCAAGGTCAGGGTCAGGGACGCGAAGGGCAAGACGGTGGGCGAGACGCACAGGGTGCTCGTGCTCGACCCGGCGACGGGCACGGGGACGTTTCTCTACGGCGTCATCAATCACATCTACGAGTCGTTCAGGCGAAACCAGGGGATGTGGTCGGGGTACGTCTCGGAGCACCTGCTGCCGCGCCTCTTCGGCTTCGAGCTGCTGATGGCTCCCTACGCCGTGGCGCACATGAAGCTGGGGCTGCAACTGGCCGAGACTGGCTACGACTTTCAGAGGGACGAGCGCCTGCGCGTCTATTTGACGAACACGCTGGAAGAGGCGCACGAGGTCAGCCGGATGCCGCTCTTCACGCAGTGGCTGGCCGAGGA
Organism: Pyrinomonadaceae bacterium; assembly: GCA_036389715.1. Taxonomy (GTDB): domain Bacteria; phylum Acidobacteriota; class Blastocatellia; order Pyrinomonadales; family Pyrinomonadaceae; genus DASVWH01. Next base: position 23,102 of record DASVWH010000114.1, on the reverse strand, counting down.
AGCCAACGAAGCGAGCCGCGTCAAGCAGGAAGCGCCCGTGATGGTCGTGCTCGGCAACCCGCCGTATTCGGGCCACTCGGCCAACACGGGATTATGGATTGCCAACCTCCTGCGCGGGCACGACACGATGACGGGCAGGGAGACGGGCAACTACTTCGAGGTGAACGGCAAGCCGCTCGGCGAGAGGAATCCGAAGTGGCTCAACGACGATTACGTCAAGTTCATACGCTTCGCGCAGTGGCGCATCGAGCAGACGGACCACGGCGTGCTGGCGTTCATTACTAATCACGGTTATCTGGACAACCCGACGTTTCGCGGGATGCGGCAGAGCCTGATGGAGACGTTCGACGACATCTACGTGCTGGATTTGCATGGCAACAGCAAGAAGAAGGAACGTGCGCCTGATGGTTCAGAGGATAAGAACGTCTTCGACATTCAGCAAGGTGTTGCCATCAGCCTCTTCGTCAAGCGGAAGGGAATGACTAAGGGTGGCGAAACCGCGGTGCGCCATGCTCACCTGTGGGGCGTGCGTGAGATTTACGAAGAGCACACGGATAGGGAGCGCGTGCTTTCGGGAGGCAAATACGACTGGCTTTGGCGGCATGACGTGACTACGACAAAATGGATGACGCTTGAGCCGCAAGCGCCGTTTTATCTCTTCGTGCCGCAGAATGCTGACTTGTTACCCGAATATAATCAATTTTGGTCTGTACCGAAGATATTTGAAGTCTTTGCTAGCACTGTTACAACAGCACGAAATGATTTTTCAATGGCATCTGCACCTGAAATATTAATTGCCCGAATCAATGATTTAAGAGATAAAGCAATTAATGATGAAGCATTGAGGGCTAAGTATTCTTTGAAAGACGTGTCGTATTGGAAACTATCAACAGCCCGTAAAGAGCTTCTATCAATTAGCGATGTTGAAAGTTTCATCCGGCCCTACTGCTATAGGCCATTTGATTTTCGCTTTGTTTATTATCATGGAGCGGTCTGTGAACGTTTGCGCTCTGAGGTTATGCAGCACATGGTGGATGATAACTTAGCTTTTCTGACGCATCGCCCACAGTCACCCGGAGATTTCACATTTGCGTATTGCACAAGAATGATTAGCGACCAATGCGTGGCGGCGAATAAAACAGTCGGCGGTGGTAATAGTTTTCAGTTCCCGCTCTACCTTTATCCTATCGCAAAAGCTAATCTCTTCGACGCCGACGAACCGACCGACGCGCCCGGTGGTCGGCGGCCTAATCTCGCGGAGGAGTTCGTTGAGGATTTCGGGGGGCGGCTGGGGATGGAGTTCGTCCCGGACGGGAAGGGTGACAGGCGCAGGACGTTCGGCCCGGAGGATGTCTTCGATTACATGTACGCGGTCTTTCACGCGCCCTCCTATCGCACGCGCTACGCGGAGTTCCTGAAGATTGATTTCCCGCGCCTGCCGCTCACTTCCGACCCGGAGTTGTTCCGCTCGCTCTGCGCGCTCGGCTCAGAGCTGGTCGGCCTGCACCTGATGGAACGCCAGGGGCCGCCCCTCGCGGGGTTTCCCGTCAGGGGCGATGATACGGTCGAAGCCGTTCGCTATACTGCGCCGGGGCAGGGAGCCGACGAGGGGCGCGTCTGGATTAACAAGGAACAGTATTTCGAGGGCGTCCCCGAGGAGGTCTGGGCGTTTCACGTCGGCGGCTACCAGGTCTGCCAGAAGTGGCTCAAAGATCGCAAGGGGCGTGTCCTGACCTACGAAGAGCTGAATCACTACCGGCAAATCGTCTCGGCACTCGCGGAAACCATCCGGCTGATGGCCGGGATTGACCAGACCATAGAGGAGCACGGCGGCTGGCCGCTCGTTGCGACGACTCCTTGAAACGGCAGCGGCCGTCGCCGCGCCGCAAGGATTGAAACGCTTCACGGCATCCTCTCGGGCGGCCCGGAGCGTGGCCCGTGCGGGCGGGTGATTATCCGGTACTCCGGCGCGCGTGTCGGGTAATCATGCGCCATCGGCTTATCTCCGCGCCTCGTTATACGTTAATCCTCCGAGCGTCAGCTTGACGCTCGCCAGCGCATCGCCGACGCTCACGAGCACCCGCCATAACATCGTGAGTGTCCGGCAAACGCTCCCCAGCGTCTGCCATAGCGTCGCAAGTGCCCGGCAAAACATCACGAGTGTCCGGCATAACGTCGTGAGCGTTTGGCATGGCGTCGTGAGCGTCCGGCGAAACATCGTGAGCGTCTGCCACAGCGCCGCGTGGTTATGCCAGGACCACGCGGCGCTGTGGCATAACCACATGGCGCTGTGGCAGAACCACGCGGCGCTACGGCATGACGGCCCGGCGCTGTGGCAGAACCATGCGGCGCTGTGGCAGAACCACGTGACGCTCTGCCATAACCACGCATGGTTATGGCAGAGCCACGCGCCGTTATGGCATAACCACGGATGGTTATGGCATAACCGCGCATGGTTATAGCTCGCGCGGGCGAGGCTAAAGGGCTGCTGGACAGTGGTTTGCGGGATTCTGGCGGGATTCCCCGGATTTTATGGTTGAACCGGGCGGGCGTTTCTCATAAGATAGGCGCACCTCGCGGGCTATTTCACTCTTCTCGGCTTCTTCAACCTCCTTCCAGCGCGCGGAAGCCGAAAACACAAACCATCATCTGTTCCGGCTCACCGAACAGAAAGGAGCACTCACCATGGCTAAAGACGAGACCAGACGCTTGCGCCCGGCAACCCTTGCAGAGGACGACGATTCTTTCGCCGCCGTCCAGACGCTGACCGATTACGCCCCCTCAAATCCCGCCAACTCCGTCGCCTCCCTGACGACGGCGCACGCCGCGATGCTCGCCGCGCAGGCAGCCGAAGCGCAGGCCGAGGCCGCTTTGACGACGGCGCGTGACGTGTCGGTCGCCGCCGAATGGGACTATCACAACAAGGTGGTCGCGATGAGGGATTCCGTCGGCGCGCAGTACGGGCGCAACTCCAACGAGGTGCAGGCCGTCGGTCGCAAGAAGGCGTCCGAGCGCAACGCGCCTGCCCGCAAGACGCCGCCAGCATAGGCAGCAGAGAACCGGAAAAGGGAGACGGAAAAGGATGAGAGCCGCCGCGCCCGGTCTAGCCGGACGCGGCGGCTCTCCCCTTGTTTGGTTGGCTGACTGTTTGATTGGCTCGCCGCCTGTGCGGTGCGCGCCGTTTCTGAGCCTTAGCTGGCGGCGGCGGCCTGCGGGCGACAGTGCTGGTCGAAAGCCTGTGCCAGCTCCTGCGCAATCTCCATCGGGCCTTTGCCCTCTATCTGGTGGCGCTCCATCATGTAGACGAGCTTGCCGTCTTTGAGCAGCCCGATGGAAGGCGAAGACGGGCGATAGCCCTCGAAGTAGCTGCGCGCCTTCTCGGTCGCTTCGATGTCGGCCCCGGCAAAGACGGTCGTAATCTTTTCCGGGCGGACGCTGTGCTTGAGCGCCAGCGCGATGCCCGGACGCGCCTTGCCCGCCGCACAGCCGCAGACGGAATTGACTATCACCATCACCGTCCCCTTGGCATCGCGCAGCGTCCGCTCGACCTCTTCGGCCGTCCGCAGCTCCTCTACGCCGAGCTGCGTCAGCTCCTGTCTCATCGGGTAAATCATATATTCTGGATAAGGCATCTCTCGTATCTCTCCTCGAAAGTAAACGTCGGTCTCCCGTTAGTATTCAGCCGGGAGGCGTCCAGCGTCAAGCCGTTTGCGTCGCCCTGGGCCCGGCCCGCGCCGCTACCTGCGGCTGATCTCTATCGTGCGCGGCTCGTCGCCGTCGCCCGCAATCGCCACCCGCCAGACCGGCGGCGGCAGGGAATAGCCGCCCATCCGCCCCGCCCATTCGATGACGATGACGGCGCTCTCGTCCGCCAGCAGCTCCTCCAGGTCCACGGCATGTGCGGCGGCCGCGCCCTCAGCCAGCCTGTAGAGGTCCAGGTGATAGAGCAGCCGCCTGCCCTCGTAGCGATTGACGAGCGTGAAGCTCGGGCTCGTCACCTCGTCCTCATCTATCCCGAGCCCCGCCGCGAGCCCCTTGACGAAGACGGTCTTGCCCGCGCCGAGCGGGCCGTCCAGCAGGATAATCTCGCCGCCCTCAAGGCTTGCGCCGACACGCGCGCCAAGCTCGAAAGTCTCCTGGACGCTCTCGCTCCGCCAGCGGCCCAGCGGCAGGTTCGAGATGGAAGGCCCGCTCATGGCTGCTCCCCGCGCGCGTCCAGTGCGCGGACGGCCGCGCCCAGGTGCTCGCGTATGTCAGAGGCGACGAGGGTGCGCATCCCTGCCGCCGCGGCCGCCAGGTCCCCGGCCAGCCCGCACACGTAAACGGCCGCGATGGTCGCCCGGAGCGCGTCGGCCTCCGCTTCGAGGCCCGCGAAAGACTGCGCCAGAAAGCCCGTGATGATGCCCGTCAGCGTATCGCCGGAGCCCGCCGTGCCCATCCCCGCATTGCCCGTCGGGTTGACGAAGACGCGCCCGTCCGGTGCGGCCACGAGCGTCCGCGAGCCCTTGAGCACCAGTATCAACTCGTGCGCCGAGGCGAAACAGCGCGCGGCCTCGACGCGGTCCCTCAACTGCTCCTCGCCGCCCGCGCCGAGCAGCCGCAGCATCTCGCCCGGATGCGGCGTCAGAATCAGCGGGCGCTCGCGCGAGCCGCGCAGCCCCTCCGGCCAGGGCGCGAGCGCGTTCAGCCCGTCGGCATCTATCAAGAGGGGCGTCGTCCGGCGCTCGACCAGCTCGCCGACGAAGCGACGCGTGCTCTCATCCGTAGAGGTCAGGCCGGGCCCCAGCGCCACCGCCGTCGCCCGCCCGCAAAGCGCCACCGCCTGCTCCAAAGCCTCGAAGCTGACCGCGCCGCCGGGCGTCTCGGCGAGCGCCGCCGTCATCACCTCCGGCATCGCCTGCGCGGCCACGGCCGCCTGCGCCGAGAGCGGCGCGGCCACCGTCACCAGCCCCGCGCCCGAACGCATCGCCGCCTCGCCGCAGAGCACCGCCGCGCCCGTCAACCCGCGCGAGCCCGCTACCAGGAGCGCGTGCCCGTGACTGTTCTTGTAAGAGTCCGGGCGGTAGCGCGTCCTGACGAGCCAGGAGCGCGCGTCCGCCTCCTCCGTCAGAAAAAGCTCTCCGGTCGCCGCTTCGAGCAGCGCCGGGGGCGAGCCTATCTCTGCCAGCACCAGCCGCCCGCCGTAGTGAGAGGCGGGCGGCAGCACGTTGGCGGCCTTCGGCGCCGTGAACGTCACGGTCAGGTCCGCGCGGACGGCCTCGCCCGGCGGCTCCGCAGAGTCCGCGTCGAGCCCCGAAGGCAGGTCCAGCGAGACGATCAGGGGCAGGGCTGCGCCCGCGCGCTCGCGTGCCTCGCGCAGCAGGGCCAGGTGCTCCACGACCTTCAGGTAAACGTCCGCCAGCGGGCGCGCGAGGCCCGTCCCGAACAGCGCGTCCACGATAATCTCGTAATGATGGCGCGCCGGGGCCAGCTCTTCCCACCCGGCCAGGCCCTCGCATTCCGTGAAGGCCAGCGGCGGCGGCTGCGTCTGCGAGCCCGCCTCGAAACTGGCCAGGCGACGGGCCATCTCGAAGTTGACCCGCGCGTCGCCCTCCGTCTCCTCGACGCGCCCGAACAAAATCACGTCGGCCCGCACCCCTGCCCGCCAGAGCGCCCGCGCCAGCGCCGCCCCGTCGCCGCCGTTGTTGCCCCGCCCGCAGAGAATGCGCGCCCGCTTGTGCGCCAGCCCTTCGGGCAGGCGGCGCGCGATGGCCTCGGCCGCAGCGACAGCCGCCGCCTCCATCAGGAGCAGTGAAGGGGTCGCAAAGCGCTCCGTCGTCAGGCGGTCGATCTCGCGCATCTCGGCTGCTGTGATTATTCTTCGCACGCGGGTGATGATAAAGAGAGAGCCGCGCAGGGGTCAATGCCCGTGCGCGGCTCTCTCTTCAGAATAGCTGGCGGCGGCCCCTCTTAACAGAGGTTGAGAACCGCCGGTCGCCGCCTTCCCCGCGCCGCCTGCCGCTCCGCTCCAGCCATCCCTGTCCTTTTCGGTAATCCTAGTAAATTCCTAATGCACAGCCTTCTTCAGAAAATCCCGCGGCCCGGAAACTGTTTTTGTGAAAAATTCGGGGCCAACGGGCCGGGGCTTCTCCGCGCCGCCGCCCGCTCGCGCCGGGCGCCGGGCCCGAGCGCGCCAAAAAAGAGAGCCGGGAGCGATGCGTTAACATCGTTTCCGGCTCTCTTGCAAGAAGCTAAATGCTTGTTATCCTGTGCGATAGGGAGGAGAGACGAGCGCCTTCGCGGAGCGCGCGGCGAGCCGCCGGTCAGTCCCTCTCGGCCTTGCGGCGTTTGCGCATCCTGGAGGCCACGCCCGCCAATCCAGTGCCGAGCAGCACCATCGTCGCAGGCTCGGGAACAGGCGTTTCTCCATTGCTGCCGGGCGTCGCAATCGTACTCTGGTCGCCCGGATTGATGCCCTGGAAGCGCAGGATGATTGACCGGACGATGTCTTCGGCCGTCAGCCCGGAGAAATTGCCCGTCACTGTGAACGTGCCGCTCTGGCCGCTCGACAATCCGTCGCCGACTTTGCCGCCGCCGAAGTTACTGCCCGTCAGCAGCGCGAAGTCCAAGGTCGAAGTGTAGTTCTGCGCCCCGGCCTGGGCCTTGACCGTATTCTTGAGCTGGAAATCCGAGTCCGAAGTCGTTCCCAGAGTGAACTGGCCGCGATCCGGGCCCGACAAGTTGAAGCCGACGGCCGTAATCGAGCCGGTGTTGGTCGTGTTGGTCACGGTGAAGGTAAAGGTATTACCTACGAGCGTGTAGTTTGAGACTGTGGCGGTCGTGCCGAAGCCTCCCTGGAATGTTACAGGGTCCGCCTGGGCGGCGACGCTGACGGCCAGCAGGATCAGGGCTGCTGCGCCGGTTTTCATCAATTTGCGAATCATCTATCCCCCGAGTTTTAAGTGAAAACGTCAAGACACCCCTGCCTGCATTGAGTGCCGGAGGTGTCAAAAGCCGAAAATTAGAGCGCCAAGCCTGTTTGTACAGGAATTCAATAATCTACTAGAAACAGGTAATTAACTGGGTATTCCAGAAAAACGCGGGCCGAAAAGCGAAGTGAGCCGGGAACCTGATCTGAAAATCAAGTTCCCGGCTCACTACCTGAGGGGACAAGAGAGACTCTAACCTTTACCAGACCAACAGAGGAGCAGAGCGTTGAGCCCTTAGATTACCGTCGTTATTCCTGCCTGGCGGCATTGCGGCGCTTGCGCATCCGGGCGGCAACACCGGCCAGGCCCGTGCCGAGCAGTAACATCGTGGCCGGTTCGGGGACGGGCTGCTGTTCTGCCGGTCCCTGGCCGATCTTGAAGTTGGTGAACGAGCCCGTGTCGTCGGTCGTGCGAGACGACAGTCCGAGCCGCAGGTTCGGGTCGGCCGCATAAGCCGCCTGTAACTCGGCCGCTTCTTCCGGCGTCAGGCCGAAGACGATGTCGCCGTGACCCTGCCCGCCGCCATTCTCAAGGAAATAGTGGGGCACGTCATGATAGCTGGCCGTGAAGACGACCGCGCCGGTCTTGGAATCGTAGGCCGTCAGGGTCAACTCATGGAGCACCAGGTCGTTGTCAGGGTCTTCGATGTCCATGAAGACGCGCAACTGTCCGGCGCTGTTGATGCCCAGGTCCGCGAACGTGACCGTCTTCGTGTGCTCGCCCTGCTTGGCGATCTCGCCCGTGATGACATCCTTACTGCCGTTCCAGGAGACCGAGCCGAACGCGTTCGCCGTGTTCTTCGGCGACTGGATGGAAAGCACCGATTCGGGCGCGTGGCCGACGCCGCCCGCCGGGGCCGTCGCCGTGGGAATCAGCACGAGGTCCGCACGCGCCGTGGTTCCGCTGAAGCCCAGAATGACCAGTGCGCCCAAGCAAAGCGCGATGTTAGAGAAAACTTTTTTCATAGGTGATAATCTCCTCCCCTTGTCGTCTAGTTGGTAGTCTGCCGTCTACTTCAATCAGGTTTATTCCGCACGATAGCCAATGTTAGAAGGTATTCTCCTAACTTTGCAGGTAGTTTCTGCCTTCTTGCCCCTAGAAAACTGAGAATGAGACTTGATTTCCCGAAAAAGATACACGACAAATAGAACTTTATCCAGCGGTTTATGCAAAATTCCGATAATTAGCTTGTAAATTCATTGTTTAAACCGCTCAACCCCTGCCCCGTTTGGCGATGCGCGCGACCCGCCCGAAGAGCGTGCGGGCCTCCGGCAGGCCGAAAATGGCCGTCAAACCGAAGTAAATCAGCCCGTAAGCCCCTAGAATCACGCCCGCCATAATGACCGGATGACGCTCGCCCAGGAGGAATTTGAGCCCCCAGCCGACCCCGGCCGCCAGCAGGGCGCTGGCCCAGAGCTTCGCCACGAGGGAGAGCGGCAGCCCCGTCCGGCCGATTCTGCGGTTGAGCGAGCGGCGCAGCAGGATAAATTCGACCCACCCGGCCACGCCAGCCGAGGCCGTCAGCCCGGCCACGCCCCACCGCTCCTCTATCCCCAGGAGATGCGGCAGCGGCAGCGCGCAGAGATAGCCCAGGACAATCGTCAGCGTGACGCGCACGACGGCGAAATAGAGCGGCGTGCGCGTGTCGTGCAGCGCGTAGTAGGTCGAGGAATAGAGCCGCCCGAGCGTCGAGGCCAGGAGCCCGATGGTCGAGCCCGCCAGGATGCCCCCGACGTAGACGGCGTCGCCATGAGTGAACTTTCCCGTCTGGTAAAGGACGGCCGCCATCACGTCGCCGAACGCCAGGAAACCCATTGACGACGGGATGATGAAGAAGGCTATCTGGCGCAGGCCGCCGTCGAGCCGCTTGCGCAGGACCTCGTTGACCTCCTCGGAACTGCCGACGGCGCTCGACATGGCCGGAAGCTCTGCGGCCGAAACCGACATCCCGAAGAGACTGACGGGCAGCGTGTAGAGGCTCTGCGCGTAGGTCAGGGCGGCGACCGCGCCCGTCGGCAGGAGGCTGGCCAGCAGGGCGTCAACGAAGGCGCTGATCTGCACGACGCCGCGACTGACGAAGACCGGCAGGAAGTTGCGGACCACCGTGCGGACGTTCTGCGAACTCACGTCGAGCACGGGGCGCAGCCTCTTGACCAGCCGCAGGACCGTCGGCAACTGCACGCCGAACTGTAGGAGGCTGCCAACGACCGAGCCCCAGGCCGTCATCTCGGCCAGCGGGTACTCGCCTATCCGGCGACTGCCGAAGAAGACCAGCGCGCCGATAATCGCAAAGTTCCAGACGACCGGGGCCGTGTACGAGAGAAAGAATCGCCTGTGGCTGTTGAGCACGCCCAGACACCAGGCGGACAGCACCAGCAGGCCCGCGCCGGGGAAAAGGATTTTGACCAGGCTAATCGCCCACTCTCGCTTTTCGCCCTCGAAGCCCGGCGCGATCAGGTTTATCAGGTAGGGCGTCGTCAGCACGCCGACCAGCACGATCAGGGAGGTGACGAGCGCCAGCAGCGTGAAGACGGCGTCGGCCACGCGGGTCGCCTCCCGCTTGTCGCCGCGCGCCAGCAGCTTCGCATAGACCGGGATGAAGGAGGCCGAAAGCGCGCCCTCGCCAAAGATGTTCTGAAGAAAGTTCGGGATTCTGAAGGCCGCGTTGAAGACGTCGGCCGCGTCGGACGTGCCGAAGTAGTGAGCGAAGACGCGCTGGCGAATGAGGCCGACGATCCGGCTCAGCAGAATGCCCGCGCCGACGAGGAAAGCGAACCTGCCCGTGCTGCCCTCACGCTCGCGCTGGGCCGTGACCTGCTCGCCCTCGAACTCGCCGGTCACGGCCCCGACGGGCATGATCGTCTCGCCCGCGACGAGGTCTGCGTCCTGGTGCGCGCGGCCCGTCCGAAGCTCCTCCCGCGGGCCATCTCCGGTCCTCTCGTTCGACTTGAGAGGCGGCTTCTGACCGGCCTTGCCCTTCGGCCCGACACGCCCGCTTTCACCGGCCGCCCCCGGCCCGTTCTCCGGCTCTGAGTTCATTGAATGCCCTTGAGAGAGAGATGGGATTCAGTCATCGATTCATTGATTCATTGATTTATTGATTCATTGATTCATTTAACGATTTACTCATTGCTTAAATGAATCAGTGATTACATGACTAAATGATTACATAACTGAATGAATCAATGACTAAATCTCTTCGCTTCATCCTTGCTTGTCATCGCTCTCATAATCTTTAATCTTGGTTAAGAGCGTTTTGTAGCTGACGCCGAGCGTTTCTGCGGCGCGCGTCTTATTGCCGCCGTGCGTGCGCAGGGCTTCCATAATCTTGCGGCGCTCGACGAAGCGGACGGCGCGCAGGGCGGCATCGGCCAGCGTGCCCGTCATCTCAAGGTCGCCGAAAACCTCCGGGACGCCGACGCCCGCTTTGGCCAGGCCAAGGTCCTGCGGCTCAAGCGTAGCCCTGTCAGCCAGGATACAGGCGCGCTCGATGGCGTTCTCAAGCTCACGGACATTGCCGGGCCAGGAATGCGCGCGCAGGGCCTCAATGCTCGCTTCGCTCAGGACGGCTTCGTGCCCGCGCATCTCCTTGCCGAGCTGTGCGGCGAAGTGGCGCGCCAGCAGCACCACGTCCTCGCCCCTCTCGCGTAGCGGCGGTATCTCTACGGGGAAGACCGCGAGGCGAAAGAAGAGGTCGCGGCGAAACTCCCCGCTCTCGGTCGCGGCGCGCAGGTCCTTATTGGTCGCGGCGACGATGCGCACGTCCACTGGAATCGGAGCCCTGCCGCCGATGCGGTCAACCATCTTCTCTTCGATGGCCCGCAGGAGCTTGCCCTGGACGGCCAAAGGCAGCTCGCCAATCTCGTCCAGAAAAACCGTGCCGCTTGACGCCAGCTCGAATTTCCCCTGGCGGCGCTCGCCCGCGCCCGTGAACGCGCCGCGCTCGTGGCCGAAAAGCTCGTTCTCGATCAGGGTTTCGGGAATCGCGGCGCAGTTGATGGCGACGAAGGGCTTATCGCGGCGCGGGCTGAGATGATGGACGGCGCGTGCGAACAGCTCTTTGCCCGTGCCGGACTCGCCGAGCAGCAGGACGTTGGCCTCCGTCTGCGAGACGCGCTGCGTTTCGGCGACCGCGCGCTTGATGGCTTCGGATTCGCCGATGATGCGCGGGAAACCGTAGCGGCGCGACCACTCTTCGCGCAACAGGATGTTCTCTGTCCGCAGGCGCGCCTGTTCGAGCGCCCGCTCGACGAGCAGGAGCAGGTGATTCGAGTCAACCGGCTTTTGCAGAAAGTCGTGCGCGCCGTCCTTCATCGCCTGCACGGCTTCGTCAATCGAGCCGTAGGCGGTCATCACGATGACGGGGACTTCCGTGTCGGCCGCGCGCGCCGCACGCAGCACGTCGAGCCCCGACCCGTGAGGCATACGCAAATCCGTCAGGACGATGCGGTGGGGCACGCGCGCGATCTTCGCCGCCGCGTCACGCGCATCGGCGCTCTCCGTCACGCTGTAGCCGGCATTCTCCAGCGTCAGCCGCAGGACGCGCCGGAGGCTCTCTTTGTCTTCGACGAGCAGGATGTCAGGCATAGTCGAACGATGAAAGAATCTACTCGTTTCATCATTTCATCATTTACTCATTTAATAACTCAAGCGGTAGTTCGATGAATCGATGGCCGCATGATGAAATGAGTAAATGACTAAATGAATCGAGGACTAAATGAATCAATGAATCAAGCTCTTTCATACTTCATCGTTTCTCCTGATGTGTCAAGCGGGAGCTTCGCGCAGCGATGAGAGAAAGGGCGCCAGGCTCTTTGCAGTGAGCCGCGCCCTTTCGAGTATTCGCCGGTTGGAGTGTTAGTCCTATTTCTCGACGACGCCGATGACGAGGAAGCCCGGGACAGTGTTGGCGGCCTTCGTGACGGAGTCCGAATTGTACTGGATGAGCGAAGTCCCGCCGCCGCTGGTGGTGAAGGTCGGCGCGAGAAAATCGCCCGTGGCGTCAAACTTGGCGACGACGATGCCGCCCGAAATAACGCCATCACCGCCGCCGCTGCGTTCGACGCTGCCGCCGCCGAGGACCATGATAATGCCGTTAAAGCTGGTGTTGCCGGTCATCGTCAGCTTGCCCGTGACGATGAGCAGCCCGCTGCCCTGGTTGCCTGACCCTAAATCCACATCGCCTTCAACGAAGGTCGTCTGCATATTGCCGTCGGCGTCCAGGCCCATCTGGCTGACATCGGGCTGGGTCAGGAAATAACGGTTCGGCTGAGCGCCGAGCCGCAGGTCGTCAACAAAGGAGCGCGCATCTTCGGCCGTGTTGAGCCATTCGGGCTGCGGCGTCGGCGGAACGCCCGGAATCGTCGAAGTCCCGAGGACGCTGACGGGCGGGCCGATAATCTGGCTCGACGGTTTCTGGATTCCGGCCAGGGCAGGGGCCACGTCCGGGGCCGTCACGGCGAAGGCGGAGATGCCGGATTTCCCGGCCTTGTCGTTGCCCGTGTAGCGAGCCGCGTTGCTGTCGCCGGTGTCGAAGGTCAGCGGCGGGGCCGGAATCTCGTCAGACCCGCGCAGCGTAATGGTCGCGGGCGCTGTGAAGCCCTTGAGCCCGGCGTAAATGACCGTCATGTTCAGGAATTTCCGGGCCATCTTCGGCCCGTAGCCGACCACCTTGAAGACTATGCGCGAGGGCTTGTACTTCGGATTGAGCGTAATCTTTCTGGTCAGGACCGGGCCCTGATCGTCCGGGTCAATGACGTTCACGCTGAAGGCGTTAGTGCCGACCAGGGTGGTCTGCGTGCCGCCGATGACGGGGCCGTCGGCCGGCAGCCAACCGGCGAGCGTCGGATTAAGGACTACGTCGCGAAAGTCGAGCTTGCTCTTTCCGCCGGGGATGCTCCCGGCGGGCAGGTCGTGGCTGCGCAGGATGTTGAGCGAGCGTTGCAGCCCGGCCTCGGCCGCATAGTAAGTCTGCATCTCGGCGGTCGCGTCAATCGCGTTGGTGGCCGAGAGGGAAGTGGTCAGAATCAGCACTCCGCCAGCCGTAAACAGCAGCGTCGAGAGGAGCAGGACGGTAATCAGGGCCGCGCCGCGCTCGCTCCGGCGGCTTTCCGGGGAAAGAGTCAAGGCAGGTTTAGTTGGCATCGTGAGAGTCTCCTCCGTGACGGCTGGCCGGGAGCCCATCTTCTAATAGCGGCCCAGAACATCCGAGGCGTTGCGCAGCGCGACATCGGAGGTCAGCTGCACCTGCGAGGCGGGCTGCCCGCCGGTCGGAGGCAGCGTGACGAGAACGCTGATCTTGATTCGCACCGCATTGGCAACGCTACCGGCAGTCGCCAGGGAAGTCTCAACGCCCGCCGCGTTGATGTAGTAAATCTTCATGGCATCTATCCGGCTGGCGAGCACAGTTTTCGTATTCGTCTTCTTATCGTAACGAACGATGGCGAACGTCGGCGCGCCCTTGTAGACGTAGGTGACATCCTCATCCGCGTCGGTCGTAGTGTTGTTGGCGGCGTTGAGATTGGCGCGAAAACGTATCTGCGTCGGAGAGGCGTCGGTCGCCGAAGATGGATGACAATCGGCCGCTGCGATTCCATTGTTGACCAGCCCGTAGCCCGAATTGCCCAGCTCGCGCGACATGATGTTGACGGCGCGCTGCGCGTCCGCGAGCGCATCCGACCGCTGGTTCTCGCGCGTGCGTGTGCCCAAAGAACTCATCAGCAACTGGCTGGCCCCGACCATCATCAGGAGCGTCACGCCCATCGCGATAATCAATTCGATCAGCGAGAAGCCGGACGCATCACTGAAGCCGGTCCGTGCGGCGGCCCGCGCCCGGGCTTTGCGGTTGTGCTGGTCAGTTTTTCTCATGGCTACTCCGGCCTCGCACGCTGCGTCACGATGGTCACGGTGGCCCCCGCGCTGTTGGTCGCCCAGGCCGCACCGGCTCCGTTAGGCATGACGCTGATGGTGATGGTCTTAAGAGTCGGCGTCGTGTCAACGATGTCGGAAATGACCGTGTAGGGGCGGCCCGTCACTTCGGTCGCACCGCCGCGCCTGACGTTCGTCTGCGTGGTCTTCGCCTGGCTGAGCAGCGGGCTGTCGAACGGAGTGTTGCGTAGATTTTCGAGCGCCTGCTGTGCGATGGCCAGCGCCTGCGCGCGGTCGGCCCCGCCCGTATTGTTATATGTCGCGTAGGCGAAGAGAGACGCCGCGCCGAGCGTGACGATCATCATCAGGAGCAGCGCAATCGTGGTTTCGATCAGCGTAAAGCCGCCCGCGCTCTGCCCGCGCTTCTCGGCTCTCTTGGGTCCCGCGCCCGCGGCGCGCTTTCTCTTCGGCCAGTTCATTGGACTCTCTCCGCACACTAATTCTTTACTGGGGGTATATCTTGAGCTTGCTGTCGGTGAAGGTTCCGCTGCTGATGTTGATGTTGCCGAGGTTGGCGTTCCCGCTGGTCATGGAAGCGTCGCCCGAGTTGGTCAGGGTGACGGGGTTGCTGTTAGTGCCGTCTCCCATGCTGAAACTGAAACTCGTGACATTCCCCGCGCCGTCAACGGGACGCCCGCGCCAGTTGTACCTGATGACGGTCGGGAAAGTGATGCCCGCGAACGAGACTCCCTGCTGCGGCGGAATGGTGATGGTGCGCGGCGGGTCGAACGCCCCGTCGCCGTCCTGGTCAATGTTGATCGTGTAGGAAGTGGCGCTCTCAATCGTCACGTTGGCCATCTCGCCTGTCGCCATCGCGTGGCGGCGGACCGAATCGAGGCGCGCCTTTTCGAGATAGCCCATCAACTCGCGCGTCGAGTTGGTGAGACGCATCGAGCGCTGTGCCGCCGAGATACGCAGCAGCGCGAAGCCCGAAACGATGCCGATCATGGCGACGACAATCAGCATCTCGATCAGGGAAAAGCCACGCTCGCCGCGCCGCCTGCGCGTCTTCAGAGAGCCGTCTTCTGCCAGTTCCTTCATCCCGGACCCCGCAAATGATTGTTGGTGATAACTGCGGCAAGCACTCGCCTTACGGCCCGCCTTGCCTTTGACTGAAAGGGCCGGACGGCCCTCCCGCGATGAGCCTAATGCTCGCTCACGCCGAGCACATACCTGCCCGTCGCATTGAGCGCCTTTTGCACCCAGCTCAAGTTGAAAAGCAGGTCAGAGGTTCCGCCGCCGTTGCCCTGAAAGGTCGGGGCGAGGAATCCGCTGCCCGCGGTCGTCCGGTTGAAGCTCGCGACGGCCAGAGCGCCGAGCGTGCTCCCGTTGCCGCTGCCGTTGCGCACTACCTTGCCCGTGCCGAGAACCAGTATCAGCCCGTCGAAGGGCGAGTTGCCGTCCATCGTCAGCGTGCCGGTGACGACCAGCAGCCCGGCTCCCGACAGGTTGTCCACGTTGCTCTTATTGGGCAGCACGACATCGCCGTCAACGAAGGTCAGGGCAGGGGCCGCCGCCGTCCCATAGCTCGGATAGCTGGCCGGGGCCGTCGTGTAGTAGCGATTCTGCGCCTTGGCCACTGCCTGCAACTTGGTGAGCATGGCGCGCGCAGCGTCTGCCGTCTGAAGCCAGGACGGCAGGCTCGATGTCGCCACTTTCTGGACCGACGGGCTGCCCGTCACCTGGTTGGTGCTAATCAGGCTGCTGACGTAGTTGTAATCGTTCGTGTTCGTGACGGCGAAGCCGGAGATGGAGGTCGAGCTGTCGGCGTCGTTGCCGCTGTACTTGTATTGCGAGCTATCGCCGGGATTGAAAGTCATCTGTGTCCCGGCGTCAGAGCCGCGAAACGCGACCGTCCCGCGCGGCCAGTAGTCCAGCGCGAAACGCCCGATCATCATCTGCATCTGCTTGACCGCGCCGTGCGGGCCGTAGCCCGTGACGTTGATCTTCATCCGGCGCGGCTCAGGGGCTGCCACCATGCTGCTCAGCGTCGTCGTCGCAGACGACCCGGCCGCGGGCATCGCAATCGTCACGGAAGCCGGGCTGACGGTGTGCTTCGTTCCCTCGACGTAAGCTATCGTTGAGGGAAAAATGATTTTCGGCGGAGTGGCCGAGCCGAGGATGAGATCGCCTTCGAGCGCGCAGGTGATGGTCACGGAACCGGCCCAGGGCGCTGTCTGCGTGACGGTGATCGTGAAGGGCGTGTTTTGCGGAATCTGTGCGCCGTTGCTGTTCGATGCTATTGAAACACTGAAGCTGCCGAGGTTGGTATTGGCCGACGTACAGGCATTGGCGGTGACCGAGGGGCAGGCGCTGACGGTCGTCGTCAAGCCCGTGAAACTGAGCGTTGCGGAATTCCTTCCGCTCCCGAAGGTCTTCGAGGTCGAGCCGTCCGCGAAAGCGCCCGTCGTCGTAAAGGTCACCTGCGACGAACTGTCCGGGTCGCTGACTTCCGCTTTGAAAGCACTGCCGGTGAAGGGCAGGTAGGAGTTAACCGGCGTCGTCAGAATCACACGGTCCGTATAAGTCGTGCTGTAGCTGAGCCAGTTTGACATGCGCGCGACGGCAGGCGTGGCCGTCGTGGACGAATCGCCCGATTTGTTGGAGGTCGAGGGCGTCACGGCGAGGCGGAAATTGACGTTCGGCGCGACGTTGCCCCTGAGCGCGTTGAGCGTTGTTTGCATCCCGGCTTCCGCGGCATAGTAAGCCTGCGTCTCGGCGGCGGCATCAACGGTATTGGTCGCCGTCATCGTGCTCGTCAGAATCAAAGCGCCGCCCGCCGCCAGCAGCAGCGTGGACATCAGCAGCGTCGTAATCAGCGCCGCGCCGCGTTCGCCTCGGCGGGCCTGTCGGTGGATGGCAGCTCTCGAAACGGTTTTCATCGGAGGTAACCTCTCGGGTCTATCTACGGTCGGCAATCTCAATACTGGGGCAGGTCTGAATTGCGCAGCATGACATCGGAGATCAACTGGACGCGCGAGGGCGGCTGATAGCCGGGGCCGCCCGCCGTGCCGCGCTCGGGCAGCGTGACGCAGATGATTGCAACGACGTATTTGGCCAGGCTCTTGTCCGCCACGTCTGTGACCCCTGTGGGCGGAGTGATGTCGCAGGTGGTCGGGGTGTAGTCTATCTTCGATGAGTAGTAGTGAATCTGGAACGAGTCAATGCGGTTGGCCAGGACCGTCGTCAGGTTGTTGGTGTTGACATCCAGCCGGACGATGTAGCTGTTGGTCCCGTCGTTAATCAGGCTGTACTCGACATCCTCGTCGCGGTCGGTCACGGACTCGCTCGTCGTCTGCCCGGCGTAGGCGTTGAGATTGGCGCGAAAGCGGATCTTGGTCGAGCTGGAGTCGGACGCGACGATCCCGTTATTGGTCAGGCCGAAGCCGGAGTTGGCCAGCTCGCGCGACATGACGTTGAGCGCGCGCTGCGCGTCCGCGAGTGCATCCGACCTCTGGTTCTCGCGCCCGCGGATGTTGAACGAGCCCGCTATCATATGTCCGGCCAATCCCATCACGACGAGCGAGATGGTCATGGCGATCATCAGCTCGATGAGCGAAAATCCGGCTGCCGATGCGGGGTTGGAAGTTTGTGTCTGCATGAAAAATCTCGCTTCGCGGATGGCTGTCGTCCGCGGCGTCTGCGGGTTCACTGGAGATACTGGCCTTCTGCGAGCGAGGCGCGCTGTGAGATGACGAAGACGGAAGCGCTGGACCACAGAGAGTCCGCGCTGAGCGGCGTGACCTGAATCGTTATCTTCTTCAGCGTATCGCTGCCGCCGCAATCGGCCGTCGTGCAGATGGTGGTCTGGACGCTGTAGCTGTGGCCCGCGTTCATTACCGGATTGGCGGGCGAGCCGTTACTGGCCGTCACCTGGTCGAAGGGCACGCTGCGCAGCCGCTCCATGTACTGCTGCGCGATGGCCAGCGCCGCCGCGCGGTCGCCCGCGCCCGAGTTGCTCTTAATCGCATAGACGAAGAGAGAGACAGCGCCGAGGCCCGCAATCATCATGATAATCATGGCGATCATGGTCTCGATCAGCGTGAAGCCGCGCTCTCGCTTCGGGCTTCGTCTCTGAGCAGGTGCGGAGCCTGGCCGCCCTTCATTCTGTAAGTTCATCAACGCTTGCTCCAGCTTATTTAACTACCTTGACGATCAGAGGCGTGACGTAACAGGAAGTGGTCACGTTCACCTGAAATGTCCCGCGCGTGCTGTTGATAGATTGAATCGTGAAAGTGGTAGAGCCGATGGCTCCGAGGGGCTGGGATGCCGGGGTGAACTTGAGATTGCTCGGCCCCGTGACCGTGAGCGTACCGGCCGTCCCGTTGACCATCGTGACGGTGACGGGTGAGACCGTGCCGCCCGCCTTGCGAATCGTCAGCGAGGTGGGCGAAACCGAGACCGCGCAGCCCAGGGTCCCGGTATTGGTCGTCGTGCCGGATGAACCGACGGGCGGATCGGAGCAATCCGTCACGGGGGCGACGGTGGGGACGGTCGTACCCTTGACGGTGCTGTCGGAGGCGATGTCGGATGTCGTGTTGACGTTGCTGTAGACGATCTCGGGCGGGGAGGCAACGTCGCTGTCTATCGTCACGTCGCCCGAGCCCGTGACATCAATGGTCAGTGCATCGCTGGTGTTGGCGAGCGGGAAAGTGGTCAGGCAGGCAGAGGCTCGCCCGCGCCAGTCGAACGCCAGCTCGCCCGGCAGCACGCCCGAGACGGCGACGCCCGATTCGAGCGAGATATCTCTGGAGCTGATGGTCCCCTGGCCGTCGAAATCCATCGTCACGCGGTAGGTCGTGGTGTTCAGGAATTGTACTTTTGAAGCCGTCGCCGTAGTCGCATGGCGGCGGATGGCGTCTATCCGCGCCTTTTCCACGTAGTTCGCAAATTGCCGGGCGGAGCCGGAAAGACGCATGCTCTCTCTGGCCGACCTGATGCCCATAAAGGCAAATGCCGAGACGACGCTGATAATGGCAATCGTGATTATCAATTGCAGCATGGAAAACCCGCGCTCGCCAGGGCCTCTGCCGCCGCCGTCTCTCGTCTTGCCGCGTGCCGTCTGCTCGACCATCACTGCCTCCCGATTAGGACTCGCCGACCCGAATTCGCCAGGTCTCAAGAGACCTCTGCGCTAAGCCCCAGGGCAACCGCCATGCCATGAGCGCCGAGGCCCGAATCCGCGCCTAAACCCATGGGTCCGGGCCGGGCGAAGCCTCAATGCGTCACTTTCCGTAACATCATGAGAAGCCGGTTACACAATCCGCAGGCGCGCGCCCGCGGCTGCCGAGACGTGCGCGGCGGCAGGCATTTCGCTCGGGGGCGAGGGCCGGGAGTGAGCAGTTTGCATGGAAAACCGTGGACCGCGCGCGTCGAAGCCCGCGCCGGGCGGGGCCGCTTAAAGTCCGATTTGAGTTGAAGGCGGCAGTGCGGCTGTGCGGGCGGCTCACGATTTGCTGTAGAAGCGGCGGGCGTGCGATTCCGTGCGCCCGGCCCGTCAATGGGCCAGCCCGTGCATGACCGTGGATTTGATTGCCTCGATGAGCGCTGTGGAAGGTAAGTGGTGCGGCGTTTCCTTCAGCGGTGGCGATTGACGGTGCGGCGCGGGCGACTGTCAGGGCTCGTCCCCCCGGGCGCAGTGCCGCACGCTGTGCGCGGGTGGGGCGCAAAGCACCCCGGCGACTCTCAGGCCGCCGGGGTGCCTCTTTTTATCCGCGTTGTGAGTTGGTTAGGTGAGCGTCCGTTTACCGCTTGCGCTCTTTGATCTGGCGCTCGGCGTTACGCTGCGCCGCCTTGGCCTCGGACGAGCTGAGGCCCAGGTCCTGCAAGGTCCGGCCGATGCTTCTGCCGCTTTGAAGGCCGGACAGAATGGCCGCGCTGGTGATGTTCGCGTGCGTCGCGCCCAGGTTGTCTGCGATGACGTTGGCGGCAACGAACTGGCCGAATTTCAGGTCCGGGTTAGCGGCGAGTGCCGCTTCGTACTGGCTCCGCAAAGCCTCCGGCGTCGTGTTCAGCTTATGAGCGATGCCCTGAAACCTGTTCAGGTCTTTATCCGTGCGCGGAGCATCGCCGTGTCGGCGCGACTCGTTATCACGATTCTCTCGATTGTTGCGTGCGGCGCGTGCCCGCTCAAGGCCATCATCGGAACGCCCGCCCGATCTGCCCGAAGCATTGCCAAGACCTTCGTCGGAGCGACCGCGAGAACTGCTGCCAGCCGTGCCGAGACCTCTATCGACTCCGGGCGCTCCGCTCGGGCCGCCGCCTCTGCCTGCTCCCCCGCCGCTGATTCCGCCGCCGCCGCCGCGACCGCCGCCGCGTCCCTGCGCCAAAGCGTTTGTCTGTGTGCCCGCGACCAGCAGGAGCGCGGCCAATGCCATGCTCCCCAATGTAGTTAAGCCTTTAATCTTCATTTTACCCTCCATGTTAAATGCGAAAAACCCGGTGACCGGACGTGCGGCCACATTCATTGCTCTGTAGATGGGGGCCTGGCGGGCAGGCCGTGTTGCCCGCCCGAGAATTCGATGAGGAGGGGTTTGGTTGCCGTGACTCTTCCGGGGGTTTGCTCTTTGTCTCTTAAATTGCTCTTGGACCCTTAATTCGAGCCCGGCTCGTATTCGTCCGTGCGGGCGGGCGTCGCCTTCAATTCCGTTCCGGCCAGGCGCATGGCGAGCGTCAGCGGGCGGTATTCAAAAGGCGCGGGGCCGCCGTAAGAATTCTGCACCTGCGCGACCAAGGCATCCTGCGCCTGGCGAAAACGCAGGACGTTGCCGCGCTGGTTGAAGATGACGAAGAGCAGCGTCTGGCCGCTGCGCGTGCGCATCTGTCCGACCAGGGCGCTCGCGCCGCCGTCGGTGCGAATCAGCGTGCCCGTCTTGGCAATCACGCTGCCGCGGAAAGGGTCAAGGGTATAACGCTTCTGAAGCGTGCCCGGATCAACGCCCGCGACCGGCATGATGTCCGACGGCGAGAGATTGTGCTTCGCCAGCTCGACGCGCAGCTCGCGAAAGATCTTCATCATGGCGCGCGGCGTGACGCGATTGACGCCGAGCCCGCTCGTCGAAGCCAGCTTAATCTCCCCGGCCTTGAGTTCAAGCGCCTGCGTGAGAAAACGCTGGACGCCGCCCGCGCCGCCGAGATTATCGCCGATGCGCTCGGCCATGAAATTGTTCGAATAGCAGAGCAGCACCTTGAGAATGTCCACCAGCGTGCTCGAACGATGAATCAAGAGCGTGCGGGCTTTGGCCGGGACGGGGTCAACGTAGACCGCGCCCATGACGGCCACGCTCGGCGTGCTCTGAAGGCTGGCCGTATCGCCGACGGCGGCGCGGTCTTCGAGCCAGATGCGCGTGGCCAGCGCCGGGCGCCGCGTCATGTCGAGCGTGTCGTAGAAGCGGTCGCCCGAGTGCTGCGCAGACCAGTCGTAGTTCATCGTGAAGCCCGGCGCGACGATCAGATCGCCGGTCACGACGCGGATGCCCTGCCGGTTCAGCTCACGCGCGATCATGATGGCGTGCTCGTAGCCGAAGGAGGGGTCACGGCCGGAAACTATCAGGTCGCCCGTGATCGTGCCGGTCGCCGAATCGAAAATGCCGTCGGTCCAGACGGCCGTCGAGAAGCGGTGGTCCACGCCGAAGGTGCGCAGCGCCGTCAGGGCCGTCCCGAGCTTGACGGCGGAAGCTGGATTGAATGCCTGGTCGGCCGCCTGCTCCATCACGATCTTCCCGTCCAGCGATTCGACCAGCAGTCCCTGTGTCCTGACGATGGGCTCGTAGACGGGAGGCTCGATGTCTGGCGCGGCGATTTCCGGCAGCGCCGACGGCGGCGGATTGACGGGCCGCGTCAGAACGGTCGGGCGCGTGTAATCGGGCTGCGGCGGCGGGGTCGAAGTCGTTTGCGCCAGTGCCCCGAGCGGCGACATTGCCGCCAGGATGAGAACTAATAGGAAGAGAAAGATTCTATTGCCGGTTAATCCCTTGTGCATTCATTCCTCCATCGACGGCACTCGCTCTGAGGCAGAGCATGATAGCATAGACGCCCATGCGGCTCTCAAGAATATTGGTCCGAGGAGTTGGGAGAACCCTTTTGATGCGATGGGCCGCGCGAATGGATGCACGCGCCCGGATGATGGCCGCAGGAGGCACGGCCCGGACTCTCAAAACCCGTCCCGGCCGGACTTTAACAAGTGCGTTGACAATGGCGCGAGCGCGCTCATAGAATCGTTGGCGTTGACATCAAAGAACCGTGCGACGAGATACTCAACCCGTCACCATTGAAAAGATAGTTGCGACGCGCCGGGCGCGCCGCGAGGAGATCGGGGCGCGGCTCGCGGAGTTTCGCGAGGTCTGGCGCGCGGGCTCGGACGAGCGGCTCTGGGAAGAGCTGGTCTATTGCATCTTCACGGCCGGGGCGTCGGCGCGGATGGGCCTGCGCTCGGTCGAGGCCGTCAGGCATCTGCTTCGGGACGGCGGGCACTCGGAGCTTTCGCAGGCTCTGACGGGAGTTCATCGTTATCCGGTCTCGCGCACGGGCTATATCGTCGTCACGCGCGATTACCTGCGCCAGGACTGCGCGCTGCGATTGCGCGAGCGGCTGGAGAGTTTCACCGATCCGCTTGAGCGGCGCGACTGGCTGGCGCGCGAGCGGCGCATCAAGGGCCTCGGCTACAAAGAGGCCAGCCATTACCTGCGCAACATAGGCTTGAGCGGGTACGCGATTCTCGACAAACACATTCTGCGGAGCCTGGCCGAACTCGGAATCATCGAATCGCCGCAGCCACCCACGACGCGCACCCGGTATCTGGAAACGGAAGAGCGCCTGCGCCGGTTCGCCCGCGATGTGCGAATTGATTTCGACGAACTCGATCTCGTGCTCTGGTCCATGAAGACCGGAGAAGTCCTGAAATAGATGATGAGGGTCGAACGCCAAACGATGAACTGAGAATAATGGGCCGTCCGGGGCCTCCTTTTTACTTCATCCTTCATCCCACCTCCATCATCTCTTGTTCAGAGAGGCCCCCATGAGCATTAGTAATTTAAAGACCAGCGTGAGCCGGATGGCGGTCGGAAGTTTGACCGCCTTTGCTGTTTGCCTGATGCTCTGCGCGTCGGCGTTGCAGGCGACGGCCGCGACCGGCGCGTTTGAGCCGGAGAAGGCGCGCACCCGCGCCGAGCGTGCGCTGCGCGAGGGCCAGTATGAGCTGGCGGCCAA
>DASVWH010000113.1:0-7156 GCA_036389715.1 Pyrinomonadaceae bacterium | reverse complement strand
AGCTTGTCGAAGTCGCGATACTGCAAGGTCAGCTTCTTCGTGCTGCGGTCGAAGAGGTATCTCTCGCCCGGCTCCATATCGCTGTTGGCCGAAATCAACCAGAGGCGCTCGTCCCTGGTCATCGAGCCGGGGTTGATCTCTTTGCCCGGCAGCTTGCTTTGCAGCAGCTTGTAGTCCGCTTCCCATCCCTTGTTCTTCCAGTAGAGGCGCGTCCGCTCGTCCTCATAAGAGGTGACGACGATCTCGTCCGTCAGGTCCGAGAAGATGGCCTGGCCGAAGTCAACGCGATTGACGGGGTCGGATTCGACCAGCTCTTCCTTGCCGCTCGCGGGGTCGAAGAGGACAAGGCGTGTCAAATCCAGGTTGTCGCCCTTGTTGGTCTCCATGTAGACGCGCTGGTTGTCCTTGTGGAAACGGACGGGACCGCACGACTCGAAGACGTTGCAGGTGTAGATTTGCGTGAAGCCCTTCTCGTCAACGCGCAGGATTTCCGTATCGCCCTTCTCGGTCGCGCGCGTGGCCAGGCGAAGCTGGCCCTTCTGGTCGAAGACCCAGGCCGAGATGCGTTCCGTATTCTGGCGCATCAGGGTGCGCTCGCCCGTCGAGATTTTGACGCGGTAGAGGTCATGCCAGGCCTTGTCGCGTTCGTTGAGCCCGACGTAGATGATGTCGGGCTCGTCGCGCGGCACGTCGTAGATCACGGCGCGCACGCCCTTGGCTTCCGTCAGGTTGCGCGCCGCCGGGACTTCCTGCCCGGCCACGGGGTTGTCCGCCGGGTTGACCGCGTAGACGTTGAAATTCTCGTCGCCGCCCTGGTCCTGGACGAACAGGATGAACTTGCCGTCGCGGCTCCAGAAATAGCCCGTGACGGGGCGCTTCGTGTCATTGGTCAGGAGCTTGGCCGCGGTGAAAGGCTCTTCCGTGCGCTTGACCCAGATGTTGCGCGTATCCTTATACGGCTTGAGAAAGGCGATGAACTTTCCGTCGGGTGAAATCTGCGCGCCGGAGATTTCCGGGTTCCCGAAAAAAAGCTCGCGGTCAATCAAGGGCGGCTGCGCGTTGCCCTGCGCGATGGCGGGCCGCGCCGCGACGAGCATCAGGGCCAGCAAAATCAAGTAGACTGAGAGCGAACAGAGCTGTGAAAGGCTGCTCGAAGTTTTAATGTCACGCTCGCCTGTCTGAGATAGGTGGTGTCTGAACATTTCTTTGAACCTCTTATTTATCGTTGAGAAGGGCGGCCTAGGGTGACGCGAACATCTCCTTAAAAGATACGTCCCGCAGCCACATCCACATGCATAGAGAGAAAATCGCCCGCCCGGCCCGGGGAAAGGGCGCGCATCACAAACCGCTCTGAGCGCGCGTCACAAAGTACTCTGAGCCTGCGTCACAAGCTAACCGCCGCGCGCGCATCGAGCGCCGCAGGGCCGGTTCCGGGGAGAAGCGGCCCTGCGCGACATCAAGAAACAACTGCGCGGAGAAGGCGCTGCGGGCTTTCAACTTCAGACGGCCGCGAGCGCCGCGTCCAAAGCCTCTACCAGCTCGTCAACGTTATCCCTGGTCGAGATGAGCGGCATTCCCGTGCGAATCACGTTGCCGTAGAGCCCGCCCTTGCCGATCAGGACGCCGCGTTTGCGCGTCTCCTCGAAAACCTTGAGCACGGTTTGCGGGTCGGGCTCTTTGGTCTCGCGGTCTGTGACGAATTCGAGCGCCTGCATCAGGCCCATCCCGCGCACGTCGCCGATGACCTGGTATCTCTCCTTGAGACCTTCGAGCTTCTCGCGGAAGTACGCGCCGACGACCGCGGCGTTCGTCCGCAGGTCCTCCTCTTCGATGACCTTGATGACGGCCAGCGCCGCGGCCATCGAGACGGGGTTGCCGCCGAAGGTGGAGAAGGTCAAGCCCTTGAAGCTGTCAGCGACTTCGGGCGTCGCGGTCGTCATCCCGATGGGCACGCCGTTGCCCATGCCCTTGGCGGAAGTGATGATGTCCGGCTCGACGTTCCAGTGCTCTATGCCGAACCACTTGTCGCCGGTGCGTCCCCATCCCGTCTGCACTTCGTCGGCGATGAAGAGGCCGCCGTGCTTGCGCGTAATCTCTGCGGCGCGCTCGAAGTAACCGGCGGGCGGGACGATGAAGCCGCCGACGCCGAGGATAGGCTCGGCCATGAACGCCGCTATCTCGCCCGTCGTCGTCGTCATAATCACGTCTTCGATGTCTTCGGCGCAGGCCAGCCCGCATTCCGGATAACTGAGCTTCAAAGGGCAGCGGTAGCAGTAGGGCGCGCGAGCGTGAACGATACCGGCGACCTGTGCGGGCAGGGGCCGCCACGTCGAATGGCCGACCGCCGAAAGAGCCGTCGCCGAGCGCCCGCTGTAGCTATGGCGCAGGACGACTATCTCGTGCCGCCCGGTGTGCAGCTTGGCCGCAGTGATCGCCGTATCGTCGGCTTCCGTGCCGCTGTTGGTGAAAAAGGATTTCTTCAGGCGGCCGGGCGTAATCTGGTGTAGCTTTTCGGCCAGGTCACCCTGCGGCTTGTTGGCGTAAAGCGTCGAAGTGTGTTGCAGCGTCCTGACCTGCTCGATGATGGCCGCGTTGACTTTCGGATTAGCGTGGCCGACGCTGACGGTCAGCACTCCGCCGAAGCAGTCCAGGTAGCGATTGCCCGCGTCGTCCCAGACGTACATCCCCTCGCCGCGCACGAGCGCGAGCGGCTCCTGGTAGTAGGTGGCGACCGCCGGGAAGAGAAATTCCTTGTGCTTGCGGACTGTCTCGGATGGCGTGGATTGCGACTGCTTTTGTTCGACGGTACTCATCTTTGTTCCTCTGGAAGAGCATGAAAAGTTTTATTGCGTGTCGGGCGGCGGCAGCACCTCGAAGCAAGGCTTGCTGGCCGAGCCGTCCGCCAGACGCCGTGCCTCTTCGTTGGCATTCGGACCCGGGTGCACCGTATCTATCAGGCAAATCTTTCGCGGGGTGATTTTAGTGACGGTCAGGTACGAGGTGATCTTTTGAGGGTTCGACGAGTCTTCGCTGATATTGAAGCGGACGATCAAAGCGATTGGAACGAGCCTGCCGCGTTGCCTGGCGACGCGCCATTCGACTTTAGCGCCGACATCGGAAAAGCCGCCGCCGCCTATCTGCCCGAAATTAAGCTCATGCTTCGAGCCGTCAGGCTTGACGACGATGATGTTTTGACGATCATCGCCCGACATGACCTGAACCTTATAGCCCGCGACTCCCGGACATTGCTGTAATAAATAGCCCGCCGCGTCGTCGTCTCTTTCGAGCGTCCTGCACTGTTTGCCGCGCGAATCCGTATAGACGCTCTGGATGGCCTGTGCCGAAGCGGTCGCCGCACAGAGCGCCCCGAGGCAGATTAAGAGCAGGCTGTATTTGACGCTCGACGCGAGCGCGCCTGCGTCTCTCGATGGACGGGTCAATATAAGTTCCCCTCTCGTTTGCGGCCCGTGTAGTCTACGTAGACGACCTTCAAGTCGGTGTAAAAGTCCAGGGCCGTCGAGCCCTGCTCGCGGTCGCCGATGCCCGTGCCCTTGATGCCGCCGAATGGAATGTGCGCTTCGCCCCCGGTCGTCGGCGAGTTGATGTGCGTCATCCCCGTCTCGATCTCGTCAACGAAGCGGAAGATACGCGCGGCGTCGTTGGTAAAGATTGACGAAGAGAGCCCGTACTCGGAATCGTTCGCCACCGCCAGCGCTTCCTCAAAATCCTTGACGCGCAGCACGGAAAGGACCGGCCCGAAAATCTCTTCGCGGGCGATTCGCATGTCGGGCGTCACGCGGTCGAAGACCGCCGGGCGGACGAAGTAGCCTTTATCCAGTCCGTCGCCTTCGGCGCGCGTCCCGCCGCACTTGAGTTCGGCCCCGTCCTCGCGCCCGATCTCGATGAAGCTCAGGACGGTCTTGAACTGGCCCTCGTCAACGCTCGGCCCCATCTCTGTGGCGGGGTCGCTGCCATCGCCGATCCGCATGGAGCGGGCGCGCTCCGTAATGCGCGCGACGAATTCGTCGGCGACTTCCTGTGCGACGACGGCGCGGCTCGTCGCCGTGCATCTCTGGCCCGAAGAGCCGAAAGCGCCCTGCGCAGTGGATTCGACCGCGAGGTCAAGGTCGGCGTCCTCCATGACGATGACGGGATTCTTGCCGCCCATCTCGCATTGGACCTTCGCGCCGCGCCTGGAGACCTGCTCGTAGAGCCGTATCCCGACCTCGTTCGAGCCCGTGAAGGAGACGGCCTTGACCGCCGCGTGATTGACAATCTCGTCGCCCGCATCGGAGCCCGAGCCGATGATGAGATTGAGCACGCCCCTGGGAATCCCTGCCTCCTCGAATAGCTCGACGATGCGGACGGCGGTCGCGGGCGTCAGCGTCGCGGGCTTGAAGACGACCGTGTTGCCTGCGACCAGCGCGGGCGCGATCTTCCAGATGGGAATCGCCACGGGGAAATTCCAGGGCGTGATGCAGGCGACGACGCCGAGCGGCTGCTTGATCGTGTAAGCGAAGTTCGAGGGCAGCTCCGACTGAATCGTCTCGCCGTTCAAGCGGCGGGATTCCCCGGCGCAGAACTCGGCGACGTTGATCGAGCGTTGCAGCTCGCCGCGGGATTCGCCGATGGTCTTGCCCTCTTCGCGCGTCAGCAGCTGGGCCAGCGCCTCCTTCTCTGTTTCGAGCAGGCGGGCCGCGCGTGCCACGATGCGACCGCGCGCAGGCGCAGGCGTCATCCGCCAGTCGCGGAAAGCCCCGTGAGCGGCCTCGACCGCACACCGCGCCTCTTCGCGTGTCGCCTGCCGGATTGTGCCGAGCACGTCGCCTGTGTTGGCCGGGTTGATATTTTCCAGTGTGCGCGACGAGACCGATTCTATCCACTCGCCATTAATGAAATTGCGATAGGTGACCATAAATAATGTAATGATGTAGGACGAAGGCGAAAGGAAGGGAATCAATCTCTCTGCTTCATCCTTAGATCGCTCTGCCTTCCCGCCTGGCTTTTGGATGTAGTGACTCCTGCGCCGCATAATATATCATACGAGACGATATGACAGGCAAAGATAGAGAGTCACCCGCACGGGCGGAGACGACGCCGCCGAATTTACGACGACTTCTGGAAGCGCGCAGAGAGGCGACGCCCGGCAAGCACTTTCTCTTTTCGGAGCTGGACCAGAGGCGCTACACCTATGCCGAATTCGACGAGGCGGTCAACCGGACGGCGCGCCTGCTCTCGGCGCGCGGCATCGGGCAGGGCGACGTGGTCAGCCTCCTGATGCCGAACGGCCCGGAATACATCATCGCCTACTTCGCCTGCTTCAAGCTGGGCGCGCTCGCAGGGCCTGTCAACTCCCTGCTCAAGGCGCAGGAGATGGCCTACGTGCTCGGCAACTCCGAGGCCAAGGCGCTGCTCGTCCATTCGCAGTTTCTGCCGACGGTGACGGGCATCCGCGCGGAGCTGCCGGACCTGCGCCACGTTATCGAATTCGACGACGAGCGGAGCGCGACGGCCGGTTTCGCCGGTGAAGAAGCGGGGCTTCCGGCGGTCGAAATCGAGCCGGACGCGGAGGCCATCATCATCTACACCTCTGGGACGACGGGCAAGCCCAAGGGATGCCTGCTGACACACGGCAATATCCTGGCCAACGCGCGGCAGGTCTCGGCCTGGCTCGGCTTCACGGAGCACGACCGCCTGTTGACCATCATGCCGCTCTTTCACGTCAACGCGATCATCGTGACGACCATCACGCCGCTCTACGCAGGGGGCTCGACGGTCGTCAGCCCGAAATTCTCCGCCTCCAGGTTCTGGCAAATCATCTCGGATTACGGGGTGACTTCGTTCGGCTCGGTGGCCACGATGCTCGCCATGCTCTTGAACACTTACCCGCAGGGTGTGCCGGAGGGTTTGCAGACGGGCCAGCTGCGCTTTGCCATGTGCGGCTCCGCGCCCGTCCCGGCCGAAGTCCTGAAGGGCTTTGAGCTGACCTTCAATTGCCTGGTGATCGAAGGCTACGGGCTGTCGGAATCAACCTGTCGTTCGAGCTTCAACCCGCCGGACGAGCGGCGGCGTCCGGGCTCTTGCGGGATGTCGACGGGTAACGAGATGAAGGTCTTCGACGAAGAGGACAGGGAAGTGCCCGACGGCCAACTGGGCGAGATCGTTCTTCGCGGCGAGAATGTCTTCAAGGGCTATTACAAGAACCCGGAGGCTACGGCGCGCGCCTTTCGCGGCGGTTGGCTGCACACGGGCGATGTCGGCTACAGGGACGCAGACGGCTTCTTCTACATCGTGGACCGCAAGTCCGACATGATTATTCGCGGCGGCGAAAACATCTACCCGCGCGAGATTGACGAAGTGCTCTACGGGCATCCGGCGGTCGCGGCGGCGGCCACTATCGGCGTCCCGGACCCGCTCTACGGCGAAGAGGTGGCGGCCTTCGTCGTGCTCAGGGAAGGGGTGCACGCGAGCGAGGAAGAGGTCATCGGCTTTTGCCGCGAGCGGCTGGCCGATTTCAAGTGCCCGAAGTCTGTCCGCTTCGTCACCGACATCCCGAAAGGCCCGACCGGCAAACTGCTCAAGCGCGAACTCGCGCGACAGTATGCGGGCTCAAAAGGTTGATTGTTCGCAGAGCAATCATGCCGGGCAGCCCCGGCCGCGACTGGAGCGGACAAAGTGTTGGTAGTGTTCTAATTTGCGGGCTGGTTGAGCAGGCGGGCGAGTAGATTCCGCAGTTGGTCGTGGTCTTCCGGGTAGGTGATCCAGTCGTTGCCGCTGACGTTCACGTCCGTCCCCTCCAATGCCTTGCCGTACTTCTCCGCGATCACGACGAGCGGCGTGTGCCCGTCGTATTTCGCGTGCGTGCGTATCCTGCGCCCGGCGGCCAGCCCGTCTTCCGGTGCTTTGCCGACAAGGTTGATGAGCACTAAGTCCGCAGGCGTGCCCCCGCCGCCCACCCTGTCGAGAGCGTCCTCTTCGTCGAGCGCCAGCAACACGTGGTAGCCTTCGGTCTGTAGATTCGCCTTCAAGACGCGGCGCGTATCGTCGTCCTCCTCGATCAGGAGGATAGTGCGGCGGTTTTCCCCTTCATTCATCACGCTTGTTACTTCCCCTGACCGGACATCCCGTCTGTTGGCTGTTCTAGCAAACCAGCTAT
>DASVWH010000112.1:0-50429 GCA_036389715.1 Pyrinomonadaceae bacterium | reverse complement strand
GGTCCGCCTGAACCTGCGCAACTGCGGTGACACGGAGCATCTCGCGCCGACGCTCTATCACGCCGGGATGAGCAGCGATCTCGACGCGGTGATTCGCGAGCTGGTCGAAAAGGATAATTTGCCGAGCATCTTCCTGGCAGGGTTTTCGATGGGCGGCAACATGACGCTCAAGCTCGCGGGCGAAGAGCCCGGCAGGCTGCCGCGCCAACTGGTGGCCGTCTGCGCCGTCTCTCCCTCGATTGATTTAAGCCTCTGCGCAGATGCCATCGAGCAACGCTCCAACTGGGTCTACAAGCGGAGCTTCATCCAGAGCCTGCACCGCCGCATCCGACAGAAGCAGAAGCTCTTCCCGGACCTCTACGATACGCGCGACCTCCGGTTGGTGCGGACCATCCGGGCCTTTGACGAGCGCTACACGGCGATTCACGGCGGTTATTCGGACGCGGACGATTATTACAGCCACGCCAGCGCCCTTCCCTTCCTCCCGCGAATAGCCATCCCGTCGCTCATCGTCCACGCCATAGACGACCCCTTCGTCCCCTACGAACCGCTGCGCGACCCTGCCATCAAGTCCAATCCCAACATCGTCCTACTCTCGCCGGAGCACGGCGGCCACGTCGGTTTCGTCGGGGTCGAGACGCAGGGCGAAGACCGCTTCTGGGTCGAGAATCGGATCGTCGAGTTCTGCCAGCTAGTTCGAGAACTGCTCGCGGTCTGATTCGCGGCGGTTGTCGCAACGCCATCAAACGTCTAAGCTATCAAAGCCGGGCAGTCGAATGTTTAAGCCCCCAGACCGATGCGCCGTCTCTTCGGAGACGCCCCCGGGCGAGCCGCCTGCGCCGCTCCCGTCATCCGGCGGAACGTGACGGAGCTTGGCCCTTCATCCGGCCGACGACCACAGGGGCAGGGCCGTTCCGGGGACACAATGATTTAGGAAGATGCAGACAGCTCTCTATATTTTGACGATTTTCGTGCTCGTCTTCGCCAACGGTTTTTTCGTCGCGGCCGAGTTTGCGCTGGTCGGCGTGCGCCGCTCGCGGATTGAGACGCTGGCGGCGGGCGGCGACCGCCGTGCGCAGCGCCTGCTCGGGCTGCTCAATAATCTCAACGCGTATCTTTCGGCCTCGCAGCTGGGCATCACGCTCGCGTCGCTGGCCCTCGGGTGGATCGGCGAGCCGACCTTCGCGCACCTGCTCGAAGCCCCGCTCTCCGGGCGCGTCTCGGAGGCCATGCGCCATACCATCGCCTTCCTGATCGCGTTCATGATTATCACGACGCTGCACATCGTGCTCGGCGAACAGGCTCCGAAGCTGCTCGGGCTCGAACGTGCCGAAAGGGTTGCGCTGGCGACGGCCCTGCCGATGCGTGTTTTCTACAGGCTCTTTCGCCTGCCGATTCACGCGCTCGATTGGGCCAGCGCGCGCACCGTGCGGCTCTTCGGCCTCAACTCGAAGGCCGAGCACGCCTCGATCTACACGAAAGAGGAGCTGCAACAACTGATCGAGGCATCGCGCCAGGGCGGGCAGCTCGACACGGACGTGGATTTAATCAAGCGCATCTTCGATTTTTCGTCCGCACAGGTTCGCGAAGCCATGATTCCGCGAACCAATATCGTGGCCCTGCCCGTCACGGCGACGATAGCGGAGGCCGAAAACTCTTTCTGTGAGTCGGGCTATTCGCGTCTGCCCGTCTACCACGACCGCCTTGACGAAGTCGTCGGCGTGCTCTTCCTGAAAGACCTCGTGCCGTGCCTGCGCAAGGACCCCGCCGAGTTCAAGGTCGAAAAGCTGCTCCATGCTCCGACGTTTGTCACGGCGCGGGCGCGGCTCGGCGCGGTGCTGGCGCAGATGCAGGCGTCAAAGTCGCACATGGCTTTCGTCGTGGACGAGCACGGCGGCATCGAAGGCATCGTCACGCTTGAAGATTTGCTTGAAGAGATCGTCGGCGAGATCAACGACGAATATGATGAAGAGGTGCGCGCGCAGATCGTCGAAGACGCGGACGGGACTTTTATGTTGGACGGGATGCTGGCCGTGCGCGATGCCAACCGGCGCTTCGGCCTGAACCTGCCGGAAGAGGCTGGCTATACGACGATGGCCGGGTTCCTGCTCGACAGGGCGGGCCGCCTCCTGCGCCAGGGTGAATCAATCGAGCATCAGGGCGCGCGCTTTATGGTCGAGCGCGTTGATCGCCGCCGCATCCGCCGGATACGCTTCACGCCCGCCGCGAGGGACGGCCAAGCACTGTCTTCCCTGCTCCTGCTGGCCTGCGGCTCTCTCTTCGCGGCACTGCTCTGAAACTGTTATCTGCGATGACGGGCGATGAAGGTCCGGGGCGGGTATTTTCCGTCGAGCTGAGAGGCGTCTTCCTGCTAATCCTGCTCGCTCTTCGGGCCGGACGCGCTGCCGCCCTGTGTCTCGTCCCTGGGCTTGAAATCATCGGCCGGGGCATGATAGGCGAAGACGGCATCCTCCTCGGTCGAAGGAAAGACGCGCGCCGCCATGCTTTCGAGGAAACGGCGGATGCGGCCGGGCTCTTCGACGGCCGGGGACGGGTCCGGCTGGCCGTGAGCTATCTCCGTATCGAGGCGGACCAGTTGCGCCGTAATCCGGCGGCACGAAGAACAGGCGACCAGGTGCTTGACGAAGGGCGCTGCCTCTGTCTCGCCGAGACGGCCTTCGATAAAAGCCGAGAGGGCGTCTTCGTCCAGATGCCCGCCGGAGGGAACGGCCGGGGCCGACAGCGAGCGGGCGCGCAGGTGTCGAGCCACCATCCGGCGCTGCGCTTCATTCTCCTTTTTTCTCTTCGGTCGTGGCAACTTTTTATCTCTCCTCCCCCTGGGACGTTGGACGGCTCCTAACTTTGCCCTAGCTCGCCCGCGGAAGTATCCGTCAAATGACGACGAACGTCTTCCGGCGCGAGGTCTTCGGTCGCCATCCCGACACACAGCTCGATCTCGGCCGCGCTGAGCCCGCCCTGCTCTTCTAACTCTGCTCGAAAGCGCTCCAGGACTTTGCCGTAAACCTTTTCCAGCCAGCGCATGACCGTTGATTCGTGAACGCGGCTTTCGGGAGCCGTGACGCGGCGCTTCGACTGGCGCTGAAACCAGCGCCGGAGCGGCGAGGCGGGCGTTTCGACCAGCCGCGCAATCTCGCGCAGCTTGAGCCCCTCGACGTGATAATAGAGCAGCAACAGTTTCTCGTGATCGTCCAGGGTGGCCAGCGCCGTGTCGAGCGCCGCGACCGTCACGGCCCTGTAGCGCTCGCGCGCGATCCGGTCAACCATCGCGCCCTCGCCGCCGCGGGCCTCCGCGCGCCAGCCCGGCCGGTCATGCGTCTCGCCGCCGCCCTCCGACCAGTCCTCTATCGAAATCTCGTCGTGGCGCGCGCGGTGCATGTCAATCACGGCGTGCCAGACGACCGTCCGCAGCCAGCCGCGCAGCGTTCCCCGCCCCGTGTAGGTCGCAAACTTCGATTGCCTCACCTCGTTGACGACGCGCGTGCCGTAAAGCTCTACGTAAACGGAATCAATGACCTCTTCGGCGTCCGTCTCGGCGCTGGCCAGGTGGCGCGCGACGCGTTCGATATAGCGGCGGAAGTCCTGGTCAAACGCCCACCAGGCGTGTTCGTTGCCGCGCGCGCAGGCGAGCGCCAGGTACAGGTCCGAGACCTGAAGCTCATTGACAAATTGACGGACATCGTCGGCCGACGGAGCATCCGCGCCCTCGTCGCCGAACAGGTACTTCTCTATCGCCACCCTGATGGCAGCCCTGAAATCTTCAGGAGTAAGGCCATAATTCGGCGCAGCCCCGGCGCAACGCGCGTAGAGTGCGTCTATGTCGGCGGCGCACTGCGAAATCGCGCCCTCGAGTTTTGTCAGTAATGGGGTCGTCACGTGGTGGGCGTGATTATAGATTATCCGGCGGACTTTCGCATCCCGGTTTTTCGATTGGCAAAGAGCCTGCGGCGGCAGCGCCCGCCTGAGATGGACGGTTTTGTTCGCGCTTCGCGAGGCGAAGAAAGCTAGAAGGTCCGCCGGTGAAGCCCAGCGGCCAGACCGGGCGCATGAACCAATTGTCTTTATTTATCTTGAGCGGACAGCAGGAGCTTTAGCAAAGCAACCGCTCACGTAAAGGCTGACGGCGTGCCCTGAGAATTTTGCGCAGGCTGTGGCCTGCCTTCGAGTTAAATCAGAGGACGCGGAGCAATCATCGCAACGCGCGGCGTTCGGCGCGGTGCAGCGCCAGCCTAAGGTTTCTTCCCGGCGGCCCGGCTCAGAGACTCCGCGTGTTTCTGTATCCGCCCGCTCAGCTTGATGATCTCTTCGAGGTCGCGCCGGGCATTGACCGAGTGTTCCACATCGAGGACGCCCGAAAGATTGAAGATGGGGTTTGAGGAGAGCGTTCTGACCAGGCTATCCAGGTCGGCAATCGCCGCCTTGAGGTCTTCCGGGCCGGGCTCTTGCTCCTCCTTTTTCGGCTTCTCGCCCTTCTCCGGTTGCGGAAGCGAGAGATTGGTCTTGAGCCGCGCGGCGCTCTTCCTGAGCTGCGCGGCCTGCTTTCTGATCTGCCCGTAGTCGAGCGCGGCCGCGGCCCCGGCCATCTCCGAGAGACGGTAATTCGTCTGCTGAAGCCGCGCTAAATCCGCTTCGATGACCCGGTACGCAGGCAGTTCCTCGGACTCGCTTCGGGGGCGGCTCTCCGTCCGTCTCAGCCCGCGCAGCGACGCCTGGCGCGACTCTATGGTCTCGGTTCTTCTAGGGTCCCTGTTCTGTGCCTGCGCAGGGCCCGGCAGCGCGCCCGGCGAGAGACAGAGCAGGGTCAGAGCGGCGGCGACGTGGAGTACGCGATGGGCGGCCCGGCCGGGTTGGCGAGACATCTTCTTCCTCCTTAAGTATCAGAACTAAAAGCGCGATGCTCTCATGCCGGAAGCAGCCGACGACGCCGCCCGGCGAAGGACGGCGGAATGCTATGCCTCTGAAGAGGTGATAGTCAACAGTCAGGCGCGGCTGTCCCTGACGGCCCTGACCATTGCCAGCTTCGAGGCTTCGATAAAACGCTGCTGCAACCTTCGGGCCAACGGATACGCGAGCTTTGCGGGCAGTCGCGCCGGGGTGGAAAACGCGTACAGATCGTACCAGACGGAGCCGTCCTCCGGCCGCCATTCGACGCTGAATCTCTCTTCCCCTCGCTCGCCGTGTGCGGGCAGCGTGCCGTAGGCAAACCCGTACCTGCGGAGCGCGCCTTCGTCTTCGAGCAGGTAGACGATGCGGCACGCATTCAACGACCAGAATCCGAAATGCTTGATGATGATGGCCACGGTCGTGCCCGCAACGAGAGGCGCGCGCCGCGGATAGACGCTGCACCAACCCAGATTGAACATCTGCCATGAGTTGATCGCTTCGACGGCCCGCGCGAAAGCCTCTGCCCCGGAGCCGAGCAGGACGCGATTGTGGTCTACGTCGTAACCGGCGGGCGGCTGCCCGCGCGAGGCCCCGACCTCAGCGTAAGAGAAAGGCTCTCTCCGCTCGGCATGAAGGAATTTCTCGACCGCTGCGGTCGAGGGTGAACGTAAAAGAAACATTGCGGCGGTCATCGGACGAGGGCCGCGCGCGGGAACGCGGGCGCTATTTTTCGAGCTTTTTCAGGATACGCCCGGCGTGATTGCGCGCCATCAGGGGGATGCGTTCGTCCGTGGTCAGCTCGCGGAGCAGCGGGACGAGCTGCTGCGGGTCGGAAAGCTCGCCCCTGGCCACGTACTTGTCGAGCTGGTCCATCAGCTTCGGCGAGTTGAGCGGCTGGTTCTGGCGCGCGAGCGTGATGTCGAAGATGAAGATGGCCTGGTTGGCGGCGCGCCTGTATTCGTCTACGAGAGCTTTAGCACCGGGGTCGTGCGTCCAGTTGAACTCGGCCGTGCGCGTCTTGAGCCCACGCTGCATGCCCAGGCGCATCGTCCCGAGCTGCGGAAACTGCTTTTCGGATTGGTAGCTCACGTCGGAGTCGAGGAAGCGCAGCGCCGCCCAGAGCGCGGTGATACGTGCCCGCGAGCTTTCCGAAAGCTCTATCGGCTCGACGATGGGCTCCAGGTCGCCCTGGCGCTCGAAGGAGATTTTCCCGCGCCCCGCGCCGTCGTGTTCGAGCACGATGTGACGGATGTAGAATTCCGGCTTGGTAAATTCGTAAGAGTAAGAAACGGCTTCGGCCGCGGCTGCGTCCGTCGTGACGACGGGCGGAATTGCGGCCTGGCGCTCGCGCGTGTTCTGCTTGACGGCGGGCTTACGCTCCTGTGCGCCGACGAAAATCGCCGCGCCCGAAATCAGCAGCGCGGCAATCGAGACTCGCAAGGTTAGGGACTTCTTCATCACTCGAATCTGACCGAGACCATCTTCGAGACGCCGACCTCTTCCATCGTCACGCCGTAGAGAGCGCGCGCCATCTCCATCGTCCGCTTGTTATGCGTGATGACGATGAACTGCGTGTTGGCCGACATCTGCGCGATCTTATCCGTGAAGCGCCCGACGTTGGCCTCGTCGAGCGGCGCGTCCACTTCGTCGAGCAGGCAGAAGGGCGAGGGACGATAATGGAAGATGCCGAGGACGAGCGCGAGCGCGGCCATCGCCTTTTCGCCGCCGGAGAGCAGGAGCACATTCTGGAGCCGCTTGCCGGGCGGTTGTGCGACGATGTCTATGCCGGACTCCAGCACGTCGTCGGCCTCGATCAAGCTCATCTCGCCGCGCCCGCCGCCGAACAGCTCCAGGAAGAACTCGCTGAAGTTGCGATTGATCTGCTCAAAGGCGTGGCGGAAGCGTTCGCGCGAGCGGCGCTTGATCTCGCGCAGCGCCTCTTCGGTCGAAGCGATGCCCTCCGTGATGTCCTGCCGCTGTCCGGTCAGGAAGAGCAGGCGCTCCTCTGCTTCCGCCAGCTCTTCGAGCGCCATCATGTTGACCGCACCGAAGCCCTCGACGCGTGCGCGCAGCTCTTCGACGCGTGCACGCCCAGCCTCCAGGTCGAACTCTTCGTCCGCCGGACGCTCGCGCGACAAATCTTCGAGCGATTGGTTCAACTCCGACATGCAGGTTTCGCGCACGTAGCCGAGCCGGGCCGTCGCCTCGGCGCGCTGCACTTCGAGCGACGCTCGCATCTCGCGTGCGGCCGCGGCGCGCCGGTTCAGCTCGCCCAGCGCCGCCGAGAGCGCGTCGGCCCTCTCGCGAGCCTGTGCCAGGCGCGCAGCCTTCGCCCCGATCAACTCATCTTCACGCGCGCGCTCTTCTTCGACCGACTCGGCGCCCTGCTCCATCTCCTCTATCGAGCGGCGCAGCTCGGCCAGGCGCGACGCGGACTCCGCCACCTCGCGCTCCATTCGTTCGAGCCTCTCGTCCAGGTCGCCGCGCTCGGCCTCCATCCGTCTCAACTCGGCGGCGGTGGCGCGGCGGCGCTCGGCCGCGGCGGCGGCGGCGGCGCGCTGCTCACCCAATCCTTCGCTCTCGGTTTCCGCGGCGCGGCGCGCAATCGCCAGGCGCGATGCGGCCTCCGCGACCATCTCGGAAGCGGCCAGCCGGGAGGTGTCGGCGGCTTCCGCCTCGGTCAAGGCGGTCGCGCGGCGCTCTTCGAGTTCGAGCCGTTCCTGCGCCAGCCGCGCGGCGTCGTCTGCGACCACGCGCAGGTGACGCTCGGCCCGCTCGATCTCCTGCAACAACTGTGCGGCATTCAACTCACGCGCCATCGCGTCGCGCTCCTCGCGGCCGATGGCTTCGTTGAGCAGCACGACGCCGTCCTCAAGCTCGCCGAGGCGGGCACGCGCTTCCGCGACGGCCCTTTCCGCGACCAGCATCTCGGCTTCCAGCTCCTGCGAGCGGGTCTCTAATTCACGCAGCTCACGCTTGAAGGCCAGCAGCCCCGCGCCTTCTTCGAGCGCGCGCTCGTCGCCCGCGTTGACCAGTTGACCGCCCGTCACCCAATCGCCCTCGGTCGTCACGCACATCTCGCCCGTCGCCAGCGACATCGTCATCGCGTGGTCCAGGCTCGAAGCGATGCGCGCATTCATTCTCTGCGGAATCGTGCGGTTGAGCACCGCCAGCAGCTCACGCGGCGCGCCGAGCAGTTGATGTATACGCAGCTCCGTCACGTCCGCATCATCGTTTGCCGGTGGACCGGAGGCCGCGGCCTCGGCCCTGTAAGCGGCGGTATCCGTCTCTTCGCTCGCGCCGTGCAGCCCGGCTACCAGGAAGCTCGCGCGGCCCGCATCATGCTCTCTCAGCCAGAGCGCGGCGCGCGCGGCATCGTCAGGCGTCGGCACGATGATGGCCTGCAAGGATGAGCCGAGCGCGCCTTCGACGGCCCGCTCCCAACGCGGCTCGACGTTGAGCATGTCGGCCAGCGTGCCCATGAAGTGGAACTCCTCGGGCGCGTCGCCCGCCGAGAAGAGGCGCTGCACTGCGGGCGAGTAGTGTGCGTGGCGCAGGTCAAGCTCAAGCAGCGTATCCAGGCGATGATGAACGCGCGAAAATTCGTCGCGCGCACGCGTCAATTCGGCGTCGGCTTCCGAGACCGCCTCGTGGCCTAAAACCACCGTATGGACGGCGGCTTCACGCTCGGCGATGAGCCTGGCCAGGCTCTCGCGCGCGACGCCGATCTCACGATTGAGCGTCTCGGATTCGGTTATCCGCTCGGCGTGGATGGCGGCGGCCCGCTCGCCCTCGCGCGCCAACCCTTCGGCCTGGAGCGCGAGACGTTCGAGCGCGGCTTCCAACTGGCGGCCGATCTCCATCAGTCTTTCGGCGATGCCCGTGTGCGTCAACAGCTCTGCGCGCGCACGCTCAACCTCGGCCTCGGCTTCAATCACTTCCAGGACGCGCCGCCCGTAGGCCGTCTCCGCCGATTGCAGCACCAGCGCGTGCTCCTCGCTCTCGGAGCGCAACTCCGCATCCTGTCTACGCAGCCGCTCACACTCTTCGCCGACCCGGCCAAGACGCACGCGCACGGCTTCGATCTCGCTCTCGACCGCCGCGCGCCTCTCTTCGAGCGCGACGGCCTGTTCCTCCTGGTAGCTGCGCTCGCGCAGGCGACGGTCGCGCTGCAATTCAGCTTCGGCAATGGCCGCACGCGTCTCCGCCAGCTCTTCTTCGAGCGAGCGCGCCTCCTGTGTGGCGCTGCGCGCATCGTCCTCGCCCGCGGCCAGCTCTTCGACCAGAGCGCGTTCTTCGCGCGCGACCTCTTCGAGCCTGACGCGCGTCTCTTCGAGCAGTTGGGCCAGCGAGCGTTCCTCGGCCACGAAGACGCCGCGCAAAAGCTCGCGCAGCTCTTCGCGGAGGATGCGATAGCGGCGCGCCTTGGCAGCCTGGCGGCGCAGGCTGTTGACCTGCCTGTCTATCTCGGAAATGATGTCGGAGACGCGCGACAGGTTGGCGCGTGCGGATTCGAGACGGGCTTCGGCGGCGCGCTGGCGCACGCGAAACTTCGTGATTCCGGCGGCCTCTTCAATCAGGGTGCGGCGATCCATCGGCTTGGCCGAGAGAATCTGCCCGATGCGTCCCTGCTCAATGATGGCGTAATGAGCGCCGGAGAGCCCCGTCCCGGAGAAGAGGTCTTGAATATCACGCAGGCGGCAGGCGCGATTGTTGAGCAGGTACTCGCTCTCGCCGGAACGATAGAGACGCCGCGTGACCGAAACGGCTTCGCCCGGCGCAAATTCCAGGGCCAGGCGGCTCGGACGCCAGCGCCGTTTGTGCGCCAGCTTCATCGCGGCGCTTTCGGGCGCAGCACTCGCCGCATCCGCCGCATCATCGCTCAAGTCAAGACTATCGCCCCCGGCTTCAGGAGCACCCGTGCTCGCTTCGGCCGGAGCATCGCCGCCTGCTGCTGCGGCGTCAGCGCCGGTCGCCTGCTCCGGCGTCAGTTCTTCGTGACCCGTCCGCTCACCCGTCTCAACGGCGGCGGGCATCCCTTCCGCGGCCGGTTCGCCCGCCGGGAAAGAGAGCGAGGCAGGCTCGATTGCCACGGCGTCCGCGGCCTCTCCAGCCACGTTCAGGTCTTCGAGCCGGACGGCGTGGTCGTCAATCTCTTCGAGCGTGGAATCAATATCGTCTATGTCCGGCTCGTGCTCGATGGTTTCGTCGCGGACCATGTGGAGGACGACTTCGGCCATGCCGCTCGGCTGCCGGTTGCGCGAGCCCTGAAAGATAACGTCCTTCATCTCAGCGCCGCGCAGGTTCTTGATCTTCTGCTCACCCAAAACCCAGGCGATGGCGTCGGCGACGTTGCTTTTGCCGCAGCCGTTGGGACCGACGACGGCCGTGATGCCTTCGCCCGTGAAGACAAGCTCCGTGTGGTCCGCGAAGGATTTAAAGCCGGTGATTTCTAAGCGTTGAAGTTTGAACATGCGTCTATTTCGGCTCTTCGACACCCCTGCGGAACAAAAGCCCCAAGCCCTGTCCCTAGAGCGTCAAGGTAAGAGGCACACTATATGTTGGACTTTGCCGCGATGTCAAACCAGAGCGCCGCACTAAAAAGCAGAGGGAGCGCCACTTAAGTAGCGCTCC
The DNA here is from genome assembly GCA_036389715.1 of Pyrinomonadaceae bacterium. Lineage (GTDB taxonomy): Bacteria > Acidobacteriota > Blastocatellia > Pyrinomonadales > Pyrinomonadaceae > DASVWH01. Next base: position 39,893 of record DASVWH010000112.1, on the reverse strand, counting down.
CTCTCCCGGACCCGTCACCGGGGACACGGCGAACCGGCCCCGGTCCTTTTCGAGCTTAATCGAAGCCGCCTGGCCGCCGTGTCCCTTCACGGCCCGCGCTCCTGCGGGCCGTGAAGGGAGATCGGAGGCTGGCGACGATTCGCAACTAATGCGGACTGGCCGATTAGTGCCTGACCTGAATAGCCGAGACAGGGACATCGCCAAGCTCGGGTTGACCCCACTTCGTGGTCACGCCCCTGTTGTTCGAGCTGTTGATGACGTACCACTCGCCCGTCGAGCCGCGCCAGATGGCGATGTCGGCCCGCTTATCGCCGTCATAATCGCCGGGCACCGGAATGTCGCACGCCACGTCGCCCCACTGCTGGAAGCGTCCCCAGCCGGTCTGGCTATAGACGATGTACCAGGTCCCGTTGCTCGGGCGGAAGATGGCCACGTCCGTCTTGCCGTCGTTGTCGTAATCACCGGGCACCGGAATATCGCCCGCCACATCGCCCCATTGCTTAACGCGGCCCTGGCCGTTTGAGCTTTGGATGATGTACCAGTTGCCGCCGTTACTCGGACGGAAGATGGCCAGGTCGGCCTTCTTATCGCCGTCGTAATCGCCGGGCACTGGAATGTCACCGGAGACATCGCCCCACTGCCGGACGGCGAACGTGTTGTTCGAGCTGTTGGCGATGTACCACTTGCCGCCGTCCGAGGGCCTGAAGATGGCCAGGTCGGCCTTTCCGTCGCCGTCGTAATCGGCAGGCACTGGAATATCGCCGGGAACATTGCCCCATTGCGCCACCCTGACGGACTTGTTGGAGCTGTTGATGATGTACCAGTGACCTCCGTCGGACGGGCGGAAGATGGCCAGGTCGGCCTTCTTATCGCCGTCGTAATCGGCGGCGACGGGAATATCGCCCGCCACGTCACCCCACGCGCGCACCCTCACACCGTTAGAACTGGTGAGGATGAACCACTCGCTCGTCGAAGACCGCCAGACGGCCCTGTCCGTCAGCCCGTCGCCGTCGAAGTCGCCGGACTGTGAAACGTAAGCCGCGCCGAGCGCCGTGCTACAGGCCACGGACGGGTTAACCTTGATCGAGACGCTCGCCGTATTATCACTGCTCTTGGCGCGCGAGTCCGTCACCTTCAGCGTCGCGGTGTAATCGCCCGCGCTGCTGTAGGTATGAGAGATGGTCGGCGAAGATTGAGTGACGGGAGTCGAGCCGTCGCCGAAGTTAAAGGTGTAGGAGGCGATGGTATCGGGCGGAGCCCCCGTGTCCGGGTCGGTCGAGCCGGAGCCGTCGAAGTTGACGGTCAACGGAGCCGTGCCCGTCGTCGGAGTGGCAGTCAGAACCGCTACCGGCGCAGTGTTGCTCCGGCAGGCGGTGTTGCCGACGACCATGTAGGAGGCGCCCGTGTAAGGATCGACCGGCCCGGAGAGCGCCGTCGTGTCAACGGCCGATTGTGATTTGACCGTCTCGTTACCGTTACCGGAGAAGGTTCTCCCGACGAGCGTGCCGATGATGTCGCCTGCTCTCGGGCCTCCGACCTTGCTCGCGGAGACAGTGATGGTAATGACGCCGGTTGCCGGGTCATAACTTCCGCTGTCGGCCTGGCCGAGCTTGTTGGGCGCGCCCGCGTTGGTCGGAACAGCTTCGACCGTGGCGACCGTGCCATATTCGAAGGTCGGCCCGGTGGCGTCGGAATTCATCCCGACGTAGTAAGAGCCCGTGAAGGTGACAAGCGACGAGGCTGGCGGGCTGATCGGGTAGTTCCAGATAACCCTCCACTGGCGGTTCGGGACCAGAATGCTGAGGTCCGCCACCTTGAGCTTGAAGACCAGTTTATTCTCGCTGCCTTCGACGTAATCGGCCATCGCGACCGAGATCACGTCGAGGTCTGCATTGCCGGGTGAGCCCTTTTGGTCGCCCGCCGGGTCCGTGGCTTCTATCAGGCCCGTGCAGGAGTCTCCCATCTGCGGAGCGTAGACCTCGTTATTGCCGCACGATTCGCCCTCGGCGTTGACCGCCACCACCTTGTAGTAATAGGTGGTATCGAGACTGGGCGTCGTATCGTCGTACCGGTTGGCCGTCCCGGAGATCGTCGCCAGCAGGGTTTCCCCTCCGCTGGCAGTGCCGCGCAGGATTTTGTAGTTGGTAATGGCCGAGCCGCCGTCATCCGATTCGGACCAGGAGAGATGAACGACCGCGCCGTCGCGCCCGGCCGTCACCGAAGGCGAGCCAGGGACTGTCGCAGAGGTGGTCGCGGCCGTGTCCGGCCCGAAGAGCCGCCTGCCGCCCGTCTGGCGCGCTATCGAAGCCAGCGCCGTGTAGGAGTTGCCCGTGGCCTCGTAAGGAGCCTGGACGCAGGCCGCGCCCGTGCAGCCGTCCGCATAGCCGACGACCACGCGACCGCTCTTGTCCACGTCTATCCCGATAAAGTCGAGCAGGTTGCGGTGCGGAGGCGAGCCGCCGCCGAGCCAGATGCCGCCGCGCTGAACCGGATCGTTGGGCGTCGCGTTAACGGTCGTCCAGGTTTGGCCGCCGTCGTAGGTGTGCGCGATGTACAGATACCAGACTCCGGGGAATGCCCTGTCCTGGATGCTGCCCTTGGCGGCAGTTCCCAGAAAGGCCGCCGCGGCGCGGTTATCGTCGCCCGCGATGACGACCGGGAAGGCCGTGTGGTTGACGCCCGCCGCAGCACCCACGTCAAAGTGGTTCTTCCAGGTTTTGCCCTGGTCGTCGGAGACGGCGACCATCGCCTTGCCGTCGTTGAGCGCGTAGGAGAAGTAGACTCTGCCGCCCGGCACGGTATCTCCGCGGCCGATGCCGACCCAGGGGTCGCTCGAAGCAGTGCCGCTGTTGGTGACGTGCCGGACTTCCCAGGTCAGGCCGTTGTCTTCCGAAGTAGCGACGCCCTGCTCCGTTCCGCAGCTATTGTTCGGCACATAGGCAGTGCCGTCGGGCGCGACCTTGACGTGACCGTGAAGGCCGCCGCAGTCCGTCAGGTTGTAGATCGGGACGGCCGGGCCGTAGGTCTGCCCGCCGTCGTCGCTGCGCGCACATGACGCGGCGGCGCTCTCCTGCGAGCAGTAGTAAACGGCGTGCGGGTACGCGCCCGGAGCCTTTGGAAAGGGGACTCCGCCCGGCAGCGCGTGGTACGGGCCAGCGCCGACCGACTGGTGGTCAATGCCGGAAATCAGGCTGCCGCCTTCGCTCGGGACCCAGGTGTCGCCGTCATTGTCCGAGTAGGACGAGAGGCTCGTCGTTCCCAGCAGGTGCGAAACAATCGTTCGATTGACATTGGGAGCGGCCACGTTGTAACCGTGATCGGTGAAGAGGATGGGGTCGAGACTCTCCTGCGACGTGGCCGGGGTCTTATCTTCCCAGAAGGCGCTCGGCGACGACGGGCAAGCGTCGTTGAACGTCAGGCGGAACGTCGTCAGGCCCGACTGGTACATCACTCTTCCAGTCAGCCAGCTGGCCCCGATGGAGGGCTCGCCCGCGTCCGTGCCGTTACCGGACGAAGGCATGGCTGGCTGACCCTCCGCGGGAGAGTTGGCGGGCGTCGGCGCGGGCGTGCCCGTCCGCGTCAGGATGCTCTTCGGAGGAGTGAAAACCTGGTATCTGGGCGTCGAACCCGTCGCCTGCGGCAGTTGTATAGGCGTCGGCTGCACGACTCCGCTGGCCGCCACCAGTTCGATTTTGCCGGTGAAAGGAACGGTCGGCGAAACGTCGTAAGGGACGACCTTGATGATGTAATCGCCCGGCAGCGCCTGGAAGATGGCGATCTCGGGCTTGGTCGTGCCGGGGCCTTGCCCGACCTCCGTGATCCCGTCCGATTTGTAGATGTAAACGTCATAGTCGGAGTTGGGAGCCCCCTGTGTGGTCGGGGTCTGGGGGTCGTCCGTCCAATCAATAGTGACGACGACCGAGTAGCTCGTAGTGTTGTTCGCCGGAAGGTCTACGTGCAGCGCAAACTCATCACAGGGCGTGGCGGGCGAGCAGACGGGCGGATTCTCGCCGACCGGGCTCGACGGGTTGGAAACGGCGAAAGGCCCGCCCGTATAGGTAATCACCGGAGTAGAGGGTGAGACCGTTCCGCTCGACGGCGTGCCAGCCAGCACACCCCTAACCACTAATTGCGTTACGCCGACAATGGCTGCGACTAAACAAAGGGCGCTCAGGACACCCAGTGTCCAGCGCCTGTTAGTAGCTCGCGCAGGCTTGCGATTTACACTTCTCATAATATGTTTGGATTCCTCAGGGCGAAGCTGGGATAAAATCCAGCGGGTTAAAGCTCGCTCATCGTCACCAGGGATGTGATGAACCGAAGCGCCAACTCTCTCTCAAGGACAAGACCATGCGAGCATCTCTGCTTGGCAGGCTCATGCTCGGCAAGCTGTAGCCTCTCCGGCTGTGCGCCAAGGATGGACGCAGAGCTGGCATAGGTATTCCACTGCTGATCTTAAATTGTCGGGATGCGCACAGCTCGTGTCGGGTGCTGAGGTCTTGGGGGAAAGCGCCGCCAGCGTCGAACTGTTTTAGTTGTATCGGGTACGAAAGCGAGACGTTAACGCAGTCCGGCCGCTTTTGTCAAACGAATATGGCCAAAAGCGTGCCTCTCAGTTCGAGTCGCCGGAAATGACGAAAGGCCAGGCCGCGCGCGAGCCTCACTCAGAGGCTCAAAGCTCAAGGGCTTCAGAGCCGGGCGCGGGTTCGGCGGCGCTCAGAATCTCTCAATCAACGTTCGAGCAGTGCCTTGCGCGCGTAGAGCACCAGTTGCACGCTCGGGCGCAAAGCGTAGGCCCCGACGCGCTGGTAATCCTCGCCGAGCATAGCTTTAAGCTCAGGCTCCTGCGCCTCCGAGCCGACGACGATCGGCCCGGCATTGGCGGTCAGCTGCCCGTAAAATCCGGCGTGCCCGTAATCGCGCACGTACCAAGGCAGCGGCCAGTATTCCGCGGAGGTGATGGTGATTGGCGTCTTGGTCCCTGTGCCCGCACGCTCAGCCAGCCGCTTGATATTATCAACCAGCGAAAGCAGCTCGCGCTGAGTGTGCGCGTAGACATACGGGTAGCGGTCGTCGTCGTAGCGGAAAAAGCTGAGGATGACGGCCTGCGTGCTGCCGATGACGAGGGCCGCGAAGACGAGCGCCAGCGCCAGCAGCCGCGGCCTTAAGCTCTGGCTCCAACCGTAAATCTCGCCGACCGCGTAGCCGCCGATAATCGCCAGCGGGACGGTGAAGTTGAGCATCAGCCAGGGAGTCTTGTAGGGAATCAGCGAATAGGCGGCGAGGATGCCGAAGGCCCAGAGCCCTGCGAAAACGGCGAAGCGATTGCGCGCGCGAACGACGGCCAGCACCGCGCCGACCGCGCCCAGCAGGAGCAAAGGGGCCTCTTCCTGCAAGAGCCAGTTGACGTACCCGAGCGGCCCCTGGAACGTGTGGTCCTTCGACCCGGTCTTAGCCCAGAACTGGAAACTTTCAAGCGCGCCTGTGACCCCTTTCCAGTAAGTGAAGAACGACGAGTAGAAGACGACGTTGACGAAGACGAAGACGGCGAGCGCCGTCAACGCAACGAGCGCGATGTCCGTCCGGTTGCCGAAGCGCGAGAGCGCGGCCGGTTCCGGCTCATGGCGTCGGCCGCGCCCACTGGACTTACCCCTCGAACCCTGCCCCCGCTCGCGCGCGGAGCCCGCGCCGCGCCCGCTAATCCGCAGATAAACGACCGTTAACCCCCAGGCTATCAGCAGCACGCCCGCAGAGATAATCGCCGTCTCCTTGGTCGCAAAGAGAAGTCCGGCCGAGGCGGAGGCGAGCATCAGGTAGAGCGGGTGCGCCGTCTCGTAATAGCGGAGCGCCGCGACCACCAGCGCCAGCGTAAAGAAGACGAAGAGCGATTCGTGTATGAAGTAGCGCGAGATGAAGACATTGCCGGGCGAGACGGCGAGAAGCGCCGCGGCGGCGAGCGCGCCGAGAGCGCCGATGTAGCGCCTTAAGGTGAGGACCAGCAGGACGGTTGCGATGCCGAAGAGCGCGGTCACCAACCGGACCGCGCCCGTGCTCAGGCCCGGCTCTCCGAAAAGAAGAGCGTTGAGCTTGGCTACACCGTCGGCAAAGTAATAGAGCGTCGGGCCGTGATAGTTCGACGGGTCGTAGTGATAGAGGCCCTGCCGGTAGAGGTTCGTCAGAAAGAAGCCGTTGACGCCCTCGTCATGATGCATCGGCTTGAGCGCGAGCTGGTAGAGACGCAGGAAGGCGGCGGCGGCCAGGATTGCGAGACTGGCCCAGCGGTAGACGCGCGGCGAGATTTCCGGCATGACCGGCGTCGGCGGCAGGGCTGCGCCCGCCTTGGACTTCTTGCCCGCACCGCGCCCGGCGGGGCGCAGGCTCCTGCTATCGCGCGATTTTGTAGAGGCGGTACTCACCTGTTTCTCCGGCCAGTTCGTAACGTGCAAAAAAAGGATCGTTGACGTTGAGTTCGCGCCGCTCGTGCGGGCCGACGACCACGTACTCGACGCCGTACTTGTCGAGCAGGGCTTGAGCGCCGGGCGCTCCCGCGTAGATGCGCATCAGCTCGCGCTGGCGCTCCAGGTAATCAATCCCGTGCGAATAGATGTGGCCCGGATAGCCCATCACGGAGCGCCGCCCGGTCAGGAAAATCGGGGTGTCGAAGGTCGGGGCGTGCAGCACGGTCGCACGCGGCGCTGTTTTTTGTTCGACCACCTCTGCAAACGCCGCTCCCTCTGCGTCGAATATCCTGAACTCGGCGGCCCTCGAAGCGACGCTCCAGACATCGAGCGCGCCCGCCAGCGTGAGGCTCAGAAGGAGCGCTACCGCGACGGCCCGCAGCACCTGATTCCCGCGCCAGAGACGCGCCAGCAGCAGCGCCACCAGCGGCGCTGAAGCGACGAACCAGTAAAAGAGCACCTTGATATTATCCCAGGGCCACGGCGCGAGTTTAATCAAATTGGGGCTGATGAAACAAAGCGTGAAGGGCAGGTAAAAGAGCAACAAGCGCCTGTCTACGAGGCCGGGCCCGTCCGCCGGACGGTCGCCGCCGCGCTCGCGCCAGAGGAGCGCCGCGCAGACGAGCGGAATCAGCAGCCCTGTATTCTTGAGCCAGAACCAGAAGATATTTTCGCTGCCGTGCTCCCACCCGAACTGCCAGCCGAAGAAATCGGATGCGCGGACCGACGTGCCGCGCGTGGACCACCACATCTGCGGGACGGCAACGAGGAGCGCGACCGCGAAGAAGGCCGCCCACGCACGCCGCTCCTTAAGCCCGGTTAACAGGGCCAGAGAAGCACCGACCAGCATCACGACCGCGAAGCTATGCGCATGGACCAGCGGAAGCAAGCCTGCCACCGCGCCCGCCGCCATCATCCGCCCGGTGGAAGAGGAAGAGACGACAACGGAGAGCGGCGAAGCGCCCGGCGAGACGACAACCTCTTTCGCGCCGCCCTGCGCCGCACTCCCCTGCCCGGCGCTCCCCCGCCCCGCACTATCCCGCGTCGCGCTATCCTGCTTGGCGCTATCCTGCTTCGCGCTATTCCGCCTCACGCTATTCCGCTTCGCGCTCCCATGCCTGGCGCTCTCATGCTTCGCGCTTCCGGGCTTCGTCCTCTTCCCTTTCCCCTGCCCCTCCTTCTTATCCTTTCCGCCGCTTCCACTTTTGAACGCTTCCGCTGCGGGTTCATCCGGGCCGCCCGCCGTCCCCCACCAGACTGTGAAGATGATGAGGGCGAGCGGCAGGCCGAGCAGAATACTGCGCTGCGGGACGAGCAGGGTTGTCAGCGCATTGCCCCAGCGATAAGTGGTCTGGGGGATGATCGTGTATTGCTGTTTGAGCGTCGAGAGCAGCTCGAAGATACCGAGCGGGCTCTGGCGTGCCTCGCGCACGAAGTGCCACCAGCCGAGCCCTCCGCTCAGGAGCACCAGGACGGGCGTGACGAGCGCGGCTATCCAGTCGCGCGTCAGCTTGAGCGCCCAGCGGTGCAGGATGCCGACGAGCGAGAGCGAGAGCGTCAGGCTTTCCAGCAGCATCGCTCCCCGCAGGCTCGCCCCGGCGCGGACGAAGCAGGCGGCGATAAAATCCGCCATGAAGGGATAGGTGAAACGCGCGCCCGCGAAAGTCGGGTCTTCGGGCGGAAAGTTCTGCCCGTGCGCGAACCCGGTGATGATGCTCAGGTGAAAGGGGAGGTCGCCGTAGTTGTTCTGGACGCCGGTGTAGATGCCGTCCGCGTTCTCGAACATCGCGCGGTCGAAGACGAACCAGAGCAGGAGGGCGACGAGCGCATAGAAGATGGCGTAGATGCTCGGACGCAGGCCGGGGCGCAAGATGGCGCGCCGCGCGCCGCGCAGCATGGCGTCAAGCTCCGAGGCGGCCCGCAGCCTGCGTCCGGGCTCCAACAGCAGGAGCAGCGGCGCGGCGGCGGCCACGGCGGCCAGTATCAGGACCAGCGGCGTCAGGCCCAGAAAAGAGGCGAAGATAAAACCCGCGAGCCCCAGCACCGCAAGCCCTATGCAGGCCCCGGCGCACAGACGCCAGGCAAACGGCGCGCTCTCATCAAAAAGATATGTCAGCGCCGCGCCGCCCGCCACCGCAATCAATGCCAGCACAAAAGCGAACAACATAAAAGGAAGTAATCAGTAATGAGTAATGAGTAATGAGTAATGAGTGATGAGTAATGAGCGAGGGGAGTGGGATGAGTAATGAGAATAAGCGCCAACTGCTTTTCACTCATTACTCATCACTCATCACTCATCACTTCTTTATCAGACTGCGTCCGAAAGGCTGGTAAAGGTGAAGTCTCGAACCTTGAGCGCGGGCGCGAGCATGGGAGGCGATGCGCCGAACCGCTCGGAGCCGGTGATGCGCATGGTCGGCGACATCAGCTCGATGTTGTTGAGCATCTTGACGGGCGTTTCGTTGAAGCGGAAATTCTTGATGGCGTACTTGAGCCGCCCCTGTTCGATGAGAAACGTGCCGTCGCGCGTCAGGCCCGTCAGGAGCACGGACTGCGGGTCGACGAGGCGGATATACCAGAAGCGCGTCACGAGGATGCCGCGCTCGGTCGTCTTAATCATCTCCTCGATGGAGGACTTGCCTCCGTCCATGATGGTATTGGTCGAGCCGGGCGTCGGCTCTTTGCCCTGCTTCTTGGCCCAGTAGCGCCCGTAGTTGAGATTCTTGACGACGCCTGCGCGAATATAATCGAGGCGCTTGGTGGGCATGCCCTGGCCGTCGAAGGGAGCGCCGGGCGCGATGGCGAGGGTCGGGTCGGTGTAGATATTAACGTCGTCGCCGAAGAGCTTTTCGCCGATCCGGTTGCCGCCGCCCTTCTTCGAGAGAAAGGAGCGGCCCTCGTCGGCCTGGCGCGCGCCGAAGAAGTTCATCATCGAAGAGACGAGGTCGCCGACCGCATTGGGTTCGAGGATGACAGTGTAGTTGCCGGGCTCCAACTGGACTGGATTGCGCGAGAGTTCCGCCTTCTCGATGGCACGCGCGCCGACGGCCCTGGCGTCTATCTCGCCGATGCGATGCGACATCGCCGAGGCCCAGCCCGAGCCGTTCCTGCCAAGCTCATCCAGGGAGCGCACCGTCGTCGTGTAGGCGGCGACGGAGTTTCTGTGATAGCCGAAATTCCCGTTCGTGTTGGCGCGCGCCGTGAAGCCGCCCGCGTGATCGAAGAGCCCGGCGGCGACCAGGTTCTTGGCCTTGGCCGGGTCAATGGTCTGGGCGATGGCACGTGCGCGGGCGTCGGCCTCGGCGCGGTAGGTCGCTTCGTCGAAGGCCGCGTCAATGGCTGCGTACTGCTGCTTGGTCAGGAAGGGCTGCTGTTCGGGGTCTTCGGGGCGCAGGCGGGCGATCTCTTCGGCCGCGCGGACGACTCTTTCCAGGCCCTGGTCGTCGAGCGTGTTGGTGGTCGCAACGCCGCTGCGCTGGCCGAAGTGTGCGTTGACGACGAGCGAGAGATTATCCGTGTCGCCGCTGGTGCTGGCCGTATTGACGCCGAAACGTGTGTAGGCGGAGCGCCCTCCCTGAAGGCTCGCCTCCAACTCGTCTGCCTTCGAGAAACTCAGGACTTTCTTCAGGATGGCCTCAGCCTCACTGCTAGATAGAATCGCCATAAACTCTCCTGTTAGTGAGCAGTCAGCAGTAAGCAGTAAGCAGTTTCTCTTTCTTTTACTGCTCACTGCTTACTGCTTACTGCTCACTACGTCAGATTTTTCTCCCCGTGTTGATGATATTGACGCGGCGAAAGCGGGCCGGGGGACAGCCGTGCGAGACGGCATTGATCTGGCCGGGTTCGCCCTTGCCGTCGAAGTAGGAGCCGCCGAGCTGGTAGTGCTCGCGCGAGCCGACGCCGTCGCAACTGTTCCAGAAATCGGGCGTGCGCGACTGGTAAGCGACATCACGCAGCAGGCCCGTCTTCTTCCCGTTCTTAATCTCCCAGAAGACCTGCCCGCCGAACTGGAAGTTATAGCGTTGCTGGTCAATCGAGAAAGAGCCGTCGCCTTCGATGTAGATGCCGTCGGCCACGTCTGCAATCAACTCGTCGGCGCTGATGTTTTTGTTACCGGCGGCGGGCTGGAGGCTGACGTTGGGCATTCGCTGGAAAGCGACAGAGCCCCAGCTATCCGCGTAGGCCGCGCCGTGCGAACGCTTGAGACCGATGAGGCCCGCGTTATCGCGCACGGTCTGGTAATCAACCAGCACGCCGTCACGGATGATGTCCCACTCCCTGGTCTTAACGCCGTCGTCGTCCCAGCCGCAGGTGGCCAGGCCCGTCGGCTGCACCTTATCGCCCTTGATGTTGATGAACTTCGAGCCGTACTGGAACTTGCCCAGTTTCTCGCGCGTGGCGAAAGACGTGCCCGCGAAGTTGGCCTCGTAGCCGAGCACGCGGTCAAGCTCGGTCGGGTGTCCGATGGATTCGTGAATCGTCAGCCAGAGGTGCGTCGGGTGGAGCACGAGGTCTTTGCGTCCGGGCTCGACGGGCTTGGCCGTGTGCTTTTGAATGGCCTGCTCGGCGGCGCGCGGCGCTTCGTTGATGAGATCGTACTCGGCGACGACCTCGTAGCCTTTGCCCGCGGGGCTGCCGAGGCTGCTGCGCTGCTCGAAGCGGCCCGACTTAGGGTCAACGGAGGTGACCGTGAAGCTTGGGAAGGAGCGAATCAGCGTCTGCTCGATGTAAGAGCCCTCGGTCGAAGCGAAGTACTTCTCTTCCTTCGTGAAGAACATGCTGGAATTGACGAACATGGGGCCGGGCGCTTTGACCTTCTGGGCCGCGGCGTTGACCTTCAGCAGGTAGTCGGCCTTTTCGGAGAGCGGGACGGTGAAGGGGTCTCGCTGGACCGGCGTGACGTACTTCGCGTCCGGGTATTTTTCGACCGGGACGAGCGAGATGCGGCTGCGCTGGATGCTGCGGTTGGCCCTGGCGATGGCCGTGGCGCGCTCGGCCACGCGCCCGATCTCCTCTTTACTGATGTTGCTGGAAGCGGCGAAACCCCACGCGCCGTCAACGAGGACGCGGACGCCAAAGCCGTAGGATTCGGTATTGGTCACGTTCTCGACACGCTTCTCGCGCGTCGTGACGAAATTATTGAGGATGCGGACGAAGCGTATGTCGGCGTAGGAAGCGCCCCGCTGCCTGGCGACATTGAGGGCGACATCGGCCATCTCTTTCATCTTTTGGTCTCCGAAATTGTAAAGGCTGTGTGTTTAGATAAAGCAGCTCGCACGGGACGACTGATTATACGCGCAGCAGGCCCCATTCTTGCAAAGCGGCGCGGGCTCGTAGCGCATATTTTATCCACGCCCCGGACGCGGGGCACTTCTTTCTCGCCGCGCCTGGTTTTCACGCCCGGCCCCGGCAACTTGAGCAACTGGACACGGCGCGCACAGACGGTGTACAAAGTTTGTTTCGCTGTCACGCACTATTTCTCGCTGAGAGGTTCTTTATGCTTCGCGCAGGTATCGTCGGGCTGCCCAACGTCGGCAAGTCCACACTCTTCAACGCGCTCACGTCGCAGCAGGCGGCGCTGGCGGCCAACTACCCGTTTGCCACCATCGAGCCCAACGTCGGCGTCGTGCCCGTGCCCGACGAGCGACTGGAACCGCTCGCCCGGCTGGTCAAGACGAACACGATCATTCCGGCGACGGTCGAATTCCTGGACATCGCCGGACTCGTGCGCGGCGCGTCGAAGGGCGAAGGGCTCGGCAACCAGTTTCTGGCCAACATCCGTGAGACGGACACGGTCATCCAGGTCGTCCGCTGTTTTGAAGACGAGGGCATCGTCCACGTCGAGGGCTCCGTCAACCCGCGGCGCGACATCGAGACCATCCAGATCGAGCTGGCGCTGGCCGACCTGGCGACCATCGAGCGCCGCCGCGAACGCGCGCAGAAGGCAGTCAAGAGCGGCGACAAGACTGCGCGCGCGGAGATGGACGTGATGGATAAGCTCCAGCCAGTCCTCGAAGAGGGCCAGCCTGCCCGCATCGTTGCTCTGACGGACGACGAACGGATAATCGCGCGCGGCTTCTTTCTCCTGACGATGAAGCAGACCATCTACGCCGCCAACATTGACGAGGCGACGCTCTCCGACGGCGGGGAGAACGAGCACGTCCGCGTCGTCCGCGAGATAGCCGCGAGCGAGGCCGCCGAGTTTGTCGTCATCTGCGCACAGCTCGAAGCCGAGCTGGTCGAGCTGCCGCCCGACGAGCGCCGCGACTACCTGGAAGCACTCGGCGTCCGGGGCAGCGGCGTTGACCATTTGATTAAGGGCGCTTACCGCCTGCTCGGGCTGATGTCCTTTTTGACGGCGGGCGAAAAGGAGGTGCGGGCCTGGACCATTCCGCGCGGGACGCGTGCCCCGCAGGCCGCGGGCGTAATTCACTCGGACATCGAGCGCGGCTTCATCCGCGCCGAAGTCGTCAGCTACGACGACCTGACACGCGCGGGCTCATACGCGGCGGCGCGCGAACAGGGCCTGCTCAGGCTCGAAGGCAAAGAGTACGTCATGCAGGAGGGCGACGTGGTGCATTTCCGCTTCAACGTCTGAAAGGCTGCGCGGCTGGGATGCTTGGGATTGTAGGATGGGACGGCGGGTGTCGGGAGTGGAGATAAAAGGGGCGTGCAAGGGGTCGCCCCGGAAGCTGCTCTTCTCTCGAACAATCTCAGCGCATGATCGCGCGCACCCCGACGAGCGCCAGGTAAGCGATGGCCAGGACGACCGCCAGCTTGATGATGCCGATGGCCAGCGAGACCACGAAGCCGAAAATGCTCAGGGTGATTCCGGCCGCGGCCAGGACCAGGGGCACGCCGACGACCAGCACAAAGAGTCCCAGCAGGATAATCCCGACGACTCTCACACTATCTTTGATCTCTCTCATTTGACACCTCACGACGTTTCAGAAGCTCTCCGACGAGCGCGCCCGGAAGCCGTCTTCTCACTGCGCGTTCGCCTTCCTATACGAAAAACTTTTAAGCCGCGTTCCCTTTAAGATTTTTAGTATTCTAGCACGGCGCGGCGTCCCGCCGCGCACAATATTATGCTAAGCTTTTATTGGATTCCCTGATTCATGCCCCGTTTTCCGGCGGGCGACAGCCGCGCTCTTTCCCCCGTCTGCGGGCGCATCTCTGGAGAAGCCGCAGGCGGGCTCTGATTCTATGCCGAGACAGACAAACAAAACTCTCTTCGCCGAGCCGGACGAAGAAGACGCAAGAGGGACGGCCGGGCCGCTGGCCGAGCGGATGCGTCCGCGCACGCTTGCGGAATTCGTCGGCCAGGGCCATCTCGTCGGCGAGGGGCGCGTCCTGCGCCGCCTGATCGAAGGCGCGGGCACGCTCCCCTCGCTGATTCTCTGGGGCGCGCCCGGCACTGGCAAGACGACGCTGGCGCGGCTGTTGGCGGAAAAGAGCGGGGCACGCTTCGTCGCGCTCTCGGCCGTCTTCTCCGGCGTCAAGGAAGCCCGCGCCGCCATCACGGAAGCACGCGAAAACAGGAAGCGGGGCGAGCGCACAGTGCTCTTCATTGACGAGATTCATCGCTTTAACAAAGCGCAGCAGGACGCGCTCCTGCCCGCGGTCGAAGACGGGACGGTGACGCTCATCGGGGCGACGACCGAGAACCCCTCGTTTGAAGTGACGGGCGCGCTGCTCTCGCGCTCACGCGTGCTCTCGCTCAATCCTTTGACGGACGCGGATGTCGAGACCATCCTGCGCCGCGCGCTAGCCGACGAAGTGCGCGGGTTGGCCGGACTCAAACCCGAGATTTCGGATGAAGCCGTGACGCGCCTGGCCCACTCTTCACACGGGGACGCGCGCGTGGCTCTCGCCGCGCTCGAAGCCGCCGTCGAATCAACCGCGCCGGAAGCGGACGCCGTGCGGCGCGTCACGCTTGAGACCGTCGTGGAGGCGCTGGGGCGCGCCCATTACGCCTACGACAAGGGCGGCGAGGAGCATTACAACCTGGCTTCGGCGCTCATCAAGAGCCTGCGCAACTCGGATGTCAACGCCGCTCTATACTGGCTCGCACGATTGATAGAGGGCGGGGCCGACCCGGTCTTCATCGCGCGCAGGCTCTGCATCCTGGCCTCCGAAGACATCGGGATGGCCGACCCGCAGGCGATGGTCCAGGCCGCGGCCGCCGCCGACATCACCCGGCTGATAGGCTTGCCCGAAGCTCTCTACCCGCTCTCGCAGGCAACTATCTACCTGGCCCGCGCGCCTAAATCGAACGCAGTCAAACGCGCCTACATGGCGGCGGTCGAAGACGCTTCGGAGACCGCGCGCGAGCCCGTCCCGCTGCACCTGCGCAACGCCATCACGCCCTTGATGAAGCGTTCAGGGTACGGCGGCGGCTATCGCTACGTGCACAGCGACCCGCGCGCCCGGGAAGAGATGCGCTGCCTGCCGGAGTCTTTGCGCGGCCATGTGTATTATGATGAAGAGGCTACCGATACCGCGCCCTTCGAGGAGGGCGACAAATGTCCATAGAGGGTGAAATCAAGCGTGAGCGTTAACAAATCGGATAAGGAACTGGCTTTTCTCAGGGACCTGTACGTCGCGACCGACTGGGGCGAAAGATTTGCCGAGCAGGTGGACGAGCACGTCGAGCTGCCGAAGAAGGGACGGATGCTCTACGTCGCTTCCGGCACGGGCGGCCATGCCCTGGCGATGCAGGAGCGCGCGGGCGATAAGGTGACGCTCGTCTGCATAGACGAGAGCGAAGAATGCCTTGAACTCGGGCAGGCAAAAGCCATGGCGACGCGCTCCGAAGCGGAGTTCCGCCGCGCCCAACTCGAATCACTCGGCTTTGAAGACGATCAATTCGACCTGGTCGTGGGCGATGCTTCGCTGGTCGCGCCCGAGCGTTTGCCGGAGATGCTGGCCGAGATGGCCCGCGTCGCCAGGCCAGGAGGCACGGTGGCCGTCAGTCTCGCCACGGCTTCGAGCTTCGGCGAGTTCTTCTCCGTCTACTGGGAAGCGCTGCGCAACGAGGGCATCGAGAATCACGAGCGCGATGTGGAAGCCCTCATCAGGGAGCTGCCGACCGTGGCCAGTGTCGAAGAGATCGCCGACCGCGAAGGGCTCGATCACGTCACGTCCTGGACGCGCGTCGAAGAGTTCAACTATCAATCCGGGGATGAGTTCCTCAACTCGCCGCTGGTGACGGACTTCCTGCTCAAGGGCTGGTTCGACCCGCTGGCGGAAGAGCATCAGGCGCGCGTCACGAAGGAGATCGAGCGGATTATTGACGAGGAGCGGCAGGACATGGATTTCATCCTGACCATCAAGGCCACGCTCGTCGTCGGGCGCAAGGCGTAAGAAGAAGAAGAAGTTAAAAGTCTCAAGGGCAAAAGTGAAGACAGCAGGGCAATGCTTGCCCTGCTGTCTTCACTTTTGCCCTTGAGTTTGAGGAGACCGGCTCTATCTTTTGCTTTCTCGCAGGAGTTCTTCTTCTTCGAGCCTCTTGGTTTCGCCCGTGCGCAGGCGCTCGCGGCGTTTGGCGGCTTCGAGTTGGGCTTCCTCTTCGGCCTCCTCCTGCCCTTCGCGGAAGGCCCGTTTGCTCTGGCCGAGCGCCTTGGCCAGCTGCGGCAGGCGGCTCGCTCCGAAGAGCACGACGATGATTGCCAGGATGATGAGCAGCTCCTGGTAACCCAGTGCCATTTTGTTCATAACGAAAAATCCTCTCGCCGCAGGCGACTTAAAAACAGGCCGGAGACCCTTTAATCGCGGGCGTCCGATTCATAAAAAAGATACTTGCGCCAGGTCTCGTCGGCGCGTCCGAGGTAACGCATGATCTGGCGATTAACGTGCAGCGAAAATCCGCGCGGGCGGCGCAGCAGGTGCATCCCCGCTTCCTCGGGCGTCCGGCTGCCCTTGCGATGATTGCAGCGCTTGCAGCAGGCGACCAGATTATCCCACGTCGAATCGCCGCCGCGCGAGCGCGGGTGAACGTGGTCGAGGGTCAACTCCGCGGGCGGCAACTGCTTGCCGCAATACTGGCAGGTCGAATGATCGCGCAGCAGGATGTTCTTGCGTGAGAGCGAACGACGCTCGAAGGGGATGTGTATGTACTCGGTCAGGCGAATGACGGAAGGCGCATGAATCGAGAGTTTCGCCGAATGGAGCATGTGCCCGTTGTGCTCTTCCATGCGCGCGATGCCTTTGAAAATCATTACCACCGCGCGCCGCTCTGTGCACACGTTAATCGGCTCGAAAGAAGCGTTCAGGACTAAAACCCGTCCATTCATATCGCCCTCTGATATTACGCGAGCCCGCTAAAGAAGGCAAAAGGAAAACCTAAAAGGCTGCGACGCGCGAGCCAACGGCCCTCATCCGAACCCTTGAGCGGCACGCTCAACTCCACTTCGCCGCCCGGCCTTGCTCCCTGCTAATTTCCGGTCTCCCTGAAGCGGTCTGTGGCATCAACCAGCGCGTCAATGATGCCGGGCTCGGAGGCCGAGTGGCCCGCGTCCTGGATGACCCGCAGCTCTGCTTCCGGCCATGCCGTGTGCAGCTCCCAGGCGCTCATCATCGGGCAGACGACATCGTAGCGACCCTGCACGATGACGGCCGGGATGTGGCGTATCTTCGAGACGTTCTCGATCAGGTAATTGTCCGTGTCGAAGAAGGCGTTGTTCATGAAGTAGTGGCACTCGATGCGGGCGAAGGCGAGGGCGAACTCCGCCTCGCCGAAACCGCTGATGAGGTCCGGGTCTGGAAAGAGCTTTGAAGTGCTGGCCTCCCAGATGCTCCAGGCGCGCGCCGCCTCCAGCCTGACCGCTTCGTCGTCGCTTGTCAGCCGCCGATGGTACGCGCTCAACATATCGCCCCGCTCCGCTTCGGGAATGACGCGCAGGTACTGCTCCCACACGTCCGGGTAGATGGCGCTCGCGCCTTCCTGGTAAAACCACCTGATCTCTTTCGGGCGGCAGAGAAAGATGCCGCGCAGGACCAACTGGCGCGTGCGCCGGGGATGCGTCTGGGCGTAGGCCAGCGCGAGCGTGCTGCCCCAGGAGCCGCCGAAGACCATCCAGCTCTCAATGCCCAGGCGCTCGCGCAGGCTTTCGATGTCGGAGACGAGATGCCAGGTCGTATTCTCTTCGAGGTTGGCGTGCGGCGTGCTCTTGCCAGAGCCGCGCTGGTCGAAGAGCACTATCCGGTAGGCTTGCGGGTCGAAGTAGCGCCTGTAGTCGGGCACTGTCCCGCCGCCCGGCCCGCCGTGCAGAAAAATCACCGGCTGGCCTTCCGGGTTCCCGCACTGCTCATAGTAGATGGTATGGACGGGCGAGACCGGCAACATGCCCTGGTCGAAAGGCTCGATGGGAGCGTACAAGGTTTTCATAAAGACATCATACAGATGTCGGATGTCAGATACCAGAGGTCAGAGGTTGGCGTTCGCGCGTTGTCGAGCAGGATTTCCAAAGGCCCAACGCTCAGCATTAAGAGCGCAGCCACTTTAACAGGGCATCCTTCAGATTGCGCCTGAAAATCAGGTGGCGGCGAGAATATAGACGGAACGTGAACTCGGCTGCGGCGCTTAGACTCATCCTGATTTCGGGTCTGCCAAAGGCCGGGCTAATGTCAGGACGAATACCTCCAAGGCTCCTGCTTCCTTCAAGACTCGGGCGCAGGCGTTGACGGTCGCGCCCGTCGTGAAGACATCGTCAACGAGCAGGACGCGCTCGCCCGCGACGAGCCTTGGCCGTCTGACCTCGAAGGCCGCCTCGACGCTTTCGCGCCGCGCTCGTTCGTCCATCCCTGCCCGGTGGCGCTCCGTGTGCCGCGTCCGGGCAAGACTCCATTCGTCCAGCGGAAGGTGCGCCGTGCGGGCCAGAGCGCGCCCCAGCAGCGCGGCCTGGTTAAAGCCCCGCTCGCGCATCCTTTGGGGATGCAGCGGGACGGGCAGGATGCGCGTCGCGTCCCGCAGCGGCTCGCGGCGCTGCGTTTCAAAGAGCAGCCGGGCGAGCCTGCGTGCGACAGAGGGCTCGCGCTTCAAGGCCAGGACCGAGGCCCGGAGCGCTCCTTCGTAAACGCCGCAGGCGCGCGCCGCCGCAAAGCTCTCCGGCTCGCAGCGGCGGCAGCGTATTCCCGCGCGCTCCTTCTCCTTAAATGCGACGCCCGCTGCTGGCCTGCCGCATTTCCAACAGCACGCATCCGCCGCGGAAAAGAGGCGCGTCTTTTCCCAGCACGCGGCGCACGCAGCGCCGTCCGCCCGTGCTTCGACGCTTTCCCCACAGACAGCACACGCGCGCGGGTAACAGAGCGCGAGCGCCGCATCGTAGAGCGAACCGGCTGCCTGCTTGAGCAAACTCATCGGCGACACTCTGCTGGCGAAACTTGAAACAGCTCCGACGAAATTGAAACGAGCCCGGCGAAAAGGAGAGCAGCCGGACGAAAAGCGCATGACCGAAAACGGTGACGGCCACGCAGCTTGAATCTCTCAAGCCGCGCGGCCGTGATTATGGCACGCAAGAAGGGGTTTCTTCTATTCGTCGTCTTCGTTGAGCAGTCCGCGCTCCTGTAAATCCTGGCAGCGCAGGCAATGGCGGGCCCAGGGGACGGCTTCCAGCCGCCGCTCCTGCACCGGCTCGCCGCAATGCACGCACTCGCCGTAGCCGCCCGCTTCAATGCGCACCAGCGCCTCGTCTATCAGTTCGAGCAGACGGCGGTCATTGGCCGACATGGAGAATAAAAGCTCTTTCGTATAAGCGTTGGCGGCCATATCGGCCGGGTCCTGCGTGGCTTCGGAATCACGCTCGCGGCTGTACTGCTCGGCTTCCATGACCTGCCCGACGAGCCCCTCGCGCCGCCCCAGCAGCCTGTCCCTGTAAGTTTTAACTTTCCTTTTATCCATCTTTTTAGATTAATCCTCCGGTTCTACTTCTGATACGGCAATCCCTGAATGATCGTATAAGCTCTATATAGTTGTTCGGCGAGCAGGAGCCGCGCCATCTCGTGCGTCAAGGTCAGCGCAGAGAGCGACCAGCGCACATCAGCGCGTGCCGCCACTTCTGCCGAGACCCCGTTATGACCGCCGATGATGAAGGCCACCTCACGTCTGCCGCCGACCTGCCACTTCTCAATTTCGCTTGCCAGCGCGGGCGAGGTCCACTCGCGCCCCTCGACATCGAGCAGGATTGTCAACGCCTCGGGGCGGAGCGCGGCTATGATGCGCTTGCCTTCTTCTTCGATGCCTTCACGCTCCGAGCGCGCCTGGCTTTCCCGCAATTCCGTCACCTCGCAGCGGACGAAATGCTTGAGCCGCTCCAGGTACTCCGCGACGAGCGAGCGCAGATGCTCGTTCTTCGTCTTACCGATCCAGATCAGGCGAAAGCGCATAGGAGCAGGGCCCTGAGAGGCCGGATGTCAACTGTCGGCTTCACCCCCGGCGGCGTCCGTCGGCTGAGCGGCGACCTCCACTTTGTACCGCGCGAGCTTCTCGTAGAGGTTCTTGCGGCTGATGCCGAGCAGGCGTGCGGCCTCGGTCTTGTTGCCTTTAACCAAAGCCAGCGTCTCGCGTATGTAGTCGGCTTCGAGTTCGGCCAGCGAGCGCCACGTCGTCCCTCTTTTGAGCAGCGAAACGGCGGCGCGCATCGCTTCCGGCAGATCGGCGGCCCGCACCTGCGGCTCCGTCGCCACGATGACCGCCCGCTCGACCGTGTTGGCCAGCTCGCGGACGTTCCCGGGGAAATCATACTCCCTGAGAACGGCCAGCGCTTCTCCCGTTATCTTCGTCACGGGGCGGCCGTGCTTGGCCGCGTAAGCCTGCACAAAGCCGCGCGCCAGCGTCTCTATATCGGCGCGCCGCTCGCGCAGCGGTGGGACGTGAAGACGCACGACGTTGAGACGATAGAAGAGGTCTTCGCGAAACGCGCGCCGCCTGACGGCCTCGTCCAGGTCCACGTTCGTCAGCGCAATCAGCCGCGCGTCAACCTTGACCTTGCGCCGCCCGCCCAACCTCTCGAACTCGCGCTCCTCGATGACGCGCAGCAGCTTGGCCTGTGCGTCGGTCGAAAGATGCGCGATTTCGTCGAGCACGAGCGTGCCCTTGTGCGCGGTCTCCAGACGCCCCGGCCTGGCCTCTGTCGCACCCGTGAACGCGCCGCGCTCGTAGCCGAACAGCTCTGCTTCGAGCAGCTCGCTCGGCAGCGCCGCGCAGTCTATCTTCACCAGCGCGGCCTCGCCGCGCCCGGAATGCGCGTGGATGAAGAGCGCGAGCGCGTCCTTGCCCGCGCCGGATTCGCCCGTCACGAGCACGTTGGCGTCCGTCGTAGCGACCCTCGCGGCGAGGCGTACCACCTCGCGCATCGCTTCCGACAGCGCCACCAGCTCGATCACGATTCTGTTCTCAAAGAGCCTTCGCCCGGCCCCGCCAGCTCGGCGGGCAGCGGCACGCGCACGGCATCGCGCCAGAGCCTTTCAAGGTCATAAAATCGGCGGGCCTTGTCTTCAAAGACATGCACGATGAAGTCGCCGTAATCAACCAGCACCCACTCCGCCGTGTTGTAGCCTTCGACGCGCGCGGGCCTCGATCCCTGCTGCTTCAACTGGTCAACGACCGCATCGGCGATGGCCTGGACCTGCCGGACGTTCGTCCCGCTCGTGATAATGAAGTAGTCCGTAAAGCTCGCCAGCTCGCGCAGGTCTAAGACGACCAGCTCCAGCGCCTTCCTGTCGCTCGCCGCCCGTAGCGCTGCGCAGACACGCTCGTCGAGCGCCTCATCGCAGGAGGCAGCGTCGCGCGCTTCCTGTTCCGCAGCACCGCCGGTTTTGACCGCTGCCGAAGCCTTTGCGCTCTGCTCCGGGTGCAGCACCTGTTCCTTAATTGATGTGTTCTCGTTCATACGTCTCTATAGAGCCTGTATTTTTTGATGTAATCCGCCACAGGCGGCGGGACCAGCCTTGTCCAACCGGCATCTCTGCCCTCGCGCACCGCGCGGCGAATCTCCGTTGCCGAGACATCCAGATTGACAGCATCGGTGACGTAAATCCTGGCCGCCTCGCCTTCCTCGACCATGTGCGCGCCCGTCTCCCGGCTGTCCGCGTCGCGCAGGTCAATAATCCTCTGACGGATCGCGGGCGTCACGTGCGCCGTGCTCAATTCATAGCCGGGGCGCGTGACGACGATCTGATGCGTCAATCCGAGCAGGCGTTCCCACTCGCGCCAGGTCGTAATCTCCATCCAGGAATCCGCTCCCATCACGAAGAAGAGGCGCGCGTCGCGGCCCAGGCTCTCCTGCATCCGCGAGAGCGTCTCGACCGTGTAAGGCTTCTCCGGCGCATCCAGCTCGACGGTCGAGACACGCAGCGCCGCTTCCTGCTGCGTCGCCAGCGCGAGCATCGCGTAACGATGCAGCGCGGGCGTCACCTTCGTCACACGCTTGTGCGGCGCAACGTGGGCCGGTATCAAGAGCACTTCGTCGAGCGCGAACAGCTTTGAAAGATCATGCGCCACCCTGATGTGGCCGACGTGAACCGGATCGAACGTGCCCCCGTAGAGGGCTATGCGCCTCGGCCGCTCCATAGGTCAAAGAGCCGCCCGGACGGGCGGGCCGGGCAACGCTCGGCAAAAGAGGCTCTGGCTGACGAGGCAGACTTCTGCCGGATTCATGGTCTTGACAGACAACGGGCGGCGCGCTTCAGGCGCTGCGTTGAATGGCCGCATCGTCGCGTCCTCCAAGCGTCCCGCCCTCGCGTTCTTCGCGCATCTCGTCGAGCGCCCCGACCATCGCGTTGACCAGGTCTCTGACGCCCTGCTTCGTGGCCGAAGAGATGGCGTAAAAGGGTCTGCCGTCGGCGGCGGCGCGTTGGCGCAAACGCTCCAGGCGCTCCGGCTCATCGAGCGCGTCGAGCTTGGTGGCGACGACGAGCTGTGGGCGGAGCGCGAGCTGCTCGTCGTAAGCCCCCAGCTCACGATTGATCGTCTCGTAGTCGGAAACAGGATCGCGCCCCGACGCCGAAGAGACATCCACCAGGTGCAGCAGGAGCTTGGTCCTTTCGACGTGGCGCAGAAAGCGATCGCCGAGGCCCGCGCCCTTGTGCGCGCCTTCGATCAGGCCGGGAATGTCCGCGACGACGAAGGTCCGAAAGCCGCCCATATCCACTACGCCCAGATGCGGCTCAAGCGTCGTAAAGGGATAGTCCGCGATCTTCGGCCTGGCGGCCGAGATGGTCGAGATGAGCGTTGATTTCCCCGCGTTCGGAAAGCCGACGAGGCCGACATCCGCCAGCAGCTTCAACTCCAACTGAAGCTCTACCTCTTCGCCGGGGCTCCCCTCCTGGTGATAGCGCGGCGCGCGGTTGGTCGAAGTTGCGAAATGAGAATTGCCGAAGCCGCCGCGCCCACCCTTGGCCGCCAGCCATCGTTCGCCGCTCTCGGTGAAATCGTGAAGCAGCTCTCCGGTCGCCGCATTGTAGACCTGCGTGCCGACGGGAACGCGCACGACTATGTCCTCGCCGTTGTGACCCGAACGCTTGGAGCCTTCGCCGTGACGCCCGCGCTCGGCAACATGCTCTGGATTGTAGCGAAGATGGAGCAGCGTATTGAGAGATTCGTCGGCCTCTATCCAGACATCGCCGCCGCGCCCGCCGTCGCCGCCCGAAGGCCCGCCGCGCGGGACAAACTTTTCACGGCGGAAGGCCGTCACGCCGTTGCCGCCGTGTCCCCCTTCGACGTGGATTTTGGTGCGATCAATAAACATTCAGTGTCAGGCGGCCGGAGACCAGGAGTCGGCAGCAGCCAGCTTTGGTTGCTGAAGACGACAGGCCGGGCGGCCTCCTTAAATTGAAAGCGACGCCCGGCACTTTAGGGAGTGAAAGCACTCGGCGCGGGCGTCGCATCAATGCGGGCTGCAATCTTCAGAGCCCTATGCGGCTGCCGCTGGCGCTTCCAATTCGAGCGCGGCGGCTTCCGGGTAGACGCTGATGAACTTCCCCGAACGTCCCTTATCTTCAAACTTGACGAAACCGTCAATCAAGGCAAACAACGTATCATCCTTGCCGCGGCCGACGTTTTTGCCCGGCTTCCACTTCGTGCCGCGCTGGCGTGCCAGGATGTTGCCGCCCAGGACGCGCTCGCCGCCGAATTTCTTCAACCCTAATCTCTGCGCCGACGAATCGCGGCCGTTGCGCGAAGAGCCGACCCCTTTTTTATGTGCCATGACTAAAACTCCAAGTAATGAATGATGAGTCATGAGTGATGAGTTAAAGCTACTGCTCATCACTAGATGACTCATCACTTCGGTTTTACCCTATCGAATCAATCTTCAGCGTCGTGTAGTTCTGGCGATGGCCCTGCGTGCGCTTGTACTGCTTGCGACGCTTCTTTTTGAAGACGATGATTTTCGTGCCGCGTCCGTGGTCCACGATTGTGGCCGCGACGCGCGCGCCGTCGCCGAGGGCGTCGCCGACCTTCGCGCCCTCCTCACCTGCAATCATCAGCACGTCGAGCTCGACCGATTCACCGGCGGGCTTGTTGATCGAAGGCACGCGGAGGGTCTTTCCCGCCTCGACGCGAAATTGTTTGCCGCCGGTCCTAATTATTGCGTAAGCCATTTCTCTTCTATCTCCTGCTCGGTAAGGAAAACCCACCATCGAAAAGTCGTTTATTATAGTGTCACCGGCGCACAAGCGTCAACGCGAGGAGGCCGTATTTCTGGACGGCGGCTTGACCCCGTTATTCGACAGAAACTGCTCCATAAACTTGGTCGAGAACTGGCCCGCCTGAAAGTTCGGGTCGTTCATAATCTTCAACTGGAGCGGGATCGTCGTCTTGATTCCTTCGACGACCATCGCCTCCAGGGCGCGCCGCATACGCGCGATGGCAAGCTGGCGCGTCCGCGCGTGGACGATCACCTTGGCAATCATCGAATCGTAAAAAGGCGGCACGGTGTAGCCCGGATAGGCGGCCGTGTCAACGCGCACGCCGGGGCCGCCCGGCAGGTTGAAGGCCGTAATCTGGCCGGGCGAAGGCGTGAAGGTCTCCGGGTCTTCGGCATTGATCCGGCACTCGATGGAATGGCCGCGAATCAGCACGTCGTCCTGCGTAAAGCCGAGCGGCTCGCCCTCGGCGATCCTGATCTGGTTGCGCACGATGTCCGTCAGCGTGACCATCTCCGTCACGGGATGCTCGACCTGGATGCGCGTGTTCATCTCCATGAAGTAGAAGCGGTCGTCCTCGTCCAGCAGAAACTCGAAGGTTCCCGCGCTGGAATAGCCGATGCGCTTACAGGCTTCGACCGCGGCCGCGCCCATCTGCTCGCGCAGCGACTGAGAGAGCACGGGCGAGGGCGCTTCCTCCAGGAGCTTTTGATGACGGCGCTGAATCGTGCATTCGCGCTCGCCGAGGTGCACGCATTCGCCGTGCTCGTCGGCCAGGACCTGAATCTCGATGTGGCGCGGGCGCTCGATGTAGCGTTCGATGTAAACGTCGCCGTTCTTGAAAGCGGCCGCCGCTTCGGTCGAAGCGGATTCGAGCGCCGTGCCGAGCTCATCTTCGGAGCGAACGATGCGCATCCCGCGCCCGCCGCCGCCCGCCGCCGCTTTGACGATCACGGGAAACCCGATCTCGCGCGCCAGCCTGAGCGCCTCTTCTTCAGTTTCGAGCGGCTCGGGGCTGCCCGGCAGGATGGGAACGCCCGCCGCCTGCATCGCGCGCCGCGCCTCGACCTTATCGCCCATCATCTGAATGACGCTCGGACGCGGCCCGATGAACTTGATGTTGCAGGCCTCGCAGATTTCCGCGAAGTATGAGGACTCGGCCAGAAAGCCGTAGCCCGGATGAATCGCGTCAACGTTGTAAATCTCGGCGGCGCTGATGATGGCCGGGATGTTCAGGTAGCTCTGCGCAGAGGGCGCTGGGCCGATGCAGATGTGCTCGTCTGCAAAGAGCACGTGCAGCGAATCGCGGTCGGCCGTACTGTGAACGGCGACAGTCTTGATACCCATCTCCTTGCACGTCCAGATAATTCGACATGCAATCTCGCCGCGATTGGCAATCAGGATTTTACGGAACTGGCGCGTACTCATAATAGTGAGCAGTGAGCAGTGAGCAGTGAGCAGTAGAAGCAAAAAGCTGCTTACTGCTCGCTGCTCGCCGCTTACTTTTTGACTCCAAAGAGCGGCTGGCCGAACTCGACCGGCTGGCCGTTCTCAACATAAATCTTCGCTATCTCGCCCGTCGTCTCGGCCTGAATCTCGTTCATCAGCTTCATGGCCTCGATGATACAGACGACCGAGTCGGGATCAACGTGGCTGCCGATGCGAACGAAAGGCTCGGCCGTGGGCGACGGCGCGCGATAGAAGGTTCCGACAATCGGCGAAGTGACGATGTGCAGGTCTTCATCGGCCGAGGCTGCCTGCTCGGCCTGCGCGCCCGGATGCGGCGTCGCGGCGGCCGCGGCGGCCATACTGGCCCCGGCGCTGGCCGACGGATGCGGGGCGGAAGAGGCTGGCGGCAGGCCCACTGGAGGCACGGGCGTCGGCATGGCCTGCGGCGCGGCGACGATCTGCGGAGCGAGGTCGCGGCGCAGCCGCACGCGGAAGCCTTCGCGCTCCAACTCGAATTCCGTGAAGCCGTTGGCGGCGATCAACTCGACCAGGTCGCGCAGCTCGTCCATCGGCAGTGACGGCTCTGAACGGCGCGGCTGGCTGGGCTGTCCTCCGTGGCGGCGTCGCCCGCGCTCGCGGCTGCCGCCTCCGGCCGTGCGGTCCGCCTGCCTGGAGGGCTGTCCTCCTTCTTCATTAGCGGGTTGTGGTGTTGCCTCTTGGTCGCTCATCCTCTTTTAACTCCGAGCGGGCCAGCAGTAGTACCTCGCGCCCGTTGATTGTTCATCCATGAGCAAAGCGAAAAGCCTCAACCGTCCCGAAGGTCACGCGCCGACGGTCAATTGAGGCTCGCGATCAGCCGAGGGCGCTCGCTTGAGGCAAACGCATCACGCGCAGCGCCCGACAAAACCCTTACATTCTTACTCGCCCGTCTCTTGCTCGGCCGCCGTCGCCTCGGTCTTCTTGGCACGACGCCCGCCCTGCGGCTTCTGGTCGTCGAGTGCTTCGACGTTTGCGTCCTCGCCGCGACCGCGCGCCCTGGTGGTCTCTTCCTTCTCGAAAGTCTTATCGGCTTTCTTGCCGCCGCGACGGGCTCCCGTCTCTTCAACTTCCTTGCCCGCCCTGGCCGTCTTCTTCTTGCCGGAAGTCGCCGCCTTTGCTTTCTTGCCAGCGGCCTCTATCGCCTCGCGCTCGCGCGGATTATCAACCAGCTCGATGATCGCCAGCTCTGCGTTGTCGCCATCGCGGCGTCCCAGCTTGATGATTCGCGTATAGCCGCCCGGCCTGTCCTTGAAGCGCTCGCCCAACTCGCCGAAGAGACGGCGCAGCGCCGCGACGCCCGCCGTGCGGGGCGCTCGAACCTGCCCGCGCCTGCCGCTCGAAGCCGCCTGCTGGCGATTGCCGGAATGGAAGAAGGCTGCCGCCTGGCGGCGCAGGTGTACGGACTGCACCTCCGTATTGTCGCCTTCCAGATTCTGCGCGTGACGCGAAAGCGTGATGACGCGCTCGACGAACGGGCGCAGCTCCTTGGCCTTCGGCAGCGTGGTGACGATGCGCTCGTCGTGCGCGTTAATCAACGAGGTCGCCAGATTGCGCAGCATGGACATACGGTGCGCCGTCGTCCGACCCAATTTGCGATGTGCCTTTAAGTGTCGCATAGCCTTAATCAGTAACAGGTCAGAGGGTCAGGGGCTGGAAACAGAAACAAGCAGAGCTTGTTGCCCGTCACCGGGCCGACCCATCACGGGGTTAATCTTCTTCGTCGTCCAGGTCCGCGTAGTCGTCCAGGTCGCCGTCGCGCCCGCCCGTGCCCGGAATCGGATTGCCCTGCGCGTCGAACTCCATCCCGAAATCGAGGCCCATCCCGTTGAGAATGTCCTTAATCTCGTTCAAGGATTTCTTGCCGAAGTTCTTGGTCGCCAGCATCTCGCGCTCACTGCGCTGGACGAGGTCGCGGATGGTCCGGATGTCCGCGTTCTTCAGGCAGTTGTAGGAGCGCACAGACAATTCAAGCTCGTCAACGGACTTGTCCAGAACGTCGTTGCGCGGCAGCGGCGGCCGCTCCATGTTCGCATAGGCGAACTCGTCCGTGTCCTCCTCGAAGTTGATGAAGATGGACATGTGATCTTTGATGAGCTTCGCGGCCAGCCCGATGGCGTCGTCGGGCTTAACGGAGCCGTCCGTCCAGACTTCGATGGTCAGCTTATCGAACTCCGTGTTCTGGCCCAGACGCGCGGCCTCGACCGTGTAGTTGACCTTCTTGACCGGCGTGTGCACGGAATCAATCGGGATGTAGCCGAGCGAGAGGTCTTCGTCGAAGTTACGGTCGGCGGAGACGTAGCCGCGCCCGCGCTTCAGACGCATCTCGATGCGAAGGCTTCCGCCCTCGCCGACGGTCGCGATGTGCACGTTCGGGTCGAGCACTTCGACATCGGCGTCGGCCTCTATGTCGGCGCTCGTCACCTCGCCCGCGCCCTCTTTGCTGATGGTCAGCATCTTGGGCTCGTTGCCGTGCAGCTTGAACGGAACCTGCTTGAGATTGAGAATCACGTCGGTCGCATCTTCGACGACGCCGTTGATCGAGGAGAACTCGTGCTCGACGCCCTCGATCTTGACCGCCGTTATGGCCGCCCCTTCGATGGAAGAGAGCAGCGCGCGGCGCAGGCTGTTGCCGACGGTCGTCCCGAAGCCGCGCTCGAAGGGCTGCGCGGAAAAGCGCCCGTAGCGCTCCGTCATCGTCTCGGCGTCGGCCGCCAGGCGGCGCGGCATCTGAAAACCTGTCCAGAGATTGTTTTGATCCATAGCCATATAAATTTCTTCTCGGGAGTGAATCAATAAAACACTAACGGCCAGCGCGTCACGCCAGTGCCCCTTTGTAAACACTGGCGCAACCCGTGCGCGGCACGCTTTGACGGTTACTTGCTATAAAGTTCGACGATCAATTGCTCGTTAATCGAGCGGTCAATATCATCGCGCACGGGCAAAGTGCTGATCCGCGCGCTCATGTCGGCCCCTTCGGCCGGAGCAATCCAGCTCGGGCGGCCGCGCCCGGCAGCCGTCTGCCACGCACCCTCTATGTGCGGATTGTTGCGCGAGGCTTCCTTGACGCTGACCACGTCACCGGCCTTGATCTGGAAAGATGGAATGTCTACTTTGCGCCCGTTGACCTCGATGTGGCCGTGGTTGACGAGCTGGCGCGCCTGACGACGCGAAGTGGAGAAGCCCGCGCGGTAGACCGCGTTATCGAGCCTGCGCTCAAGCAGGAAAAGGAGGTTCTCGCCCGTGATGCCCTTCTGGCGCGCGGCGCGCTCGAAGTAGTTGCGGAACTGCCCTTCGAGGATGAAGTAAATGCGCTTGACCTTCTGCTTCTCGCGCAGCTGCTGGCCGTAGCCGACCAGCGCCTTGCCGCGGCGCGCAGAATTGCCGTGCTGTCCGGGCGGCTGCGTGCCGCGCTTCTCAATCGGACAGGATGGTTTGTAACAACGGTCGCCTTTGAGGAAAAGTTTCGCACCCTCGCGGCGGCACAAGCGGCACACCGCTTCTCTATACCTAGCCATTCTCTTTTTTGCCTCCGGTCTAGCCTTCTAGACGGAAAAGTTTACAGGCCGCGCAAGCGTTTGCGCTTTCAGTGGCCCTTCATCCTTTAGGTTGCTCGAAAACAGTTTTCAGTCTTCCTTCTCCGGTTTTCAGTTGGCGCGCGCCCCGGCGCATTCTCCGAAAACTCGAAACCATCGGGACTGAAAAGACTGAAGTTAAACTCGACGGCGCTTGGGCGGACGGCAGCCGTTGTGCGGAATGGGCGTCGTGTCACGAATCAGGGTGACGCGGATGCCTGCGTTATTGATCGCACGGATGGCAGACTCACGCCCGCCGCCCGGCCCCTTAACACGCACCTCGCACTGGTGCATCCCGGCATCCTTGGCCTTGTTCGCGGCCTCGTATGCCGCCTGCTGCGCGGCGAACGGAGTGCCCTTGCGCGAGCCCCTGAAGCCGCGCGCGCCCGAAGACGATTGCGCAATCAGATTCCCCTCAAGGTCCGTAATCGAGATCAGCGTGTTATTGAACGACGCCGCGATATACGCGATTCCGACGGGGATATTCTTCTTCTCTTTCTTCCGAAAGACCTTCTTTTTTCCGCCTGTTGCTTTTGCCATATTTCGGTTTTCAGTTTTGGGTCCTCAGTTTCCGGTTAGTCTTTCAGCGCCTGCTGAAAACTCAAAACCGAAAACTGAAAACTGTCATTACTTCTTGCCCGGCGCTTTCTTCTTCGCGACGGTTGCGCGGCGCGGTCCCTTGCGGGTGCGCGCGTTGGTGTGCGTCCGCTGCCCGCGAACGGGCAGGCTGCGGCGATGGCGCAGGCCCCTGTACGCGCCGATGTCCATCAGTCGCTTGATGTCCATCTGGACGCGCTTGCGCAGGTCGCCTTCGACCTCGCCCTGGGTTTCGATGACGCCGCGAATACGACCCAGCTCATCTTCGGTCAGGTCGCGGATGTGGGCATCCACGCTGACCTGGGCCTCGTTCAGAATAGAGGTCGCGCGCGAGCGCCCGATTCCGTAAATGTATGTCAGACCGATCTGTGCGCGCTTGTTAGGCGGAAGATCAACACCAGCTACACGAGCCATTACCTTTAACTCTCCATTTCGGATTTCGGTCGGCGCAATCCGGATTGCAGCCCGCCGAGGGGCCAACCCGCACGGCGCACTCCATAATTCCCTTACCCCTGCCGCTGCTTATGTTTCGGGTTGGTGCAGATCACGCGCACGACGCCCTTGCGGTGGATGATCTTGCAGTTATCACACATTTTCTTGACTGAAGCCCGTACCTTCATTTCGCCCTCGCCCCTTTTCCGGCCCGCAATTGTGGCGCTCTACTTGTAGCGGTAAGTGATTCGACCGCGATTCAGATCGTAGGGCGAAAGCTCGACGAGCACGCGATCACCCGGAAGAATACGGATAAAGTGCTTGCGCATCTTACCGGAGATATGGGCCAGCACCTGGTGCTTGTTGTCTTCCAACTCGACTCGAAACATCGCATTAGGCAGTGTTTCAAGCACCGTCGCCATGACCTCTATCGCCTCTTCCTTCGCCATACCTCTCGACAGATTAATTCTGCCTCCGCTCGCAAACTGCACATAGTAGCACAGCCCAAATATTTTTCCAAGGGCAAGCGCCGGTTGAGCTTAGACGCTTGCGGCCTGGGGCTCCGCCGATCTGGTTGCGGCGACTCTGGTGAAGACTTCCGGGCCGTTTTCCGTGATTGCAATCGTGTGTTCGCAGTGCGCGCTGGGCAGCCCGTCGGTCGTCACCACCGTCCAGCCGTCCTTGAGCACGCGGGTCTGGGGCGAACCGATGTTAATCATCGGCTCGACGGCGAAAACATACCCATTTTTGATCTTCGCGCCCTTGCCCGGCGTCCCGTAGTTGGGAATCTGTGGGTCTTCGTGCATCCGGCGTCCGATGCCGTGGCCGACGTACTCGCGGACGACCGAATAGCCGTGAGCTTCGGCGTGGCTCTGCACGGCCCAGCCGATGTCGCCCAGGTGCTTGCCCTGTCGGCACTGCTCGATGGCAAGCTCCAGGGATTCCTCCGTCACGCGAATCAGTTTCAACAAATCCTCGTCAACACGGCCGACAGGGACGGTCGTGGCCGTGTCGCCGACGAAGCCTTCGAGCGTCGCCCCGACATCAATCGAGAAGATGTCGCCTTCCTTCAACCTGTAATCGGACGGAAAGCCGTGCACGACCTGCTCGTTGACGGAAGCACAGATCGAGAAGGGATAGCCGTGATAGCCTTTGAAAGTCGGCAGCGCCCCGGCCTCGCGGATCATCCTCTCCGCGGCCCTGTCAACTTCGAGCGTCGTGATGCCCGGCTCGACCATCCGGCGCAGAGCCTGAAGCACGCCGCCGACCAGTTGCCCGGCCGCGCGCATCTTCTCCAACTCCTTTTTCGACTTCCCGATAATCATTCTTTGGTCAATGGTCAATGGTCAATAGTCAAGAAAAGTACGTTCGTCTATTCACCATTTACGATTCACTAGTGACAATCTTTTCGATGTCCGCGTAGATGGCCTCCGGGTCACGCGTGCCGTCAACGCGGTGCAGGAGACCGGCCGCCTGATAATAGTCCAGGAGCGGTCGCGTCTGCCTGTCGTAAGTGGCGAGGCGCGCCTGCACCGTCTCTGGATTGTCGTCGGCGCGATGATTGAGCTGCGTCTCCGGGTGCAGGTCGCAGACGTTGTCCGTCACCGGCGGCTTGAAATAGATATTATAGATTTCGCCGCAGATGGGACAATTGCGCCGCCCCGTCATGCGCCGCTCCAACAGCTCAAGCGGCACGTCCACCAGAATCGCCTGGATGCTCTTGCCCTGCTCCGCGGCCAGTTTTTCCAGCATCTCTGCCTGCCCTGGCGTGCGCGGGAAACCGTCCAGGATGTAGCCCCGCCGGCAGTCGTCGCGCCCTGTGCGCTCGCGCACGACGCGAATCGTCAGGTCGTCCGGGACGAGCTGCCCGGCTTCCATGATCGCGCGCACCTCGTCTGCCAGGGGCGTGCGGGCCTCTTTCAGCGCGCGAAACATGTCGCCCGTAGAAATCTGCGGCAGCCCGAGCCGCTCTTCCAGGAGCCGCGCCTGCGTTCCCTTGCCAGCGCCGGGCGCTCCCATCAAGACGATGATCTTAGCCATTGATTCATCTAATCAGGCCCTGCGCCCGCGCAGGCGTCCGCCGCCGCCGAGGAACCCTTCGTAGTTGCGCATCACGAGCTGCGCCTCGATCTGCGCGACGGTGTCCATCGCGACGCCGACGAGAATCAGCAGGCTCGTCCCGCCAAAATAGAACTGGTAGCCCATGCCCGTCGGAATCCAGCCGAGCCCCGGCGTGTTGCTGACAAAGGCGTCGAGCCATGTCCCGATGAAGGGCAGGCGCGCGACCTTGAAGCCGCTGAGCATGAATTGCGGGACGAAGGCGATGAAGGCCAGGTAGAGAGCGCCGACGACCGTCAGTCTCGTCAGGATGGTCCGCAGGTACTCGGCCGTCGCCCTGCCCGGTCGAATGCCCGGCATGAAGCCGCCATGCTTGCGCAGGTTATCGGCCACCTCGTCCACGTTAAAAACGATGGAGACGTAAAAGAAGGTGAAGAAGATAATCAGCGTGATAAAGATCAGCTCGTAGTACGGGTCGCCCCCGTGAAACTGCTGGAAAAAGCCGAAGACGTTGCTCCATAACGAAGTGGGCTTATTCGGGTCGGGCGGAAAAGCCGAGAACAGGCTTTGCGGCATCGAGAGCACGGACGAGGCGAAGATGACCGGAATGACGCCCGCCATATTGACCTTGAGCGGCATCGTCGTCTGCTGTCCGCCGACCATCTGTCGCCCGACGTGGCGCTTGGCATAGCTGACGGCAATCTTGCGGCGGCCCGATTCGACATAGACGATAAAGGCAATCAACGCGACGAGCACGATTACCAGCGCGATGACGCCGATGGTCTCCATCACGTCGCCGCCGCGCAGGCGCTCGAAGACCTGCTCGACGCCGCGCGGCAGCCCGATGACGATTCCGGCAAAGATGAGCAGCGAGATACCGTTGCCGACGCCGCGCTCCGTAATCTGCTCGCCGAGCCACATCACGAAGATGGTCCCGGTCGTCAGGGTCAGCGCCGTCATCAACAGGAATCTCCAGCCTGGAGCGCCGACGCCGTTGACCTGTAGCCAGTGCGCGACGAAAGAGGTCTGAATGGCGGCCAGCCCGACCGTCAGGTAGCGCGTCCACTGGTTAATCTTCTGCCGCCCCATCTCGCCCTCCTCCTGCAACTTCTTGAGCTGCGGAGAGACGACCGTCATCAACTGGAGGATGATCGAGGCCGTGATGTAGGGCGTGACGCCGAGGGCGAAGACGGAGATGGTGCGGAAGTTGCCGCCCGAGAAGAGGTCCAGGACGCCGAGCAAAGTGTTGCCGACATCGTGCCAGACCTGTTCGAGCCTGGCCTTGTTAATGCCGGGCGCGGTGATGTGCGCGCCGATGCGATAGATGGCCAAGAGGCCCAGCGTAAAGAAGATGCGCTTGCGCAGGTCGTGAACCTGGAACATGTTGCGGACGGCTGCGAGAAACTTTTCCATACGGTTTGCCTCTGGCTTGTGAATTCCTTTGTCCCGGTGCGGCTTTGAGATTATCGCTTTCGCTCTGCCGCGGATGCAAGCGCCGGGATGCTGCAAAACCACCGAAGCGCTCCCATTGCGAGATCAGGCGACTCTCGCAATGGCTGCGTTTTCGGTGGTCTCTTGCGGGTGGCGCTCGCTTTCAACTGCCCCGGGCTTTACTGTTCGGGGGTGCTCGCCTCCGGCTCGGACGGCGGCTGGCGCGTAATCAGGGTGACAGCGCCTCCGGCCCTCTCTATCTTCTCGCGCGCGTTCTTCGTGACGCGGTGGGCCGAGATGCGCAGCGCCTTCGAGAGTTCGCCCGTGCCGAGCACGACGACATCGCGCCTGGCCTTCTTAATCAAGCCGCGCTCGTGCAGCAGCTCGGGCGTCACCTCGTCGTTGGCCTCGAAGTGCTGTTCGAGCGACGAGAGGCTGATCTCGATCCACTCTTTCTTGAAGATATTGGTGAAGCCGCGCTTGGGCAGGCGACGATGCAGGGGCATCTGTCCGCCCTCGAAACCGATTTTCTGCGAGTAGCCGGAGCGGGATTTCTGCCCCTTGTTGCCCTTGCCCGCAGTCTTGCCCAGACCCGAGCCGGGGCCGCGACCGATGCGCTTCTTTTTGTGCGTCGAGCCTTCCGGCGCGCGCAGATTATTAAGACCGATAGCCATTTCTTAACCTCGTCAATGGTCGATGGTAAATGGTAAATAGTGAATCGTAAATCGTGAAATAGATAAAAGCCGGTGCTCTAAAAGCACAGCCTCTATCTTTCTCTTTCTATTTACGATTGACCATTCACGATTTACTATTCACTAACTACTCGATGATTCTCAAAAGGTGCGGAACCTTGGCGACGAAGCCGCGCATGGAGGGCGTGTCCGGCCGCTCGACGATCTGATTCAACTTCGTCAGGCCGACGCTGTTGACGATCTGCTTGTGCGTCTTCGGCGCGGCGATATAGCTGCGGTAATACTGGATGCGAATCGTCGGACCGCTCGCCGCCTGTTCCTTCTTCTGGTCTGCCATTTCTTAACCTCGTCAATGGTCAATCGTTAATGGTAAATAGTGAATCGTAAATCGTGAACAGATAAAAGCCGATGCTCTAAAAGCCGTGCCTCCGTCTTTCTCTTTCCGATTTACCGATTGACCATTTACTCTTGACCGGCTCTTATAACTCTTCGACCTGCTTACCGCGCAACCGGGCCAGTTCCATCGGGTCTTTCATCTTCAGGAGGCCGTCGAAGGTCGCGCGCACGACGTTGTGCGGGTTGGCCGAGCCGAGAATCTTCGTCCGCACGTCATGGACGCCGACCGCCTGCATGACGGCGCGCACGGCCCCGCCGGCGATGACGCCCGTGCCTTGCGAAGCGGGCTTCATCAGGACGCGGCCCGCGCCGTACTTGCCGATCAGCGGATGCGGCAGCGTGTTGTTGATGAGCGGCACGCGAATCAGATTCTTCTTAGCGGCTTCGATGCCCTTCTTGATGGCGAGGGGCACTTCGCGCGCCTTGCCGGAGCCGAAGCCGACGTGGCCGGACTCGTCGCCGACGACGACCAGCGCCGCGAAGCTCATGTTCTTACCGCCCTTGACCACCTTGGTCACGCGGTTAATCGAGATGACCTGATCTTTCAGGTCCAGTCCCTGCGCCGAGATACGTTGCCTGGGTTGTCTCATAGCTATCCTTGAGTTTCCTCGCCGCCCGCGCCGTCTCCGGCATCGTCGGCGGCTGCTGCCTCTTCCTTATTTAATCCGGCTTCGCGCGCCGCATCCGTCAGCGCCTTGACGCGCCCGTGATAGCGATAGCCGCCGCGATCAAAGACGACGCTGCTGATGCCTGCGGCCGTTGCGCGCTCGGCGATGGTGCGTCCGACGCGCACGGCGGCCTCGACGTTTCCGCCCGTCCCGCCGCGCAGCTCCTTTTCCGTCGTCGAAGCGGAGGCCAAGGTCTGTCCCCGCTCGTCGTCAATCACCTGCGCGTAGATGTGGTTCAGGCTGCGGTAGACAGCCAGTCGCGGGCGCTCGGTCGTCCCGCGCACCTTGCGCCGGATTCGCTTGTGAACGGCGTTGCGCACCGCTGCTCGATCTTTGTTTGCCATCTCTCTTCCTCGTCAATGGTCATGGTCAAGAGTAAATGGGGAGAAAACGGCTTCGTTCTTCTATTGACCATTTACCATCAACCACTGACCTACTTCCCGGTCTTGCCCGGCTTGAGCTTCAACTGCACGTCGGCGTAGCGCACGCCCTTGCCCTTGTAGGCGTCGGGCTTGCGCAGCTTGTGCATCTCGGCGGCCACCTGGCCCAGTTTCTGCTTGTCAATGCTCGAAAGCGTGAGCGTCGTCTGGTACTGCTGGATGCTCGTCTTCGCAGGCACGCGCTCGGCCCTGGCTTCGACGCCTTCGGGCAGCGGGAAATCGATTGGGTGCGAATACCCGAGCGCGAAGACGATCCGCTTGGCCTGCACGTCCGCCTTGTAGCCGACGCCGACCACGTCCATCTGCTTCGAGAAGCCTTCGGTCACGCCGACGATGGCGTTGTTGGCCAGGGCGCGCGCCAGCCCGTGCTTGGCGGCCAGGTCGTCCGAAGCCCGCTCGGCCTGCAATTGGTCGCCTTCCTGCCGGAAGGTGATGCCTTCGGGAACGGGCGTCTTGAGCGTCCCCTTCGGCCCTTTGACTTCCAGCTCACGGTCGCGGATCGTGACCGTCACGCCACTCGGAACGGTGATAACTTTCTTTCCAATACGAGACATATAAACCTCTGTCAGCTGTCGGCCGCGAGCAGTAAAAGCAGAAGGCGCTGCCGACCGCTCACGGCTCACTGCTTGCTAATAGATTTGTGCCAGCACTTCGCCGCCGATATTTTCGCGCCGCGCAGCCTTGCCGCTCATCAGCCCGCGCGAGGTCGAGACGATGTTGACGCCGTAGCCGCCGAGCACCTTCGGAATCTCCATCGCGCCCATGTAGACGCGCCTGCCGGGGCGCGAGACTCTCTCCAGATGCGTGATCGAGGAGGTTCCGCGCGCGTCGTAGCGCAGGAAGATGCGGATGTTGCGCTTGGTCCCTTCGCCCTTGGTGACGAAGTTGTTGATGTAGCCCTCTTCCTTGAGGATGCGGGCTATCTCAAGTTTCAGTTTCGAGGCCGGAATATCTACGCGCGAGTGTTTCGCAGCTATTGCGTTGCGGATGCGCGTCAGCATATCGGCGATTGGATCAGTCATTACTCACTCCGTTCGTAGGGGTCGGGGGCTGCGGGTCAGGGGTCTGTAAGAGCAACTGCTTCTGCTGTTACCGGCCCCTAAGCCACTGATACCCGGTCCCTATTTTCTTACCAACTAGATTTGACGACGCCGGGAATTTGTCCTTGCAGCGCCAGCTCGCGGAAACAGATGCGGCACAGGTTGAACTTGCGCAGGTATCCGCGCGGCCGCCCGCAACGCTTGCAGCGGGTATAGCCGCGCACCCCGAACTTCGGTTTCCGGTTAGCTTTCGCAATCAGTGATTTCTTTGCCATATATTCTTAAGTGGTAAATGGTAGATGGTAAATGGTGACTGCATTCCTGCTCTTCACCCTGTACCGCTTACTCTTGGCTCGCCTATTGTCTGAACGGCATCCCCAGAGCCTTAAGGAGCGCACGCGCCTGCTCGTCGTCACGCGCGGTCGTGACAATCGAGATGTTCATCCCGCGCGTTTTGTCCACCTTATTAAAATCTATTTCGGGGAAGATCAACTGCTCGCGGATGCCGAGCGTATAATTGCCGCGCCCGTCGAAAGCCTTTGGCGAGACGCCGCGAAAGTCTCTGACGCGCGGCAGCGCAACCGAGACCAGGCGGTCCAGAAACTCGTACATCCGGTCGCCGCGCAGCGTGACCATCACGCCGATGGGCATCCCCTGGCGCAGCTTGAACGAGGCGATGGATTTCTTCGCCTTCGTGATGACGGGCTTCTGCCCGGTGACGGCGCGTATCTCGTCGGCGGCCGTGTCCAGAATCTTGGCGTTGGCGATGGCCTCGCCCATGCCCATGTTGATGACGATCTTCTCCAGGCGCGGGATGGCCATCGGGTTCTCGATCCCGAACTCCTTGGAGATCGCGGGCGCAATCTCGCTCGTATAACGCTCTTTCAATCTTGCTGCCATTTCTCTCTCACCTCTCGCCCCTGGGTCTCGCCGTCTTTACTCGTCGGAAGCTCAAAAGGGCTTCAGACTCTCTCGACCGGACGTTTCCAGGGATATTCCCATTCTCACTTTTAGAGCCTTAAGGCTTCTCGACAGACTGGCCGCTGCGCGCAGCCACGCGCGCCTTCGTGCCGTCGCCCTGCACTTCATATTTCACGCGCGTCGGCTTGCCCGTGTCCGGGTCAATCAACTGCACATTGGAAATATCTATGTAGGCTTCCTTGTCAATGATGCCGCCGCCGCGATTGTTGCCCGGATTGGCGCGCTGGTGCTTCTTAATCATGCCCGCGCCTTCGACCTTGACCTTGCCCCTGGCGGGCACGACTTCGAGCACGCGGCCGCGCTTGCCCTTATCGCGTCCACTGATGACGACCACCTGATCGTTCTTCTTGATCTTGGCGCGTTTCGTTCCCTGTCCCACTTTTATATCACCTCCGGCGCGAGCGAAACTATCTTCATATAGTTCTTATCGCGCAGCTCGCGCGCCACCGGGCCGAAGACGCGCGTCCCGATGGGCGTCCCGTCATCCTTAATCAGCACGGCCGCATTCTGGTCGAAGCGGATGTAGGTTCCGTCCTTGCGGCGAACCTCCTTGCGGGTGCGGACGATGACGGCGTTCTGCACCGTGCCCTTCTTAATGGTTCCGTCGGGCGATGCTTCCTTGACCGTCACCTTGATGCGGTCGCCGAGCGAAGCGATCTTCCCCGTAGACCCGCCAATCGGCATAATCATCTCGACACGCCGCGCGCCCGAATTGTCTGCCACCTCCAGAGAGGTCTGCATCTGAATCATTGCTGCTCACTCCGTTCGCAGTTTTCAGTTAAGAGTTTTCAGTTTTCAGTTAAGAAGGCAACTCTAATCGAACTTCAAAGACAAGCTCCTGCTTGAAACTGAAAACTGAAAACCGAAAACTGAAAACTATTTTTCCGCCTTCTGTACGATCTCGACGACGCGCCAGCGTTTCCTGGCCGAGAGCGGCCTGGTTTCGACGATTCGCACCTTGTCACCGATGGCCGCGCCCACTTCATCATGCGCCATGAACTTCGAGGTCCGGCGCACGTAGCGGCGATACTTCGGATGCTTGACCTGGCGGTCAACGCGGACGACGACCGTCTTCTGCATCTTGTCCGAGGCGACGATGCCGACCTTCTGAGCGCGATTGCCGCGCAGCCCCGCTTCCGTGCCGGTCGCGTTGCCCGCCTGCGAATCAACGCCCGGCGCAACTTCATGCGCCAGCGTCTCACCGGCGGTCGTCGTTTCGGCAACAACCGTTTCAGCGCTCGTCGGCTTCACGTCTTCCTGATTTTCTTCTGCCATCTCTCTTCCTCTGGTCAATGGTCAATGGCCGGGAAATCGGCCCTTCTATTTACCATTGACCATTTACTATTAACTATTCGCCTATACCAGCCGTCTGCGTCTGGCGCTCGCGCATGATGGTTTGAATCCGCGCCAGCGATTTCTTCTCTTCGCGGATTCGCTTGACTGCGTCAACTTCGCCGAGCGCCAGCTTAAAGTTCAACCTGAAGAGGGATTCCTTCAAACGCGCCACCTCGCCGTTGAGGTCCTCGTCGGACGTATCACGCAGGCGCTCTATCTCTTCACGTCTCTTGGCCATACTTAAATCGCGCCTCCTTCCTGTTCCGCGCGCGTGACGAACTTGGTTTTGATGGGCAGCTTCTGCGCGGCCAGGCGCATCGCCTCGCGCGCCACGTCCTC
Organism: Pyrinomonadaceae bacterium; assembly: GCA_036389715.1. Classification (GTDB taxonomy): domain Bacteria; phylum Acidobacteriota; class Blastocatellia; order Pyrinomonadales; family Pyrinomonadaceae; genus DASVWH01. Next base: position 320 of record DASVWH010000112.1, on the reverse strand, counting down.
CGACACGCCCTCTATCTCATAGAGGATGCGGCCCGGCTTGACGACCGCCACCCAATATTCGGGAGCGCCCTTGCCCTTACCCATACGCGTTTCGGCTGGCTTCTTCGTGACAGGCTTATCAGGAAACATCCTGATCCAGATTTTGCCGCCGCGCTTGATGTGGCGCGTCATCGCGATACGCGCGGCCTCAATCTGGCGGTCCGTGATCCAGGCCGGCTCCAGGCATTTCAACCCGTACTCACCGAAGCTGATGGCGCCGCCACGGTTCGCAACACCCCCCATGCGCCCCTTCATCTGCTTCCGGTGCTTAACTTTTTTCG
>DASVWH010000111.1:0-1670 GCA_036389715.1 Pyrinomonadaceae bacterium | reverse complement strand
AGAGAAAAGCGGCCGCCTTTCTTTATCCATCTACCATTTACCATTGACTATTGACCAAAATTGAATGTCTCCGCAGTATAGCATGCGGCTCAGTGCTACTTCCACGCGCGGCGCGGGCCTCATGCAAGCTCGAATTTGTCGCCGTACTGCGGCACTTCGACCGTCCAGCCGTACTGCTCTTTGATGTGCCCGGCCATTGCCCGGGCCGCCTCCGGCTCGCCGTGCGTGAGAAAGGTGCGGCGCGGCCGACCGGCCATTCCCTCCAGCCAGCGCAGGACCTCTTTCCAGTCGGCGTGCGCCGAAAAGCCCCCGATACGCTCGATCTTGCAGTTGACCTGCACGAATTGGCCCATGATTTTGACTTCGCGCTGGCCGTCCAGAATGCGCCTCCCGGCCGTCCCCGCCGCCTGGTAGCCGACGAAGACTATCGTCGCATTCTTATCGGGCAGGATTCTGCGCGCGTGATGCATGACGCGCCCGCCCGTCATCATCCCCGAAGCGCTGATGATGACGCGCGCGCCCTGCTCGTCGTTCAAACGCTTGGACTCGTCGCGCGAAGAGGCCGTCAGCATCGAGTGAGTCTGGAGCGGATGTTCGCGGCGTGCCAGGACGCTCGCGTAATCTTCGTCCTGCTCCTCCGTGCGTTTGCCGTAAGCCTGGGTCGCGGCGGCCGCCATCGGCGAATCAACGCGGACGGGCAGGATGGGAATCCGCTTCTGATCTTCCAGCTCTCGAATCAGGTAGATTAGCTCCTGCGTGCGCCCGATGGCGAAAGCGGGAATGAGGACGACGCCGTTGCGCTCGTGTGCCTCGTTGATGATTCGCGCGAGCGCATCTTCCGGCTTTTCAGGGTCGTGCAGCCGGTCGCCGTAAGTGGATTCGACGAGCAGGTAATCGCAGGCCGGGGGCGCAACCGGGTCGCGGATAATCGGCTGGTCGTAGTGGCCCAGGTCGCCCGAGAAGAGCACGCGCCGTCCCTTGCCGTCGTCGCCCGCTCCCTCTATTTCGACCAGCACGAGGCTTGAGCCGAGGATGTGCCCGGCGACGCGAAAGCCCGCGCGGATGCCCGGCGCGACTTCCATCGGCTCGCCCGTATTGGCCACGGCCTCGATCAACTCTATCGTCTCGCGGGCGTCGTCTTCGGTGTAGAGCGGTAGCGCAGGCTTGTGCCTGCTCAGGTTGTGACGGTTGCGATAATCGGCGTCCTCCTCTTGCAGGCGGCCCGCGTCCGGCAGCAGTATCTTGAGCAGGTCGGCCGTCCCGCGCGAACAATAGATCGGCTTTTGGTAGCCCTGCGAGACGAGGCGCGGCAGGTAGCCTGTGTGGTCAATGTGTGCGTGCGTGATGAGGATGGCATCGAGCGACGCGGGATCGAACGGCGGGTCCTGCCAGTTGCGCTCCCGCAACTCCTTCAGGCCCTGGAACATCCCGCAATCCACGAGCACCCGCCCCCGCCCGCCTTCAATCAAATACTTGGAGCCTGTGACAGTCCCGACCCCGCCCCAGAATGATAACGTCGCCATTAAGTTCTCCAATCCGCCAGGCTGTGATTGCGCGCCAATTCTAAAGGCAAAACTAAAAAGGTGAAAGGCGAAAGCCGGTTGTAGCAGCGAGGGGAAAGTCCCTGTCGCTCCCGTTCGCCGGGCGACGGCTCTATGCTTAGACGCCGC
>DASVWH010000110.1:0-62412 GCA_036389715.1 Pyrinomonadaceae bacterium | reverse complement strand
ACCTCAGCCCGTCAGCGCACACTCACAATCGCACACGATAACTCTCCATGCGGATGAGAGTTATCGTGTGCAATTTCTTTAGCTCGCATCAAATTAGGTGTAAATCTTTGTATTACCTCCTATAATGAACCCACCCCCCGGTTTACGTACAATTTCCGCAAAGGCGCTTTCCCGAGAACATGCTTCCGAAGAGCTAAAGGCCAAAAAAACTGATGTCCAATGATGTCCTGATTAGTGAAAAGTCTCCCGAGGATTCGAGCAGTACAGAGGAGCTGCGCAGGCGCGAGCGCGAGCTCTCCGACTTTGTCGAGAACGCTTCGGTGGGGCTGCACTGGGTCGGCGCGGACGGCACTATCCTCTGGGCCAATCAGGCGGAGCTGGACCTGCTCGGCTACGACCGCGAAGAGTATATCGGTCGTCACATCTCGGAGTTTCACGCCGACGAAGGGGCCATCAGCGATATCCTGCGCAGGCTCTTGAATAATGAGACGCTTCACAACTACGAAGCGAAGCTCAAGTGTAAGGACGGCGGTGTCCGGTATGTGCTGATTAACTCGAACGTGATGTGGGAGGCCGACAGGTTCGTCCACACGCGTTGCTTCACGCGCGACATCACGGAGCGAAAGGTGGCCGAAGAGGAGCTGCGAAAATCCAGAAGGCAGCTTGAGACGGTTTTCAACAACGCCACCGTCGCGCTGTTCATCATTGACGAGCGCCAGCATTGCGCCTACATGAACCCGGCGGCCGAGAAGCTGACCGGCTATACGCTCGGCGAGGTTCAGGGCCGACCCCTTCATTACTTCATCCATTCTTCTCGTCCTGACGGGACGCCTTACCCTCTCGAAGAGTGTCCGATAGACAGGGCTTTCACCAGGGACAACCGGGAACAGGGCGAGGAGATATTCGTTCACAAGGACGGCTCTTTCTACCCCGTGGCCTTCACCGCGAGCCCGCTTCGCGGCGAGACCGAGACCGTCGGCACGATCATCGAAGTCAGGGGCATCGCCGCGGAAAAACGGGCGCAGGAAGAGCGCGAGCGGCTGCTCAAACAACTGGAATGGGAACGCTCGCGGCTGAGTTACCTCTTCACGCGAGCGCCCGCCTTCATCGCCACTCTGCGCGGCCCGGAGCACGTCTTCGAGTTGACGAACCCCTCCTATTTGCAGCTCATCGGACACCGCGAGGTGCTCGGCAAACCTGCCCGCGAGGCGCTGCCTGAAATAGCGGGACAGGGATTCTTCGAGCTGCTCGACAGGGTCTGGCAGACGGGCGAGCCTTATCTCGGGCGCGAGATGCACGCCCTGGTCCAGCGCGAGGCCGGAAGCGCGCCGGAAGAGAGGGTTCTGGATTTCGTCTACCAGCCGATCTTCGAGTCCGACGGGACGATCTCCGGCATCTTCGCGCACGGGGTGGACATTACCGAGCAGGTCAATGCGCGCCGCGAGGCAGAGGAGGCCAACCGCACGAAGGACGAATTCCTCGCCACGCTCTCGCACGAACTGCGTACTCCCTTAACGGCTGTCCTCGGATGGTCGCGCCTGCTCGGCGACGGGTTGCTCGAAGAGGGCTACAGGGAGCGCGCCATCGAGATCATCCGGCGCAACGCCCAACTGCAAGCACAGCTCATTGACGACATTCTGGATGTTTCCCGGATCATCATGGGCAAGATGCGGCTCGAAGTCCGTCCGGTCGAGCTGGCGGATGTCATCGAGGCCGCCGTCGAGTCTGTGCTGCCCGCGGCGGAAGCCAGGGAGATCAGGCTTCAGCGCGTGCTCGACTCCGGCGAGAGCATGGTTCTGGGCGACCCGTCGCGCCTCCAGCAGGTCGTCTGGAACCTGCTGACCAACGCCATCAAGTTCACTCCGAGGAAGGGACACGTGCAGGTCAGCCTGATGCGCGTTGACTCGCACGTCGAGATTACGGTCACGGACACCGGGCCGGGAATCAAGCCGGAGGTTTTGCCCTTCATCTTCGACCGCTTTCGCCAGGCCGACTCGACCATCACCAGAAAGCACGGCGGGCTCGGACTCGGGCTCGCCATCGTGCGTCACCTCGTAGAGATGCAGGGCGGCACGACCGAGGCCGAGAGCGGGCGCGACGGTAAGGGCGCGACCTTCACAGTCAAGCTGCCGTTGATTGCCACCCGCGCCGGTGACGTGTCGCTCGATAAGGTTGAGGAAAGAGTTCACCCGAGGGCCAGCGAGGGCGTGCCCTTCAACTGCCTGCCGGAACTCAAAGGGCTGCACGTTCTGGTCGTTGACGACGAAGAGGACACGCGCCTGCTCGTGCGTTATCTGCTTGAGCAGTGCGCGGCGCGCGTGAGCACTGCATCGTCGGCGGGCGAGGGCCTGACGGCGCTCACGACCCTGAGGCCGGACGTTTTGTTGAGCGACCTGGGAATGCCCGAAGAGGATGGCTACACGCTCATCGCAAAGGTGCGGGCGCTCTCCGCGGAGCAGGGCGGGCGGACACCGGCGGCCGCTTTGACGGCCTATGCCAGGGTGGCGGACCGGATGAAGGTGCTCCGTTCCGGCTTTCAGCTACACCTGCCGAAGCCGGTCGAACCGGCCGAGCTGGTAACGGTCGTCGCGAGCCTCGCCAAATGGGCTCTCAAGGAGTGAAACGGCGGCGCAAAACTCGCGTGCGGAGTACATTATTCCGCACCCATTTGACGAGAGGGGATTTCGCTTGAACGACCTTTCCGGTCTCCGGGAGCTGTTTCGACATATGGAGTGGGCGGACGCGCAGGTCTGGGCTGCGGTGGCGGCTCTCCCGGCCGCGGCTGACGATGCGTCTTTGCGCCAGCGTCTTCATCACATCCACATGGTTCAGCGCGCGTTTCTACAGGTCTGGAAGGGCGATGCCTCCGGCCCGCAGCGTTCGGGCTTCGACGATAACGCCGCTCTTCTCGGTTGGGCGCGCGAATACTACGCCGGGATAGATGGCTACCTGGACGGGCTCGGCGGCGAGGATTTGCAGCGCGCAGCGGTCGTGCCCTGGGCCAGGATGTTCGAGTCACGGCTCGGGCGAACGGCCGCAGCCCCGACGCTCGGCGAAACGCTGCTCCAGGTCGCAATGCACAGCGCCTATCATCGCGGCCAGGTCAATACGCGTTTGCGCGAACTCGGGGGCGAGCCGCCGCTGACGGATTTCATCGTCTGGGTCTGGGCCGGGAAGCCTCTGCCCGCCTGGCCCGATGCCGCGTCGTGAATGCCGCGCGGGCTTTAAAATGTTGCCCGGTCCTTACTTGCGAAAGGGAGTCGGACGGCCCCCTTTAAGCTCGCCTGTCGGCTTGAACCTGAGGTACTTGGTTAAATCAACTCCCTTGATGAATCCGGCCGTGTGATAAAACAGCCCCGCGTCGTCAATCATGGAGAGATCGGGCATGACGCACATGGCGACTATGTCGGAGGGATTGTTTTCCAGCACCCATGCCCCGTTGCCCGTCGGCCCGCCGAAGAGGTCCGTCCCGCCAATCTCTGAGCAGTAGACGGACATCGGATTGCTGCTCTTGTTCTTGTCGGGCGTATAGGCTGGTTTGAAGATATAAGCGAGGGCGGCTAAAGAGGGCTGCTGGGTGTAGAGAGTGTCCAGGCTGATGTTGATCTTGGACTGGTCCGTGCTGCTCGTGAACTGGCAGAACTGGGCCGAGCCAGCCAATCTCAAAGGGCTGCTGCCGTTAGTGTTATAGGCCGGGTACCTGGTCTGGACCACACCTCCGCTCTGGATGCAATACTGTGCGGCGGGCGATGCATCCTGCGGCCCTGACTTTGACTGCGCGGCGACCTTCGCGCCGTCCGTCCAGGCCAGGGCCAGCAGAGCGGCCGCTGCAAAGGCTGCTCTGAACGACTTGGAACTCTTAAGCATAGTCTGCTTCCTCTTCTACAGTTTTTCCTCTGTTGCTACTGCCTGTTCTTGAACTGTTCGTAAAGTTCCGTGTGACGGCTGGTCAGCGGCACGGGACGGCCGCCGATGAAGAGATAGCGAACGTGTGTCCGCGCTTCGAGCAGGTCGCCGTCCGTGACGACCAGGTTGGCCATCTTGCCCGGCTCGATTGAGCCGAGGCGGTCTGCGACGTTCATGATCTGGGCCGGGTAGAGCGTGACGGCCTTGACGGCTTCGGCGCGGGGCAGGCCGAAAGATGCTGCCATCCCTGCTTGAAAGGGCAGGTCGCGGACGTGTGCGCCCGTGTCGCCCGTCGAGATGCAGAAGCGCACGCCCGCCTCCTGGAGCCGGGCCGCGTTGGCATAGAGCGCGTCGTAGAAATCGTCTTCGAGGACGGGCAGATCGAGCACGCCCGTCAGGATCACAGGGACGTTGCGTTCTTTCAACAGCGTCGTCACTTTCCAGGCATCGTTGCCGCCGAGAATGATCGGGCGCAGGCGCATCTCACCCGCGAAGCGCAGGGCTGCGCGAATCTCGCTCTCGCGGTCGGCGCGAAAGATGACGGGCCGCTCGCCGCGCACGAAGGGAACGAGCGATGCCAGGATAACGTTTCGCTCAAGACGCGGAAGCCGTTCGTCGCGCGCGGACGCGTCCTGCGCCTTGCCGTAAGCCTCGGCATCGCGCAGGGTTGTCCGCAGCTGTTCCACCTGCCGGTCGCGCGTCGTCATCGCTTCGCTCAGATTGGTGCTCTGCTGGTTGAAGAAAGAATCGGCGTTGGCCGTCGGGGCACGCGGGAAATTGATGACCAGCCCGGCCGAAGATGTGATGGCCATCTCCTGCGGCGTCGTGCCGTCTAGATTAATCAGGGCCGCCTGGCCCGAGATGATGCCGCCAAGCGGCAGCGTCAGGACGCTCGTGATGCCGTTGACCCGCGTGACGCCGATGTGCGCGCTGTGCGGGTTGACGGCCACGATGGCCTGAGCATTCGGATTGAGGTCGCCGACCTCCGTCAGGTCAACCGTTCCCGGCGCGCCGCTGCCGACCTCGACCAGGCCCATCGAGGTCCCTGCGTCAATCATGCCGGGATAGACGGTCAGGCCGCGCGCGTCTATCTCCTGCGCCCCGGCCGGAGCGGGCAGGCTCGCGCCGACAGCTTCTATCTTGCCGTTGCGGATGACGACCGACCCGTTCTCTATCTCGGGGCCGCTGACGGTGACGATGCGCGCATTGCGGATAATGTAGAGGCCCTGTGCGCCGCCCGCGCCCTGTTGCGCCGTGCCGCCGGGAACCTGTTGTGCCTTCGCGCCAGCGATGAGCAACAGGGAGAAAAACAGCGCCAGGAGAAACCTGGCAGTGATGTGCGCCCTGGCGACGGGCAGCTCGGCGACAGGCATTCCAGTAACATTCATTCCAGTAACATTCATTCCAGTAACAGTCGTTTCAGTGACGAATATCTCCAAGCACGGCAGCTTTGCGTCGCGGTTCCGGCGTGACTCCGTGTTCGGGCGTTCATTATTTCTCATCGGCGGTTATTGCCTCCGTCCCAGACATCGTCGTCATCGGAATAAGCGGGACGCCGCCCGCGCGGGAGCGGAGGCGATGTGCCGCCCTGTGCGGGCGGGCGATTCGGCTCGGCCTGCTCCAGTTGGGCGCGCTCGCGCTGCAATTCGGCGCGGCGTGCGAAGTCCTGCTCGCGGTCAAAGAAGACTTCGCCGTCAACGAAAGTGGTCTCGACGCGCGAATAGACGCTCAGCGGATGGCCGTTCCAGATAACCACGTCGGCATCCTTGCCGACATCGAGCGAGCCGACGCGCTCCTGTATGCCGAGCTGTAAGGCCGGATTGATGGTAATCATCCTAAGCGCTTCGTCTTCAGTCATGTCGCCGTACTTGACCATCTTGGCGGCATCCACGTTGAGACGGCGCGCGCGCTCATCCGAATCCGAGTTGAGCGAGACGTTGACGCCCGCGCGTGTCAGGATGGCGGCGTTATAGGGAATCGCGTCGTAGGCTTCGATCTTGTAGCCCCAGAAGTCCGCGAAGATAGAGGCGGCAGCGCCGTGGCGCGCAATCTCCCTGGCGACCTTGTAGGCTTCCAGGCCGTGCTGAAGCGTCCTGATCTTGAAGCCGAATTCGTCGGCCACCCTGAGCAGCATCAGAATCTCGTCGGCCCGGTAGCAGTGCGCGTGGACGAAACGCTTGCCTTCGAGGACTTCGACGAGGGGTTCGAGCTGAAGGTCGCGGCGCGGCGGGAGCAGGTTCTTCTCGCCGCGCTTCTGGGCCGCGCGATACTCGTTCCACTCGGCCCGGTAGTCGCGCGCCCGCGTAAAGGCATCGCGGATGACCTCTTCGACGCCCATCCTGGTCGCCGGATAACGGCGCGGCTGTCCCGGCGTCGGCGGCGAGTTCGTCCGCTTCGGATTCTCGCCGAGCGCAAACTTGATGCCCGGCGGCGCGCCCGCAAAGATGAACTCTTCGACGGGCCGTCCATACTTGATCTTGACCACAGTGTTGAGCCCGCCGATGGCATTGCCCGAGCCGTGCAGGAGGTTCAGCGTAGTCGTTCCGCCCGCCAGCTCGCGGTAGAGGTCCGGGTCGTTGGGGTTCAGGACATCGCGCGTGCGCACCATCGAAGTCACGGAGAGCGTCAGCTCGTTGACGGCGTCGAGCATCGAGTGCGAGTGGCAGTCTATGATGCCCGGCATGACGTACTTGCCGCTCGCATCTATCACGCGCGCACCCGCCGATGCCTTAAGGTTCTGGCCGATGGCGGCGATCTTGCCCCTGCGCAGGAGGATGTCCGAGTTCTGCAAAGTGCCGTGCGAGATGGTCAGAATCGTCGCGTTGCGAATCAACGTCTCCGCGCCGCCCTCGCCGCCACGCTGTTGGGCCGAGCCCTGCTGCGCCTGCGTGGAGGCGGGCAGCGCCAGCCCCGCCAGCGAAAGTAAGAGTATGAATGTAATCAGCTTTTTCATGCGCTCTCCGGTTCGGGTTCCGGTGTCGGGCTCTGTCGTTGCGGCGTCTCTTCGACTTCAAGCCGCAAGCCCGGCATCGAAACTTCCAGCCTTACGGTTTTGTTCCTGTGAATGTCGTCGAGCCTATTTCCGAGATGATGCTGCCGCTTATTTTGTTATCGCCGACGACCCCCGTGATGCTCATTTCGACCGTGCGTCCCTCGACGCTGGCCGTCGAGACGAAGCGGAAAGTGCCGACCCCGATTGAGCCGTCGGCCAGCTCCGTCGTCCCGAAGGGGCTGTGCAGCGTCCCGGACAGTTTCGTGCCCTCCTGGCGCAAGCTGAGTGTGCCCGGAACGGTCCTGGGGCCAACACTTAGAGCCAGCGTCCAGTCGCCCGAAAGGTCCGCCGCGGCGGTCGGGCCGGGCTGCGCTGGCGGCTGCGCGGGCGGTTGAGTCGCGGGCGTGCGCGGCGGCGCGGAAGAGGGAGGCGCGGGCGTCGTCATCGCGGGCGGGCCGCCTGCCCTGGTTCCCGTGAAGGAGCCCGGCGAGCGGCCTACGACCTGCACCGTGCCGCGCATTTCGTTGCCGTTGATCGTGCCCGTGAAAGTGGCTTCGGTCGTGACGCCGCCGATGGTCAGGGGGGCCGTGAAGCGCAGGTCTCCGCCCGTGCCGATGGACGCGTTGGCTATTTGAGCCGAGCCGAGCGAGCCCTGAATGGAGCCGCGCAGATTCTCGCCCTCCTGTTGCAGGACGAGCGTCATGGCCTGGTCGCCTTCGCCGAGGTTGACGCCGAGCGTCCAGGTCCCGCTGGCCTGGCCGACAGCGCCGGGCGTCACCTGCTTCAACTCGAAGGGCCGCCCGTCAATGAAGACCTGTGCCAGCCGCATGTTGCGGTCAAAGATGTCGCCGCGCGTCACGGTCAGGTTGGCTATCTTGCCGACTTCGAGCGAGCCGAGGCGGTCAGCGACCCCCAGAATCTCGGCCGGATGGATGGTCAGCGCGCGCAGCGCTTCGTCGCGCGAGAGACCGTTTTCGATGGCCTTCGTGACGTTGGCGAGAAAGTCCGTCATGTTCGTCATCGCGCCGGATTGAAAGGCAAAACGGACGCGCGCGGCGGCCAGCCGCCCGGCCGTCTTCGGCGCATTGACGCGCTCGCGCAGCACGCGCAACGGGTCCGGGTCGGCTTCGGGCAACTGCGTCGCCGTGCGCCTCGGAAAGTTGAGCGAGAGCAGGACGGGCACGTCGCGTAAACGGTCCGCGACCTTCCAGCTCTCAGCGCCACCGGCGAGAATCAGGCGGAGGTTGAATTCCGCTGCCAGTTCGAGCGCGCGTCGAATCTCGCGCTCCGTATTGGCGTACATCACCACCGGCATCTCGCGCGCCAGCACGGGATAGAGCGCCGAGAGCGCCTTGTCCTGTGCCGGACGGCGCAAACCCCTGGGCGAACGCTCGTAAATCTGCGTGGCCTCACGCTGCCGCCCGGCGTCGAGCAGCATCTGCCTGAGCGACGAGAAGACGCCCATCAGCGACCCAGGGTAAACGTTTGAGCGCAGCGGCGTGAAGCTGACGTGCAGGGCGACCGGAGCGCGGACGATCATCTGCTGCGCCGTCTCGCCCGCGAGGTTGATGAAGGCCGACTGTCCGACCAGGATGCCGTCGCGCGGCGCTGTCAGCGCGGCCGTGATGCCAGCGTTGCGCGCCGCTTCGAGCTGAGCGCCGCCGGGCTGAAGCAGGTCAACGACGAGCACGTCCGGTTGCATCCCGGGCGGGTGGACAGGGTTTGAAGTGGCGGCGACCAGCGGCGCAATCGGAGCCGGAGTCGCTGCTGCTGTTGCCGCTGCGGGCGTCGGGACCGTGACGGGAGAGCCGCGTCCGGCCCCCGTCACGGGCGCAGCCTGCGGCAGCCCGAGCGTCGTGTTGGAGTCAATCAGCCCCGGATAGACGGTCAATCCCGTGCCGTCAATCACGCGCGCGTCCGCCGGTACGCCGACCTGTGCGCCGACGCCCGCAATCAGGCCATTGCGAATCAGCAGCGTGCCGCGCTCGATGACTGGGCCGGAGACCGGGACGATGCGCGCGTTGGTGATGGCGTAAGTGTCTATGGCGCTCGTTTGCGCGCGTGCCGGGTGAGCGCCCGCCAGGAAGACTGCGAGGGCGATGGTTGCGAAGATGAAGCTGCGCTGAACGGTTCTCATGGAGTTCTCTGGCACTGAATAGGAATCACACCGCCCGGTCGGGCAGTGAAGCATCCGGCGAGGCAGACCTCTTCGCCGAAAAGTCGGGGCGGGTCGAGAGGAGTCCGCCCGCCCCGGAGAAAGTTTCGTTGATCGAGCGTTAATAGAAAGCGTCCGGCAGGGCATGGGCGGGTTCGTGCCCCGCTACCTGTTCGCCCCCGAATTCTTGTTGCCGTTGCCGGTATTGCCGCCAGCGCCGACCTTCAATTGATTCTGGACGCCCTTGCTGCCGCTGACGCTCTTGGCGGCGGCGTCAGCCTTCTTGACCTGGTCGTTGCTCGGGACCGTCCCGCGCAGGATGATGACGCCGTTGTTGACATCCACGTTGATGCCCGTCTCTTCCAGGTCTGCGGCCGACATCAGCGCGCCGCGCGTCTTTGTCCAGAGCCAGCCGTCGCTCAGACTCGTTCCGACCTTATCGCCCAACTCCCTGGCCTGGTTGGAGAATCCCTCTTTAGTCTTCTCGTACTCCTCCTGGCTGATGTTGGCGTTGAAGGTCGGGCGGCCGTTGTTGGCATTCGTCGCGTTGGCGTTGTTGGCGGCGGCGGTGTTGGTGTTCCGGTTGGCGTTGTTGCCGGTGGTCGCGGCCGCGTTGGACGAACTCGTATTGGATGCGTTGTCGTTTCCGCCGCAGCCGAACGTCAATGCGGCGAGAGTCATGCAGGCGACAAAAACCGCGAGTTTTTTCATGGTCAGGGTGCCTCCCAAAGAATTTCTCACTTTCGGGTGGTTAGAGCTTCAAAAGGGTCTTCGTGCAGACGAAGGACGCGCCCGCGCCTTGAACTAAAGCGGCGCGCCGTATTGAGCATGAAGAATATTTAAGGGGAACTTAAAGCGGCGTTATCTTAAATCAGTTATTTGAGAAGAGGCAAGCGGAATGTCGGCCGAGGCAGGCGAAAAGGGTGGCGCTCTCCTGAAGAAGCTCGCGCGAGCTTCTTCTAAGGAGAGCGCCACCCTTTTCAATCTTCGGGGTTCGAGCTGGCGGGAAAAGTCCTTAGGACTTCTTGCCAGCCGGGGCGGGGGCTGCTGTTTTCTTCTCAGTGCCGGTGGGGCCGCAGGCGTTGCCTTCCATGCCCTTATCGCCCATCGCCATCTTTCCGGCCGCGGAGCAGCAGGCCGCATCCTTATCGCCCTTGCCGGAGCAGCAAGAGGACTTGCCGTCAACCATCGAGGAGCAAGCGCCGTCTTTCGCGCCGCAGCAGCCCTTCTCTCCGGGCTTCGTATTACAGGCCATTCCGGCCGCAGAGCATTTGCAGCCTTCCTTCGTTCCGCCCGTCTCGTCTGACGCGTTGGCGTTGGCCTTGACCATGTTCTCGTCGGCCTTAGTAGCAGCGCCCGTCGAAGAGGTCGTGTTGGAAGTCCTGTTGGCGTTAGCGTTGGAGTTTGCGTTCGTGCCGGTGTTGCCTGTGTTGGCGTTATTGCCGCAGCCTGCCAGTCCCAGAACAATCGTGGCCAGAAGCGCCGCTAGTTTCATCTTCATTGATTTTCTCCTGTCGAGCCTGTCCTCTAAGTGGTGTAACCGCCATTGCATCGTCCGCGGGGAACCGGCAACGCGGTCTCTCTAAATTGAATGATAACTTACCAAGCGCCTGCCCGGAGCGTTAAGATGATTTATCCGTTCTCATCGCTTTTCAGGAAAGATGTCAAAGCATTGAATCCAGGCAGTGTCATACCTCGGGATGGCGGATAGTAACCTGACTGGCCGTTCTTGCGCAAGCCCAAATTGCTGCCCGTCTCTGCGCCTACCATTCGACGCTGCCTTCCTTCGTCGTGTCTATCTGCGCCAGGCCCTCCGGCGAGCCGTAGAAGAATGCCTTCATGTTGTCGAAGAGAAAGCCGTGTGTGTCCGGGTTCGACAGGTCGAGCCCGTAGTGATTGATGATCTGGCTCTGCTTCTGAAGCCACTCGGCCCAGCAGGGCTGGCAGACTTCCGCGCCGATCTTCTGCCCCAGCTCCGTCGGGACGGGCGCGAACCCGAGCGCGGGGCGCTTCTGCCCGCAACGCGCGCACTTGACCTTGTCTGACATAACATTCTTCTCCTTCGGGAAGCCTATAATTGCGCCTGCTGCGCAGACGAAAGGTCGGACTGCGCCGTGTGAATGGCGGCGATGACCTGCCTGTCGTTCGGACGAAAGAGCGACAGCGGCTCGACCTTGCGGTAGCGTATGATGCCGTGCGCGTCAACGACGATGACGGCGCGAGCCGAGCGTCGCGGCAGCCAGGAGCGAACGCCGTAGAGCCGCGTCACACGGCCTTCGGGGTCGGCCAGCAGGCGCAGCGGCAGCCTGTAATTCTCGCTGAACTTGAGATGCGACTCGACCGTGTCGGTCGAGATGCCGACGATCTCCGCGCCCGTCGCCATGTAATCCTGCCAGCGGTCGCGCACGGAGCACAACTGCCTGGTACAGACCGGCGTATCGTCGCCCGGATAAAAGAGCAGGACGACGACGCGCCCGCGTCTCTCGCTCAAGCGCCACTCGCGCCCCTGCTCGTCGAAAAGCATGAAATCCGGGGCCTGCTGGTCAACATTTGTGCCGATGGGCCAACTCATATGCGTCTTCAGTCGCTCTCTGCGGAGCGCGCGGGTCGTCTCCACTGTTGCAGCCTGCAAACTCTAAACGTTGCAGAAATTTTCTCTTCTTCGTAAGCTCTATATAGCACCGGCAGGCGCTTTTTCCAAAGTCGAGCACCCTGAGGCCAGCGGCCCTCCCGGATTCCGCCTATGAAACAATATCACGATCTGCTCAAATCAATCCTCGCCCGTGGCAAAGAGCACAGGGATCGGACCGGGGTCGGGACCATCTCTCACTTCGGGTATCAAACACGCTTCGACCTGCGGGACGGCTTTCCCATCGTCACGACCAAGCGGATTCCGTTTCGCTGGGTGGCCGAGGAGTTGTTCTGGTTTCTACGCGGGGAGACCGACGAAGCGGCGCTCAGAGCAAAGGGGGTGGACATCTGGGCCGAGTGGGCCGACGCCGAGCACACGGCGCGCTTCGGCCGCGAGCCCGGCGACCTCGGTCCCGTTTACGGTTATCTCTGGCGCTCTTTCGGCGGCCATTACCCGCTGCGCGACGGCGTGGACCAGATCGCGCGCCTGCTTGAGAACATCGAAAGCAATCCGAACTCGCGCCGCTTGATCGTGACGGGCTGGGACCCGGCGCAGTGCGAGCAGGTTGATTTGCCGCCCTGTCACACCCTCTTTCAATTCAAGGTCGAAGAGGAGCGCGTGCTGCATTGCCAGCTTTACCAGCGGTCGGCCGACGCCTTTCTCGGCGTGCCCTTCAACATCAGCTCTTACGCCCTGTTGACACAGTTGGTCGCGCACGTCTGCGGGCTGGAGGCGGGCGAGTTTATCTACACGCTCGGCGATTATCACATCTACTTGAATCACATGGAGCAGGTCGCGGAGCTGCTGGCGCGCGAGCCGCTGCCGCTGCCGCGTCTTGAGATACTGGACGATGAGGGCGGGCGGGCGTTGCGCGGGCTCAAAGGCTTGCTTGGCGTGCGCTACGAGAACCTGAAGCTGGTCGGGTATAAGTCTCACGGCAAAATCGCAGCGCCCGTCGCCGTCTAATCCCAGTTCGGGAAATGGCCGGGCGCGTGAGGTCGGCTGAAGAGAGCGTCTATGACAATCACCGGCATCGTCGCCGTAGACAGGAACGGGGCCATCGGCAAGGGCGGGACGCTGCCCTGGCATTACGCCGCGGACCTCCGGTTCTTCAAACAGCAGACGACGGGGCACGCCTGCGTGATGGGCTCCAGGACCTGGGCGACGCTCGGGAAGCCTTTGCCTGGACGGCTCAACATCGTCCTCAGCAGGCAATCGGAAGTGGAATCACGCGAAGGTTTGGTCCTGCTCAGAGACCGCCAGTCAGTGCTCTCGCTGAAGCCTTACCTCTCTTGCGACCTCTTCATCATCGGCGGCGAGCAAATCTTTCGTCTCTTTCTTCAGGACATAGATAGATGGCTGGTGACGGAGATACCGCTTGCGGTCGAAGGCGCTGAGACCTTCATGCCGGAGGATTACCTGCAAGGCTTCGAGCCTTACGATTCGCGGATGCTCGAAGAGAATCTGAAGGTCAAGTTCTATCAAAGGTACGCCGCTGACGCACCCCTCATCTCGGCTAAGACTTAACTCAGGCTCGCCGCCCGATATTACTACCTGTATTCGATTTTCAAGTAGGGCGGGAAGCAATATTTTGATCGCCCTCAATAGTTAAATAACAACTGCGGACGTGAGCAGCCGCAAGTATCGCAAACCCGGGTATCTGCTTTTAATTCAACTGGAGCGAAATCTTCTTCTTCTCTTGGTGGGTTTGACATAACCCCGGGGGTCAACGTTTTTATCAAAAATCAACTCCGGTACTTTCGTTCTTACTTCCACGCTGTGGGGCGGCATAAATATGGGCGGTAATTCATCCGAAGCAGTGTTCTTCGACACGATGTTGAAAATAAAGATAAGCTGTATGACACTTGGGCTTCTATGTTCATCCCCGGCAAAGAGCCATTTTCGGGCAGCCTCTTCGGCAGTTTGTCGCAAAACTATCGGGCCATCAATTGATCGAGTATAGCTTACTACGCCCTCTGAATTGATGTGCGCCTCAACCACAACCTTGCCGGCTATCTCTTTAGCGGCAGCGATATGTGGGTAAGTAGGTGCGACCGCTTTTATTACCGCAGGCTGCGGCGACGATGCCGGAGATTGTCCTACCGCTACCTTAAGCGGCAAAAATAGAACGGCTACAAAGAGCAGCCAAAACATTCTGGATTTAATCGTACATGTTCTCATTGCTCTGCACAGCTATACTTATATCTGACTGCGTCGCCGGGAATTAGCCTGGGTACACTGCCATCGGGGCGGCAATGCCTCAGGTGAAATCGCGTATGTCTTTGAAGGGCGTCTCGCTGTCTGTGAAATCGGGGCGGTAGTAGTGGGCTGCGCCGTCGTACTCCTGCATCCAGCCCTCCTCCATCCCCAGCTCGTCGAGCGCCGAGAGCGCGCGCAGCCATTCCGATTCCGTGATGCGCCGTGAGAGCAGCGTGTAGCGGGCGTCGGTCGCGGCGCGGTTCGTCGCGTAGTATTGCGCCATCATCGAGACGGCGACGCGCGGGCTTAAGGTATCCCTGATCCATTCGAGAGATTCGCGCACGCCCGCCAGGTCGTTGGGCAGGACCAGGAGACGAACGACCAGCCCGCGCTTGAGCAGGCTGTCACTGCCGAAGACGAGCGCGTCTCCCGTCTGGCGATACATCTCGGCCAGGGCGTTGCGCGCGTGCTCACGATAGTTTTTGACCTTGGAATATTCGTACCCCGCCCCGGAATCCGCGTATTTCAGGTCCGGCAGGTAAACATCAATGATGCCGTCGAGCAGGCGCAGGACTTCGACCGCGTCGTAAGCGTTGGTGTTATAGACGATGGGCAGCCGCAGACCCTCTTCGGCGGCCAGCAGCACGGCGCGCGCCAGTTGCGGCGCGAAGTGCGTGGGCGAGACGAAGTTGATGTTGTGACAGCCGCGCGCTTGCAGTTCGAGCATCATCGCGGCCAGGCGTTCGTGCGTTACCTGGTTCCTGAGCTGCTCTTTGTGCGTCTGTGAAATCTGGTAGTTCTGGCAGTAGACGCAGCGCAGGTTGCAGTTGCCGAAAAAGATGTTGCCCGCGCCGCCCGTGCCGACCAGCGCAGGCTCTTCGCCGAAGTGCGGCGTGTAGGACGAGACTATCGGCAGCCGTCCCGAATAGCAGGCCGCGATCTCGTCCCTGAGACGATTGTTCAGGCAATCGCGCGGGCAGACCGTGCAGCGCTCAAGGAGGGCTTCGAGCGCCTCGACGCGGCGGACAAGCTCGCCGGTCCTGTGCAAACGCAGGTAAGAGGGCTCTTCTGATGGGCCGGTGATGTCCGGCTCAGGGCTTCGGCTTTCGCTCATGGCGTCTGAAATGGACCGAGTGCGGCTTGTAACGCTCGACCACCTCGGCGGGGACGAAATGCTTGCTGAACTGCCAGATGAAATCCATCTCCGAATGGATGGTCCCGAGGGCCAGTCGTGCCTCGAAGATCAATAGTATGCTGCCGTACAGGAGACAGCAAGCGCCGAGCAGGGCGAAGATGATGGGAATCCAGTTGTAGCGCGAGCCCGAGACGGCGACGATGCCGATGGCCACGCTGGTAAAGACGAAGACGCCGAGCGCCGTGTAAAAGAGGGTCATCGCGCGTTGGAGAATGCGCGCGCGGCTGGTCAGCTTGTCCAGCTGCTCGAAGATGACTATGCGCCTCTCTTCGAGCAGCTTCATCTGCTCGCCCTCGGCCAGCTCTTCGAGCCTGTCGGAGAGGTTGCGGACGCGGTCTACGACGCGCCCGAGTCGCGTCGAGGTCGAGAGAATCATCGTCCCGCAGGCCGAAATCAGCACGGCGGGCGTAATCATGGCCGTCAGCACGGTCAGTGTCGAAGAGAGTGCTTCCATCTCTGTCCGGGAGTGCCGCCAGGGGGCAGCCGCGGGCTATTTATAAACGCTGCCGGGGGCGCCGGGCAAACGGGCCCGGCCGGACACCCGATTTTTCCTCCTTGAGAGGAGAAAGAGTGAAACACACGCGCACGAGTTGTGCTATTCTCCGCCGCAAAGAAGTCGTGCTCTTTGGGATCACCTAATTCACCCTCTAACACTTTGGGTTCAACTCAAAAAAGGAGTAGACGAGATGTCCGATCAAGGCAATGGAAACAACGGGGACGATCAAAGAAGCGATGCCGGAGCAGGGACCGGCGCGATGAGCGACACGGGCGGAGCAAGCGGTGGCGGCGGCGAAAGCGGCCACGGCGGTGCAGCCATCGGCCGTGCCACGGGCATGGGCGCAAACATGGCCGACGACAGCAGTACCGGCGGCGGAACGTCCGGGAGCGGCGCAGGCGGGGGCGGCTCTGCCAGCGGAGGCGAGGGCACAGGTTCCGGCTCAGGCAGCTCCGGGGGCTCAGGCGGCACGGGCGATGGCGGCGGCGCATCCGGCGGCGAGGCATCAGGCGGTGGCGGCGCGTCCGGTGGTGGCACGCGCGGAGGTGGCGGTGCAGGTGGTTCCAAGGGCGGCGGAGGCTCGAAGGGTGGAGCCAGGGGAGGCTCGGGAGGCGGTGGCGGTAAAGGCTCCGGCGGCTCTAAAGGTGGCGGCAAGGGTGGTGGAGGCGGCTCTAAAGGTGGAGCCGGAAGTGGCGCTGGTCAGGGCGGCGGGAGCACGGGCGGTGGCGGCGGTGGAGGAGCCTCCGGCGGCGGTCGCGGAGGCAGCGGCGGCGGCTCCAAGAGTGGCGGCAAGGGCGGCTCGAAGGCTGGCGGCGGCGGCTCGAAAGGCGGCGCTGGAAAAGGCGCTCGCGGTGGCGCTGATACACGTGGCGGCATAACCGGCGGCGGCGTCAGCGGCAGCGCGCGCGGAACCAGTGCGACGGGCGGCGGCAGGGGCGCGGCCAAGACCGGCGGCAATGCCGGAGGCGGACGCGGCAGCGCAGGCGGCGGCACAAACAAGGATGGCAGCAAGCGACGGAAGGCCTCGAAGGCCGGGACCAAAGGCAGCACCAAAGGCGGAGCGCGTTCAGGCGGCAGCGCGGGCGGCGCTAAAGCGACGGGCAAAGGCGGCGGCTCAAAAGGCGGCGGCAAGGGCGGGTCGAAGGCTGGCGGTCGCGGCGGCGGAGGCTCGAAGGGTGGAGCAGCCAGGGGAGGCTCGGGAGGCGGTGGCGGTAAAGGCTCCGGCGGCGGCTCTAAAGGTGGCGGCAAGGGCGGAGGAGGCGGCTCCAAAGGCGGTTCCAAAAGCGGCGCTGGTAAGAGTGGCGGGGGCGGTTCTAAAGGAGGCGGCTCTAAGGGTGGGGCCGGAGGCGGTAAGAAACGTCGTTAACTTGGTCCCGCGCATAAACTTAGTCCCGCGCATAATTGCCGCGCACAACTAAACGCGCATAATCGCCGCGCGCAACTAAAGCGGAGAGGGGCCGTTTTCCTGTAAGTAAGGAAAACGGCCCCTCTCCGCTTTAATGCCGACTCAAAATCAGTTCCTGCCCGGCGCTTCAGAGCGGCGCGGGCCTTGCTGCGAGCGCGGCTCCTACTTGCCCTTCCCGGCGAATATCTGAACCAGGTTAATGAGCGTTTCGGTCGTCTTTTCCAGCCCGCGCCGCGAGTTGAATTCGAGCTTGCCGTGGAAGTTATGTCCCCCCGTGAAGAGGTTCGGGCAGGGGAGGCCGTTGAAGGTCAGCCGCGCGCCGTCTGTCCCGCCGCGAATCGGTTTGATGTGCGGCTTGAGCCCGGCACGACGCGTCGCCTCCATCGCGAACTCGGTCAACTGCGGAAAGTTTTTGAGCACTTCCTTCATGTTCTTGTAGTTCTCTTTGACTTCGACGGAGACCTTCACGTTCGGGAATTTCCGGCCCGTCTGCTCGGCCATCTTCCTGAGCATCGCTTCCTTGGCATCCAGCCCGGCAAGCTCGAAGTCGCGGAGCAGAATCTTGAGACTGGATTCCTCGACGCCGACCTCGCCCGTGTACGGGTGAACGAAGCCGACGCGCCCTTCGGTCGTTTCCGGCAGCATGTCGCCGGGGAATCTGGAGACGAAATCGGCGATGGCGAAGGCCGAGTTGACCATGATGCCTTTGGCCGTGCCCGGATGCGTGTTCTTGCCCTGGAAGCGAATGGTGGCGGTGCGCGCGCTCCAGGTCTCGTCGCTGATCTCGCCCAGCTCCTCGCCGTCAACCGTGTAGGCGAACTGCGCGCCGAAGCCCTTCACGTCGAACTTGTCTATCCCGCCGCCGACCTCTTCGTCCGGGGTGAAGGCGATGGCCAGCGTGCCGTGCTTGAGCTGCGGATTACGCCTGAGAATATCAATCATCGTCATAATCTCGGCGCAGCCTGCCTTATCGTCGGAGCCGAGGAGGGTCGTCCCGTCGGCGGTGATGATGTCGTCGCCGATGAGGTTCTTGAGGTCCGGGTTCTTCTCGACGGAGATGACCTGCGCGGGGTCTTTCGGCAGCACGATGTCGCCGCCGCGGTAGTTCTTATGAATGATGGGCTGGACGTTCTCTCCAGAGACCTCCGGCGAGGTGTCCATGTGCGCGATCAGGCCGATGACGGGAGCCCTGGAGTTGTCCGGCAGATTCCCCGGCACGCTGGCGTAGACGATGCCGAACTCGCTGACGCGGACGTTCTGCGCGCCCAGCTCCTTCAGCTCTTTGGCCAGCAGGTTGGCCAGCACCAGCTGCTTGGCCGTGCTCGGAACTTTCCCCTGGTCTTCCTTCGACTGCGTGTCAATCTTCGCGTAGCGGAGAAAGCGTTCGAGCGCGGATTCAGAGGGCGGCTGCGTCTGCGCGTCGATAACGGGCGCGAGCAGCAGGAGGGCGATAATTAGGTTTAAGCACAGTTTCATTTGTTGACCCCTTAAGTTTGATTTTGACAGGTCGGGGCGAGCGCGCGGCTGCTCGCGGCCGAGTCCATCAACTGCGTGCCTGAAAATTATTGACTTGACGGTGGGGAGCGGGTTCGCCAGAAGACTTTAATGAATTGTTCCGGGCCGGTCAAACGTCAGCCGTTCGGCCTGACCCTGGAAATCTCTGCGTCCATCTTTCCGGCGAGCATCAGGCCAAACATCCTGTAATCGGCGCGGAGCGACCAGAGTGGATGTTCAAAGGTCGCGGGCCTGTTCTTCTCGACCAGAAAATGGCTGGCCCAGGCGGCGGCGTAGCCCGGGACGAAAGCGAGCGGCAGCCACTTCCACTTTCCTTTAGCAATCAGCGCGGCCGCGCATCCGAGCGCCGCGGTCGTCCCCGCAAAATGCAGCGCGCGCGTCGCCGGACGGCTATGCTCGGCCACATAGTGCGGCCAGAATTTCTCGAAGGACTTCATCTGCGGCTCAGGCATGTT
Organism: Pyrinomonadaceae bacterium; assembly: GCA_036389715.1. GTDB lineage: Bacteria > Acidobacteriota > Blastocatellia > Pyrinomonadales > Pyrinomonadaceae > DASVWH01. Next base: position 43,462 of record DASVWH010000110.1, on the reverse strand, counting down.
GGCGTCTCCTGACAGTTTGGGCCACAGGTCATTCTGCGCGCGATGCCGCTCCCTGCGCGTCAGCCAGGCGTCTTCTCAAAACGCGTCTTCGGGCCCGGCCTCTTTGAAGGTGCGGGGCGAGATTTGCACGGGCGATTGCGGCACGGGGGCTGTCCGCTTGGGCGCGCGCCAGGATTTCACGGTCTCTTTGAGCATCAGGCGACGGCTGCTCAGGGTCGCCATGTGAAAGGGCACGACGCAGCCGCAGCGGTCACAGTCGGCCTTGTCGCCCATCATGCACTTGCCCTTGGGCTCGCCCGTCGGCCCGAGCGTGAAAGCCTTCAGGCGAAACTCGCAATTGTCCGTCACCTTCTTAGCGTTCCTGGCACGCATCAGCTCCAGGGTCGAGTCCATCATGTTGATGACGCCCGGATATTTCTTCTTCAATTCGAGTATCCGGTCAATCATCCGGTCGCGCTCTTCCCAGTCGAGCCAGAGCGCCTCGTCCAGGTTCGTGACGGGCGTGAAGAAATCGAAGATGATGCCGCCGCGCGCCAGCGGCCCCCACTCCCGGACCAAATCCTCTATGCAGTCCTTCGTCAGGCTCGTTACGACGCAGGAGATTTGAATCTTCAGCTCCGGGTGATTGATGACGTTCTGCTTGATCTTCTGGTAGATGCCGGGCGCTCGCATCCGCGCGAACGCCTCTTCCGTTCCGTCTATCGAGATGACGTAGTTGCAGTCGTCCCAGTCGGGCAGCTCCATCGTCCCGTTGGTAACGATGGTGTTATGCTTGAAATACTTGCGGCCGACCTCGATCAATTGCTTGCGTACCATCGGCTCGCCGCCGACCCACGTGCAGAGCAGCATCGGATGCCCGGCAGCCTTCATCTCTTCGAGCTTCTCGATCCACTTCTCGACGGACAGTTCCTTCTCGCCCTTGTGATCTTCGGCGAAGAAATAGCAGTGCTCGCAGCGCAGGTTGCAGCGGTTGGTGACATCAATCGAGCCGATGGCATTCTTCGGTAGGCCGGTGATAAGCAGGCGCGTCGTGTCGGCGATGCGGCGAAGTCTTTTTGGAAGGTTCATCTGGTGAAAATAGCCTTACTTCTTCTCTTTTTTCTCTTCTACTTCTTCTTCCACTTTCAGCCCGGTGACGCCTTCGAGCGCGGTAATCAGGGCCTTGTATTTATCATTCTTCGCCTGCAAGTTGTAGCCGTCCTTCTTGCCATCGGGAGACTCGACCGCGATGCCGATGAAATGGCGCTTGTTCTTCTTGAGCATCCCGAGCAGAAAGATCGGGCTGATGATTGCGGCGGCGGCATACGCGCCGATGCGGCGGCTGGCCTGGCGACTGTGCGTTAAGAGCTTGACGTTCTTCGGGTCAATCTTGATTTCCTGGCCGTCCTTCAATTTTAAGGTAATCAAGTCGGAGCTGACGGTGATGCTGTTACCCCAGTCGTCAGGCTTGACGGTGCTTGCGATGGAGCCGCCGACGTAACGAATCTCGAATTGATTTCCCTGAGCGAGAACTGCTGCGGAAAGGATGCAGAGGCAGAGCAGGAGGGCGAGAAGTTTTTTCATAAGGTCTCCAAAGTTGAGAGTTTCGGTTATCGGGAGACACGAAACATAAGTGTGTAAGTCGGGGCGTCGTTCAGTAACGCCCGTTGCTCACGGGGCCAGAGAGGTATCTGGAACGCTTCAAAACGGTTGGCCGCCGCTCTCTCCAACTGAGTGAGCGGCCGGACCTGGGAAGTTAAACGGCCGCTTCCTCTTTCTCTTCGACGAGATAGGGCGTCACCGTCTCGACCGGCTGGTCCGCATCGTCGGCCAGAATCCGGTTGACGATGGGCAGGCTCAAGGTGTGCCGGGTGGTCTTGAGCGGGACGTTCTTGCCCCTAGCATAGACGGCGTGGCGTCCGTGCTCCTGATACCACTCGGAGAGGCTGGCGGTCTTGTGCATGTTCTCGATAATCTGCCGCCAGCCGACGCCGGTGTTGTAGGCGCAGAAGGAGATTTCGCCTTCCTGTGTGCCGTAAGGGATAACGCACATCTCTGTGCGGCGGAAATCGTAGTTGAAGAGGTCCTGGAACCACATGCCCTCGACGCAGAGCACGCGCCACATGTCGCCCTCGTCTTCCGAGCCGGGAGCCTGCGTCTTCATCCGGTCGTTGCGGTCCGAATTGGAGTTGGTCGAAGACGGCTTGAAGAGATTGATGATCTGCGAAATGGGGAAGCCTTCGGGCGCGCGCCGGGCGTCGAAGTTTCTCATGATCGCCATCGCCAATTGCGCGTAGGAGAGCTTACGCCCGCGCGCCGTGTCCGTGATGACGGCCACGTCCTTCATGAACTGCTCGTAGTCGAAGAACTCGAAGAGCGAAGTGATCGCGCCCGTGCGGCGATTGACGACCATCAACGTGAAGATGCCGCAGTTCGGGTGGCAGTTACAGGACGACCAGCCCCAGGGCGCGTCGGCTCCCTGTAACATGTCCATCACGCTCGTAAACGCCGAGTAGGAAGAGAGCGGGAACCAATCGCGCAGCGGCTGCAACTGCCCGTCGAGCTGGTCCTTGAGGTCATGCGTCATCCCGGCCAGCGTGTAGCGCTGTTTGATGCGAACGTCGTCGGGCACGTCCTCGTCACGGCCCGTAAAGGAGACGGGCTGAAAGGCTATGGTCTGGACCTTGTCTATGTTCTGCGCGGCGAATTTGACTATCTCGCCGATGCCGTCGTTATTGATGGTGTTGACGATGGTCGTGACGAGCGTGACCTTGATGCCGACCGAAGCCAGGTTCTCGATGGCGCGCAGCTTCACGTCGAAGAGATTGCCGACGCCCCTGTGCTTGTTCTTCTCCTCGGAGACGCCGTCGAACTGTAGATAGACGCCGTGCTGCCCGGCCTCCTTGGCGGCCTTGCAGAACTCTATGTCTTCGGCGAAGCGGATGCCGTTGGTCGCGGCCAGGATTCTGTAGAAGCCTATCTTCCGGGCGTAGGCGACAGCCTCCAGGTAATAGGGCGAGAGCGTCGGCTCGCCGCCCGAAAAGAGAATGATGATCTGGCGGCGCGGCTTGAAGGAGACGGCGCGATCAAGGATGGCCTTCGTGTCCTCGAAGGTCGGCTCATGGACATAGCCGACCTGGTTGGCGTCCATGAAGCAGGGGTTGCACATCATGTTGCAACGGTTGGTTAGATCAACCGTGAGCACAGCGCCGCGCCCGAACTTGATGTTCGACGTGCCGTGCTTGTGCACGTGCGAGTCTTCGGCGACGCGAAAGTCCCGGCCGAAGAAGAGAGATTCGATGCGCTCCAAAAACTTCGGGTCGGTGGCCATCACGTCCGTGAATTCGCCGTGCTTCGGGCAGGTCTTGCGCATGATGACCTGTCCGTCCTCTTCCAGAATCTGCGCCTTGATCTCGCCCGGATGCGCGTGCATCAGTGTTTCGAGCGCCGTCTCGCCGGTAATGACGGCGTCGCGCACTTCCTTGACGCAGCGCGGGCACAAGCTGTCGGTCTCGCGCGGGAAGCCGAGCGGCGGGGCCGTGCGCTCGTGAGATTTCAGGAGCGGCCCCGGAGCCCAACTGGGGCGAATGGCCTCGCCTTCGGGCAAACGTTTGTTGACCGACTGGAAGACCTTCCAGGCCACGTCCGAAAGGTTCGAGAGCAGGGTCGAGCTTTTGACCCCGCTGAATTTACCCTTTTCCGCTTCGCCCCTGCGAAATTGATCGCTGAACAAGACTGATTCTCCTAGAAGGGAGGCTCCCGAAAAGCGCCGGGCGTCCCTGTGATTAAAGCTAAAGTAAAGCTAAAGTATTGATTTCAATGATTGTTGCCCCGCACACGGCGGGCCGCACAAAGCAAATGCAACGTGACATAATAGAGGCTCGACCGGGTAAAGGCAAGCACTAAAGCGGCCGCCGGATGCGCCGTAAATCGAAATGAGAGAAGGCTTTCGGCGCTTCCTCTATTCACTATTTACTCTTTACCATTTACGATGTCCGGTATGAGCATTGATTCGACGGCCATCATCAGCCCGCGCGCCCGGATTGCATCAGATGTGCGCATCGGGCCATACGTTGTCATCGAAGAGGACGTGGTCATCGGCGAAGGCTGCGAGATCGCGTCGCACACGGTCATCAAGCGTTTTACGAGCCTCGGGCGGGGCAACCGCGTCGCGGAGCACGTGGTGCTGGGCGGCCTGCCGCAGGACGTTAAGTTCAGGGGCGAGCACAGCCGCCTGGTCATCGGTGACGAGAACCTGATTCGCGAGGGCGCAACGCTGCACAGGGCCAGCGGCGAGGGGCAGGAGACGCGCCTTGGCTCGCGCAACTTCCTGATGATCGGCGTTCACCTGGCGCACAACTGCCTGGTCGGCGACGATAACATCTTTGCCAACGGCGTGGCGCTGGCCGGGCACATCCTGGTCGAGGACCACGTTTTTCTCTCTTCCAACGTCGGCGCGCACCAGTTCGTCCGCATCGGGCGCTACGCGATGGTCGGCGGTAAGTCGAAGATAGTGCAGGACGTGCTGCCGTTCCTGACGACGGACGGGAATCCGCCGCGCGTTCGCGGCCTCAACACGGTCGGATTGAGGCGGGCCGGATTCGGGGCCGACGAGCGGCGCGCGCTCAAGCGTGCTTACCATTTGCTGTTTCGCTCCGGCCTGCCGCTGGCAGAGGCGCTCGGCCTCTTGACGCAGGAAGCGCCGGACCCGAACGTCGAGCATCTGGTCAATTTCATACGCGGCTCCAAACGCGGCTTCCCGCGCGAGCGCAGAAGAGGCGAGCGCCCGCAAGACCAGGCTCCGCTCCCCGTTTAGCCGACGCTTTTCGGCCGCAGCCCGGCGCTATAACCAGGAGAGAGATGAGCAGAGAGATGAACGAAAAAACGGTCGCGGAACTGGCGGCGCACGTCGGCGGGCGCACCGTCGGCGACGACTCCACTCCGATTAAGAGTGTTGCCGGGATTGAGAGCGCGGGGCCGGGCGAAGTCGCCTTCATAGAGGATTTAAAGCTCCTGCCGAAGGCGGGCGCGGGCCGCGCTTCGTGCCTCATCGTGCCGCAGGGCGCGCCGGAAGAGCAAACGGGAGGCCCATGCCTGATTAAAGTGGCGCGGCCGAAGCTGGCCTTCGCGCTGATAGCGGAAGTGCTGCATCCGCCCGTGCGGCGCGCGCCCGCGATTCACCCGACGGCACAGGTGGACCAGAGCGCGCAGGTGGACGAGAGCGCCTACATCGGCGCGCGGGTCGAAGTGGGCGCGCGTTCGAGCCTCGGCCCCGGCACGCAGGTTCACGCGGGCGTAGTCATCGGCCAGGGCGTGCGCATCGGCCGCGACTGCGTGCTGCACCCGCACGTCGTCCTGTACGACGGCGTCAGCCTGGGAGACCGGGTGATTCTTCACGCAGGCGTAGTGGTCGGCGCGGACGGCTTCGGCTATGTCCCGGACGAACGGAACGTCCGCCATAAGTTCCCGCAGCTCGGCACGGTGCTCATCGAGGACGACGTGGAAGTGGGCGCTGGCACGTGCATTGACCGCGGGGCGCTCGGGCCGACTCGCATCGGGCGCGCGACCAAGATTGATAACCTGGTGCAGATCGCGCACAACGTAGAGATCGGCGAGCGCGTTGTCGTGGCTGCGCAGACGGGCATTAGCGGCAGCACGGTCATCGAAGACGACGTGGTGATCGGCGGGCAGGTCGGGCTCGGCGACCATGCGCGCGTGATGAGCGGGGCCGTTATCGGCTCAAAGGCCGGAATCCTGCCGGGCAAGATCGTGCGCGCGGGCGTCTGGTGGGGCGTCCCCGTCCAGCCCCTCGAACAGTACAAGCGGCTGAGCGCGCACCTCGCGCGCGTCCCGTTGATGCGCGACGAGCTGAAGGACCTGCGCCGCCGTTTAAAGGAGTTGGAGGAGAGGCTGGGCGGCGAGGAATAAAGCCGTAACAATGAAGCCTTCGGAGAGATTCACCCTGACCAGCGAGCGGAGCTGAAAAAGTCCCTCGTCCTCGCGCCCTGCCTCGCACCCTGCTTTAAAAGCCCTTTATCTTCGCGCCCCGCGTTTTTGCGGGCCGGATTCCGCCCCCTCGCTCGCGCGGCTTCCGCCCCGGCACGCGATTATTTTCGTCGCGGGCGGCTGACCTCGACAACCCGCGTTTTCCGCTACGCATCTATTAGATAACCCCCGTATTTCTCAACCGACCGGCGAAGTAAAACCCCATGATGAGAATACGCGCATCGTTCCCCTTGCTGATCCTTCTGTTTGCGCTCGCAGCCCCGCTCGCGCTCGCGCAATCAACGAACCTTTCCACGACCAAAGAGCAGTCGCTCTCGCAAAAAGAGGGTGTCGCCGCGCAGGCCGCACTCGCTAATGCGCAGTCGGTCACGGGCGCGCTGACGATGGTCCAGACCGCCGAGCGGATAGCCAGCGCCAAGCGGCTCCTGAAGGCTCACACGACCGTCGCCTCGTCCGATTTCGTGACGCTCGCCGCGCTCGACCCGGCGACTTCGCAGATACACCTGCTGCCCGTCTCCAAGGAGCTTTTTTCGACCAGGGGCGCTGAGACGAGCCTGACTACCTCGCTCGGCCACGGCGCGCGGCTGAAGATCGTGCGCGCCAACGGCGTCAATACTGCCGTCACGGTCACGGATGAAGCCACGGGCCGCTCCCTCGTGCCGCTCGCGGTAGAGTACCCGGTGCGCAGCGGCAAGCTGGCCTATTACACCTCCGCGCACCCTGCGATTCTCTCGCAGGAGGTCGTCGCGGATGGCAAGACTTACGTGCGCAGGATGCTCGAAGAGGTGGCCCGGCGGCTGCGGGTCGAGGGCATCAACATCGCGCCCGAAATCGTGGACGTGGCCGAGCATCTCTGCATCGTCGAGCACGCGGATCACGGGCGCTTCCGAGCCGAGAATCGCTCGGCGCTCTTCGAAGAGATTCTCTCGCTCTACGCGCTCAACGCGGGCGACACCTACCGCTATTCCGTCAGCGTCGCGGGCGCGGGCGGGATGGTGCAGATGATTCCCTCTACTTATGAGATGGTCAGGAGGCTGCACCCGGAGGTCGAGCTTAATCCCGATTTTGTAGAGGGGATGAGCGACCATGCCAACGCGCTCTCGGCCATGCTGCTCTACATGCAGGACACCTGGGACACGCTGGCCCGCAGCCAGGACGTACAGGACGCGCTGCGCTCGGGCATCGCCACGCAGCCCGAGCTGCTCGCCGCCGGGTACAACTCGAACCCCGCGCGCCTGCCGCTCTACCTGCGCCGGGGCGGCCCTGGCTGGCGGACACTGATTCCGACGGAAACGCAGATGTACCTGCAAATCTACGGCTCGCTCGACAGCCTCATCACCTTTAACCGGAGCCGCCCGGAGCCGCAGGCTCCCGATGCGCTCGCTCCGCCCGCGCTCGCGGCCTTAAATCGCATTCTTCAGCCGCGCGGCAAATCCAAGGCTGCCCCGGTCGCCGGGGACTGGTTCATCGGCGCATCGCTGGCGCTCGCCGACCTCAAATAAGGCGCGCACGAAGCGTCGGACTAAAGAACCCTGGCCGCCCCTTAGTTAAAGGGCGGCCAGGGTTCTTTCATCTACACTCGCGCTCCCTGCCGTCGTCTTTCAAGGCTTTGCCCGCAAGAGCCCGCGCTACTGCCTGCTCTCGCGGAAACGGGCGCGGGCTCTAATGCCTGACGCCATACGTGACCAGCACACACCCGGTCTTGAAGGTCTTGCATTCGAGCAGCTCCAAATTAAGCTGGCGATTCATCTCGTGGAAGAGCGGGATGCCCGAGCCGAGCAGCACCGGGTGAATGTTCATGCCTATCTCGTCAATCAGGTCGGCCTCCAGCAGCGATTTCGCCAGCTCGCCGCCGCCCATCACGCAGATGCCTTTGCCCTCGCCCTGCTTCAAATCGCGGATGAACCCTTCCGCATCCGCGATGAGCCGGACCTTCGCTTCGGGGCTCTCCTTCATCGTCCGCGAGCAGACGTAAGTCGTAGCGCCCGGGTATGAGCCCCCGCCGAGCTTGAGCGAGACTTCGTAGGTCTTACGCCCCATCACGACCGTGTCAATCGTCTTCCAGAAATCCTTCATGAAGGCAAACACCTCATCGCTCCACAGCAGCCAGTCAACCGCGTGGTCCTCGCGCGCGATGTAATTGTCGAGACTGTTGGCAACTCCGAAGATAACTTTCCGCATGTCGGACGCTCCCGAAATCTTTGAGAATGTTTCAAGGCCGGAGATTCCGGCCGTGTACTCGGCCCTTATTCAGGATACTCGTCAGAGCCCTGAACCCAGATGAAAGATTGGATGTCTATCATGTCGCGCGGGCCGAGGCCGCGTTGATCCCGGCCGATGACGGCGGCGAATTCGAGCAGCCCGGCGTAAATCTCCCAGGACGGCCTGGACCTGTACGGCAGCTCGAAGCCGTAGCGGCGCGCCGCCGTGCGTGTGACGTTCGGCTTGAGAAAAATGTGCGTCTCCGGCTGCGCGATGAACCCGAAGACGGTGACGAGCGGCCACGTCAGCACACGCGTTTGCCTGCGCGGCAGAGCATCAACGGTCTCACACCACCGCTCGAATCTCTCCTCGACCGCGCCCTCGCCGTGAAGCAGCGCGTAGAGCCCCTCCGCAAAGGCGCGCGCGCCCTCCGGCAGCTTGACCGCATCGCGCAGCGCCATCTTCTCGAAGGAGAAGAGCATGCTGTGCCGCGAACGCTGCTCGATGCGCACGGCGCGCCCGGCAATCTCCGCAAACTCGCCCCGCCCCAGCAGCCGCCGGAACTCGTCCCGGTTCAACTGCTCCTCCCAACGCTCGTGCGTCTCCCACTTATAATCTCGCTCCCAGTCGAGGTAAGTCGCGTCGCGGAAACCGCCCGGGAAGTACCGTAGAAATTTTCGGCGGCAGCGCGCCGCACCCGCCGACACCCCTGCGCTCGAATCGGAGCGCCCGCCCCCGAGCTTTTTACTGCTCACCACTCTCGCCTCCCTGGTCCGTCTTCGTCCCTCGTCGCGCCTGCACGGCTTCAATGAATCGTCTCGGTCGGCTCCGTCTCCAGCCATCTATCCTCGAAGATGCTCTGCACGGCCATCAGTAGCTCGTAGACCTCCGTCTCCATGAACCCCCTGCGCCAGCTCACGCCTTTGCTCGCCAGGGCGCTGATCGTCAACGGCACATCCGAGCCGAGCGTGAAGAGCGCGGCGGCCAGATTCCGGTCCAGCTCCGTCCGGCCGACCAGCGAATGGTATACGGTCCAGAGGGCCGAGATGAGGCGGCGCATTCTCTCCTCGCCGGGGTCCTGGCCGTTGCGGACAACCGGCAGCAAGCCGTCCCGGCTCGTCCCTGCTTCGGAAATAATCAGCGCCGCCGCGTCCTCTGGACTCATCACTGCCTCGTCAATATCCGGCGTCGGAGCCCGGCCCTCGGCCCGCGTCCACCCGTTCAATGTCTGCGCGGAGAAATATCAATGCAGGCAAACGGCCCGGATGCCCGGCGGCGAGATACCCGGCGGCGAAGAGATGCGCGGCGCGGTCCTCTGCGCGCGAGAGGGTCCGAAGCCTTGCCTGATACCGTGCAGCCTATTGCGTAGTCTCGGCCAGGTTGGACTTATACTTGGTCGCCGTCTGCCTGTCATTCAACTCGATATAGACATAGCTCGGAGGAATTGCATTGCTCTCCAGCGCGAACCAGAGTTTACCCAGACCGTCGTGATTTCCGAGGGCGCAGAATCCGTAGAGCCGTTTTCCGTTCTGGTCGTAGATGTCCACCCAGGTGCGCGCGGACTTCGTGTTCTGCCCGCAGGGCGGGAGGTTGGGCGCGGCCGCGAAAAGCTCGTTCGGGTAGACGGCCAGGTTCTCGACCGTGTACCTGTAGCGCGTCCACTGCTTGCCGCTGGCCGAATAGAACTCCTGCCCGACGAAGACCAGGACGGGATTGGGCAGCGGAGGCCGTGCCATCGAAACTGTGTCGGCGGCGAGGCCCATCAGGACCAGGCTGGCTAAAAAGAGTCCGGCTTTTCTTCCGATACTTGCTCTCATCAGGTGTTTCCTTTCTTCCGAGGAGGAAGGGAAGGCGCGCTCTCGCAAAGCCTTCCCACCGAAGCCCACCCCTTGATGCTTAAAGCCGTCAGCCCGAATTGAAAGAGGATCACTTGCGGCCCGCCTCCGCTTCCATTAATGCGATTGATCGTAGAGCCGCTTGAGGCGCGCCAGCGTGTCGGCCTCGCGTCTGCTCTTGTCCGTGCGCTCGCGCCTGAAGCGCGGGATGCGCAGCACGTAACCGGCTTCGTAGGCGCGGGTCTTTTGAATGTCCTGGAAATCAACCTCGATGACCATCTCCGGCTCCAGCTCGACGTTACGCCCGCGCGCCGTGATGATTTGCGGTTCGAGCTTCGCGGTCAACTCTCTAAGCAGCTCCTCGGAGAATCCGGTCCCGACCTTGCCGACCGTCTTGAACTCGTCCTCGTCGCGGATGGCGATGACGAGACTCGACAGCAGCCCGCGCCTGCGCCCGGAGCCCCAGATGGCGCCGACCACGACGACATCCAGGGTCTCAAACGCGGGCTTGATCTTCATCCAGTAGTCGGTCCGCTTGCCCGGCAGGTACGGCGCATCCGGGTCCTTGGCGACCAGCCCTTCATGCCCGGACTTGACGGCCTGCTTGAAGAATCTCTCTTCGTCGGCGCGCCGGTCCGAGACGACTTCGTCGGTCATCTTCACGCGGTCGGTCGGGCGGAAAAGAGTTTTCAGCCTGCGGCGGCGCTCGGCCTGCGGGACGTTCATCATGTCCTCGCCGTCGTGATAGAGCAGCTCGAAGAGATGCAGGACAAGTGGAATCTCGCGCGCTTTCTCCGCTATCGCATGGACGCGCCCGAGGCGCATCAGGACCGACTGGAAGGGCTGCTTCTTCTTCAACTCGGCGTCGTAGGCGACCGCTTCGCCTTCCAGAATGGCGTCGCCGCCCTGCCAGGCCTGCCGCAGGGCGCGAACGACATCCGGCATGGCCGCCGTGTCGTCGTTGAGACGGCGCGAATAGAGCCTCACTTCGGGCTCGCGTCCGGCCTTGAGATGAATTTGCAGGCGCGCCCCGTCATACTTGACCTCGAAGATGATCTGCTTGCCCGCCAGCCGCGCGAATATCTCCGCCGGGTCGTCCATCTTGTGCGCGTTCATAAATTGATAAGGGCGAAAGAGCACGAGCCCGGCACGCTCCAGGGCGCGTGCGCCCTGCCTGGCGCGGGCGGCGGCCAGCCCCATGTCGTTGGTCATCGCGTAGAGACGCTCGACCGCCCCCGCGTCAACCTCGAAAGCCCTGGCGATGGCCCTGGTCAGCGTACGCTCGCCGACGCCGATACGCATCTGGTTGAGCACCATCCGCGTGAAATACTTAGCGCCCGCGGCGGTCGTCTCGGCGAAGATGTGTGCGAGCAGTTGGAGCCTGTCTTCGTCGCGGCTGACGGCGCGGTTAACGCGCAGCCGGAGCGCATTGACCGTCAGGCGGTCAGCGCCGCCCGCGTGCGCGGCGACCACTTCGCTCATGTCGCCCGTCTGCCTGACCTCGTCGTCAAGCACGCTCTCGGGCTTACCGGAAAGAACGGCCAGCGCGCCCCTGATCGTGCCGGGGCCGATGCCGAGCCTGTCCGACAACTGCGGGTCAACCAGCTCGCCCATCGTCAGGTGCGCCAACGCCGCCAACGTCTTCGCATCTGCGCCGCGAAACAGCTCCGCCAGCAGCTGAACCCGCTGCGGCTCGCCGCGCGCCTCCTGAATCCGGTCGTAGGTCTGTGCAAGTTTAGAGAACTTCATTAGCAGTGAATAGTAAATCGTCAATCGTCAATGGTAAATAGTAAATGGTCAATCGGAAATAGATTAAGGGCGATTGCTGAAAGCCGCCGCCGCCCTCCGGCTTTTACTATTCACGATTGACCATTTACTATTTACCCTTATTACTATTTACCCATAATGGTAAATTGCAAGCCTTGCGGTTCGTCGAGGGGGAGATGATGGCGAAATCGAGGAGGGCGGGCAGGCTCGAAGAACTGGCGGCGCAGATTCGCGTCTGCATCAAGTGCCCTCTGCACGAGTCGCGTACCCTGGCCGTGCCGGGCGACGGCAGGCTGTCCGCGAAAGTGATGATTATCGGGGAAGCGCCGGGCAAAGAAGAGGACGAGAGCGGCCACCCGTTCGTCGGCTCGGCCGGACGCTACCTGGATCACGTGCTCGAAGGAACGGGCATCAGCCGTGCAGACTTCTTCATCACCAATACGGTCAAATGCCGCCCGCCGAAGAACCGCACCCCCAAGCGCCTGGAAGTCGAAACCTGCACCTCGAACTATCTCTTCGAGCAGATCGAGCTGATTAATCCGAAGCTCGTCGTGCTGCTCGGCCTCGTCGCGGCCAGAAGGATGCTCGGCGTCAAGAGCGTCAACGAGGCGCGCGGGCGCATCATCGAGCATGAGGGGCGCAGCTACCTGGTCGGCTATCATCCGGCCGTCAGGTTCTACAGGGAAGACCTCGGCCGGAAGGTCAAAGAGGACTTCGCCCTGCTCAAGCGCGTGCTCAGGAAGTTGTAGCCGCAGCTCTTCGCGGCCTCTCGCTTGCAATGAGCAGCGCGGGATTCGCTGGCCTGGCCGCAGTGAGTCATAAGTAGACAGTCATGTATTTTAACTGTATTGGAATTAAACGATAAATCGGATAAGCTATCGCGCAGTTGATCGGCCTACTGACCGGCGGGGGATCAAGATGGGGCTTGAGACCTATCATCAAAAGCGGGATTTCAGGAAGACGCCAGAGCCCAGGGGCAAGCTCTCAAAGAGCGACGGGCGGCGCTTCGTCGTCCAGGAGCATCACGCTTCGATGCTCCACTTCGATTTCCGGCTCGAAATGGGCGGCGTTCTCAAATCCTGGTCCATCCGTAGAGGCCCTTCGCTCGACCCCGCTGAAAAGCGGCTCGCCGTTCCCACCGAAGACCATCCCGTCGAATATCTGAGATTCCAGGGACACATCCCCGCCGGAAACTACGGCGCGGGCGAGCACATGATCTGGGACGAAGGCGAGTATGAGCTGACCGTCGGCGACGACCCGCTCGTGCAGCTCGCCGCGGGCAAGCTCAAGTTCCGCCTGAGCGGGCGCAAGCTCGCAGGCGAGTTCAACCTCGTCCGCATGGGCAGCAGGGAGAATCAATGGCTGCTGATTAAGAGCCGCGACGAATTTGCGCGGCCCGGCTGGAAGCTGGATTTGCTAGTGCCGACGGATGACGCGGGCGGTGAGTTCGAGCGCAGGGAAAAGGCCGCCGGGCGGCGCACGGGCGCGGCCCGCAAGGCCGTCGTCAAGCACGGCGTCAAGGAGCAGCGGCAGCCGGACTCCAAAGCCATCCCGGCGAGCCGCGCTTTCAAGACGGGGAACCTCGCGGGCGATCTCAACGTCAGGGCCGGGCGCGAGGCGGTCGTCTCGCTGACGCATCTGGACAAGGTTTACTGGCCGGACGAAGGCTACACGAAGGGCGACCTCATCGGCTATTACTACGAGGTCTCGAAATACATTCTGCCCTATCTCAAAGACCGGCCGCTGATTATGAAGCGTTACCCCGATGGCATCGCGGGCGGCTCGTTTCACCAGCATGATGTTGACGAAGCGCCCGGTTACGTGCGGACGGCCGAGCTGGAAGCCGTCCAGGGGCATGCTGTGGATTACATCGTCGGCGGGGGCCTGGCAAGCCTGCTCTACATGGCGAACCTCGGCGCGATAGAGCGCCATCCCTGGCACTCTCGCGTGCAGGACCCGGAGCACCCGGACTGGCTCGTCTTCGACCTGGACCCCGGAGAAGGCATCGAGTTCAGCACCATCTGCGAGCTGGCGCTGGCCGTCAAGGATGTCCTCGACCGGCTCGGCCTCAAGGGCTATCCGAAGACTTCAGGCTCCAGGGGCCTGCACGTCTACGTGCCCATCAAGCCCGTTTACAGTTATCTGGAGGTGGCGGAACTGGCCGAGCGAATCGCGACGCAGGTGGCCGCCGAGAACTCGTCAATCGCGACCGTCGAACGCTCTTTGAAGGGACGCAAGCGCGGCCAAATCTACCTGGACCATATGCAGAACGCGCGCGGCAAATCGGTCGTCGCGCCTTACTCTGTGCGCCCGCGCAGGGGCGCGACCGTCTCCGCCCCGCTCGAATGGAGCGAGGTCAAGCGCAAGAAGCTGACCATCCAGGATTTCACCATCAAGAACATGCTCAGGCGAATCGCTCATCGCGGCGACCTCTTCGGGCCCGTCCTGACCGAAAGGCAGGACCTCGGCGATGCGCTCGAAGCACTGAACGGCAAGGCGGGCCGGACAAAGGCGAAGCCCTCGGCGAACTCCTCTTGAAGTCCTCTCACAGAGAGGCGAAACCCTCCGGCGTGTGAAGACGCAGACGCCGGATAACTAAACGAACGGAGGAAACAGATGGCGACCAAGAAGGGTACGCGCAAGCGTGAATTGATAGACACGGGGACGGACAAGCGCTACGTGCGGCGCGATAATCAGGGCCGGTTTGAAGAGGTCGTTGATGTCGGCCGCTCGCTCTCGCAGGACATGAAGCGCAAGGCCAAGACGATAGCCCCGCCGGGACAGGGCGATAAGGGCGACCGTAAGCCCGGCAAGAAGGCCGGGAAATAGTCGCGCACGGGCGCAGCAGGGCGGCACGCATCCTTTAAACGCTCGCCGCCGCATCATGTCACGCGCGCCGTCTAACCCTTCGCGTCCGACCTGACGGTGCCCGTGTGACCTTCAGTTGGGCCGGAGGGCGCGAGAGCGTGCACGCCGGGCGCAGGTGCGTTGACCGGATTGTTCAGAGGAGGAGTTTGATGAGTTCAAGGGTGAAGCGGGAGGGCGAGCCCGGCCGCGCACAGCAGCAGCGCCAGCGTCGTCCGAGCAAGAAGGATCAGATCATCTCACTGTACCTTTCGGGGATGAATGAGATTGAAGACCTGGCGATTATCACGGGCTCCAGGCCGAGCTACGTCGGCTCGATCTTGCAGGAAGCCGGATTGATGAGCGGCTATTTCGATCTCTACACCTCGACCGCTCACCCGATGAACGTCTACTCGAAGTTCTTTGCCAACAAGCTCGGCTTCAAGGACGCAGAGACGGCGCAAAGCAGCGTCGAGCTGATAGACCGTCTCTATCGCCAGTTCGAGCTGGCGCAGGACCGCGCGGGCCAGCATCACGCCTTGATGATGGCGCTCGTCATGTTCGACCGCGCGCGCTGGACCGGCAAAGGGATGGAAGCCGAAACCTTCAGGGAGTGGCTGCTGGCCAGGATGAGCGAGTTCGAGCCCGCGAGCGACGAAGGCAACGAGGGCGAAGAAGGCGACGAGAATGAAGAGGGCGACGAGACGGCGGGCGACCGTGAATAGGCCGCCCCGTTGATTGCCGGGCAGAGGGTCCCGTGGCTCCGGCCTTAAGCTCAGGGCAGGAGCCGGACGAGCGCTTTGTTGAGCAGCTCGAAGTTAATCGGCTTGGTCAGATATTCATTGCACCCGGCAGCGCGCGCCAGCGCACCGTGTTTGGCCGGGTCATGGCCGGAAAGAATGACTATCGGCACATCGGACAGCGTGTCATGCTGGCGCAGCTGGCGCGTGACGGCAAATCCATTGAGGCGCGGCAGTTGTAAATCCATCAGGATTAGTCCGGGCCGTGCGCTCTCGGCCAACTCGATGGCTTCCCGCCCGTCGCGCGCTTCGACGATCTGATACCCCTTCAATTCCAGCAGGGTTCTAATCATAAAACGGCTATCGTCATCGTCCTCGACGACCATGATCGTCCGGGCCGCGGGCCGCGTCTGCTTGACGGCCGAGGGGCCATCGGCAGTGACGGGGACGCGAATGTAGTTTTGATCGTGCAGCATAAAGATTACCTGTGAGGATCAAACTAGTTCAAGTAACTTCAGCGTTTCTGAGACGCTATTGTAGTCGGGAACAAATCGAAGGATTATGGACGGAAACACTCCAGCCCTGGCGACAGCCTAATCCAAACTATTAAGAATGCAGTGTAAGCTCTCTCAAAGGACGGAGTCGGTACGGTTAAGAACATTCTAAGGACCGCTGCCGGTTTTTTTTTAAGGGGAGGCGGCCCGTGTGAGACCGGATAATTGCGGCTCTGGAAGGGGTTTCGGCGGCGTGCCGTTACCAGCGATGATAGGCCGGATGGCCCGGCCTGACCGCGACGAAGGTCCCGCGGCACGTCGCGCAGACTTTCCCGCCCGCGCTCAACTCTGCTTCGACGACGGCGCGGTCGTCCTCCGATTCGACCACCCTGGCCGCGAGCTTGAGCACGCCGCCGGTCGGAGTCGGGCGCAGCAGCCGGACGGCGTAGGCGGCCGTCACTGTGCAGGGCGGGTGCTGCGAGCCCGTGCGCTGCATCAAGTGCCAGGCCGCCGCCCAATTTGAATGGCAATCGAGCAGCGTGCCGATGATGCCGCCGTTGAGCATCCCCGGATACGCCTCATGGTAAGTCTCTGGCTGCCAGTCGCAGACGACCTCCGTGCCCTGCGCGAAGCTGCGAATCCGCAGGCCGCGCTCGTTCGCCGGGCCGCACCCGAAGCAGGCGCCCCGCGGCGAATATTGCTCTTGAAGACTAGGCTCTCTCATCAGATTAAGCACGCCCGCGGTTAACCTTGGGGCTTCAATTCAAAGCCACTCCTAATTCAAAGCCAACTCGACGGGCTGCGGCAAACCTTCGATGGCCAGCACCAGGCGGCCACGGACGGTGAGTTGCTCTTTCTTCGGCGTCTGAAAGAAGAGCAGGCCCTGCCGCCGCCCGGCCGCCGCGAGCGGCGTCGCCACGTCGAAGGCATGCGCGGCCAGCCCTTCTTCAAACCTCTTGCGGGAGTTCGGATTGTAGAGGTAAATCTCGTTGGCATCCAGGATGCGCGAGACCACCTGTTTGGGCGAGCGCACCTTCCACTCACGCCCGTCCGCATCTCGCAGCCGGAAACGAACGCGCTTGAATGAGAGTGGCTGGCCGCTCTCGTTGCTCAGCTCAAACCGCACGGGCAGGAGTCCTGCGAGCGGCAGGTTGGCTTCAAACAGCTCCTGGCTCTCCTCGTCGGCAAGGAGCGGCACGGCGCGGACGCTAAAACCTCCGGCCGTCGCGCTCCTGCCCTCCCCGGCGGGTGCTTCGACGGCTGGCTTGACCCTGTAGATAGAGCCGCCGCAGCCCGCCGCGAGCAACAGCGTGAGCAGTAGCAAAAGGAGTACCGTGCCCCGAACCAATCTGACGCTCATCGTCCTCCGTCTAGCGCAACAGGCTGCGGATCAGGTCGTGCAGGCGCTCAAAGTTGATGGGCTTTGTCAGGTAACCGTCAAAGCCCGCGTCGTGTGCGGCGCGGCGAAACCCGGCCGTGCTATGGGCCGTCAGCGCGATGATCGGAGTCTTTCGCAGGTCCTCGTTTTCGCGGATTCTCCGAATGGCTTCGAGCCCGTCAATATTGGGCATGGATAAATCCATCAGGATGATGTTCGGAAACGTCAGGGAGGCCACCTTGACGGCTTCCTCGCCGTCGGAAGCCGTCACTACGCGGTAACCCAGGTGTTGCAGGTCCAGGCTGATTAATAGCTGGTTGTCGGTCACGTCATCAACCACCAGAATCAGAAAGTTCTTCGGCGCATCGCTGTCGTCTGCGATTTCGTCAGGCTTTTCGAGCGGAGTGGTCGGCAGCACTTTCTTCGTTTCCATAGAGGGATTATAAATCAGCCCCACTTTTTCAACCATCGCCCAGTCGAGCCCGGCCTTCTTCCCGGGCCCGCCCTGTGGCCCGCCCCCTGCACCGGGCGAGCCGGGCGTCCGGCGGCGCGCTTATGCGTCGAGCGTCGCGTTCATCGTAATCTCGGCCTTCAAGAGCCTGGAGACGGGGCAGCCCGCCTTGGCATTGTTGGTCGCCGTCTCGAAGGCCGCCCGGTCTGCGCCCGGAACTCTGGCCCTGACCTCCAGGTGCACGCTCGTGATGGTGAATCCGGCGTCGGTCTTCTCCAGCCTGACCGTCGCCGTGGTATTGATGCTCTCGGCGGTCAATCCGGCGTTGCCGAGCTGCCCGGAAAGCGCCATCGAGAAGCAGCCCGCGTGCGCCGCGGCGATTAATTCCTCCGGGTTAGTGCCGATTCCATCCTCAAAGCGCGTGCTGAATGAATACTGCGTCTCGGAGAGGACTTTGCTCTCGGTCGAAATCGTCCCGCGCCCGTCCTTAAGTCCACCCTGCCAGACCGCTGAAGCATTACGTCTCATCTTTTCCTCCGGTTAAGTATGATTTGCGTTCGTCAAAGTAAGAGCGGCCTGATTCTCGTCCGCCTCCGCAGCCCTGGAAGGCCGGGATTCGGGCGCGAGTGTTCGGGCCGCGCAGGCATTATGGGACAAAGCCGTGGTAAAAGGAAAACCGCCCGCCGCGCGCCGTCCGGGGTCGCCCGCTCTTGAGGGCCGTCAAAGCCGAGCGGCGGGAGCGCGATTCTCGTCCGTCCTTCCCGGAGTGGCTTCCTTGCCCAGCCGATGCGGCTCGTGTTACCGTTTCCGCTTTATCCGAAGAAGTCAGCGGCACTCCGTAAAAGGGCAGCAGTCCATCCCGAACCGGCCGTAGCTCATATGATTAGACCTTTTCGCGGCACGCGCCCGCAGATACACCCGACAGCTTTTATCGAAGAGAGCGCGCAGATTATCGGCGACGTCGAGATCGGCGAGCAGTCCTCGGTCTGGTTCAACGCGGTCGTGCGCGGCGATGTCTTCTACATACGCATCGGCAGCCGGACGAACATCCAGGACGGGACGGTCGTGCACGTCACCAACGGCACGCACCCGACCATCCTCGAAGACGAAGTGACGGTCGGGCATAACGTGACGCTGCACGGCTGCTACATCGAGCGCGGATGCCTCATCGGGATGGGCTCAATCGTGATGGATGACGTGCGTATCGGCGCGCAGTCCATCGTCGCCGCGGGGGCGCTCGTCTCGCCCGGCACGCGTGTCCCGCCGCGCTCGCTGGTCCTCGGAGTGCCCGCCAGGGTCAAGCGACGGTTGACGGATGAAGAGGTCGCGGGCCTCGACGGATACTGGAAAAATTACGTCGAGTACACCAGGCTTTACAGGGAAGAGCAATCGGACGGCACGCTATAACCAAATCGAGCGACGGAGAGAAGCATGAAGCAACTGATTCGGACTAATATCATCATCGGAGTTCTGTTTATCCTGGCGGCGGGCGCGTCTCCGGCGAGCGCGCAGGACGGGGCCGGGAGCGCCTTGCCCGCAGGCGACACGGCCGCCGCGCACCCGTCAACCGCCCGCAGCGGCGCGCAGGATTCGCCCTACAGCCTCAAGCGCGGCGATAACGAGTTCGGTTTCTGGGGAGGAATCGGGTTCAAGGCGACTAGAATCTTCGGCGGGCTGCGCGAAGAAGAGGCCAGGGACCGCAGGTTCTTCATCGCGGCTTTCCGCTACGGGCGAACGCTGGCGGCCAATCGCAGCCTGGCCTTGCAGTACACGCTGGATGTCATTCCGGTGGCCGTTGCGACGGGCAATATTGAGCGGATTACGACCGCCGTGACTCCGGCCGGGACGGTCACGACTTTCGAGCGCGGCTCGGCTTACGGTGCGGGACTGACGCCGCTCGGGCTGCAACTCGACTTTGCCAACAGCTCTCGCGTCAAGCCGTTCGTTCATCTCAACGGCGGCTTCCTGATCTTCAACAAGCCGGTTCCTTTACCCGATGCCGGAAAATTCGCTTACGTCGGAGAGACGGGCGCGGGCCTGCGCATCTTCACGTCGAATGAGCAGCGGCGGGCCGTCAGCCTCGGCGCGAAGTTCTACCACATCTCCAACGGCGACCGCTCCGGCTCGAATCGCGGTTATAATCAGTTTCTCTTTTACGCGGGTTTCTCGATCTTCAAATAGCCCGGCTATGGCGACAGGCAAGACACAACCGGCGCGGGGGATGCGCGATTTTCTGCCCGCAGAGGTCAGGCGGCGCGAGTATGTCATCGGCATCATCCGCGCAGTCTACGAGCGCTACGGGTTCGAGCCTTTGGAGACTCCCGCGGTCGAAAACATCGAAACGCTCTCCGGCAAGTACGGCGAAGAGGGCAGCCAGCTAATCTTCAAAATCCTCAAGCGCGGGGTGCACGAGGGAACGGGCGTGGCCGACCTGGCGCTCAGGTACGATCTCACGGTGCCGCTGGCGCGCGTCGTCGCGCAGTACCGCAACGAGCTGCCGAAGTTCTTTAAACGCTATCAGATACAGCCGGTCTGGCGTGCCGACCGTCCGGCGCGCGGCAGGTTCAGGGAGTTCTACCAGTGCGACGTTGACGCGCTCGGCACGCGCTCCATGCTGGTCGAAGCAGAACTCTGCGCGGCCGCCGCCGATGCGCTGACGAGCCTGGGCTTCAATAATTTCACGATTCGTCTGAATCACAGGCAGGTGCTCTCCGGGGTGCTCGACGCGGCGGGCATTGCGGCGGACAAACAGACGGATGCGCTCGTCGCCCTCGACAAGCTGGACAAGATCGGGCGCGAGGGCGTCGGCGCTGAGCTGGCCGGGCGCGGCATCGCCGCGGAGTCCGCCGCGCGGCTGCTCGATTTCTTCGAGCGCCTGGCAGAGCTGGAAAGGGCCGCCGCGCTGGCTCCGGCCGAAATCCTCGGAGACGCGGGAGAGGCGCTCAACGCGGCGCTGCTCGGACGCCTCGTCGAGTTCGTCGGCGATCACGAAGCGGGCGCGCGCGGCATCGAAGAGCTGCGCTCGATCATAGAGTTCGCGCGGGCCGCGGGCGCGGGCGCAAAGCTCAAGATTGACCCGAGCCTGGCGCGCGGGCTCTCCTATTACACGGGCGCAATCATGGAGATTAACGTCCCGGACCTGGCGGGCAGTCTCGGCGGCGGCGGGCGCTACGATAATCTGGTCGGGATGTTTTCAGGACAGGACGTGCCCGCGTGCGGGTTCTCGCTCGGGCTCGAACGAATCATCGTCCTGATGACCGAGCGCGAGATGTTCCCGGCTTCGCTCATCACGGCTCCGGCCGAGGTGATGGTCGCAATCTGGAATGAGGATTCCATCGCGGACTCGCTGGCGCTGGCGTGCGGGCTGCGCGGCGAGGGCCTGCGCGTCGAACTTTACCCGGAAGCCGATAAGCTCGGTAAGCAGTTGAAGTACGCTTCGTCGCGCGGGATAGGATTCGTCGCCTTCGTCGGCGATGAAGAGCGCGCGGGCGGCCACGTCGCCCTCAAGGACCTCAAGACCGGCGAGCAATTGTCGCTCCCGCGCGACCGCGTCGCACAGACCGTTCGTGAAACGATGAAACCTGTCGGCAGTGAAAAGTGAGCAGTGAGCAGTAAGCAGTAAAAGACGGGAAGAACTGCCTATCGCTCGCTGCTTATCGCTCGCGACTTATTACTTTTTGCCTGCTGCTCACTGCTTACTGCTTACTGCTTACTTTATTCTCTTATGGATGACCTGACGGCAAAGCATTATTTAGACGACGCGCTCTCGAATTTTCGCGACTACCGGAAACTGGCCGAGAAGGCTTTCGGGCAGGTCGGCGACGAGGAGTTCTTTCTGGCTCTCGATGAAGAGGCCAATAGCATCGCGGTCATCGCCAGGCACATGAGCGGCAACATGCGCTCGCGCTGGACCGATTTTCTGACGACCGACGGCGAGAAGCCGGATCGCCAGCGCGACCTGGAATTCGTGACCGGGCCGCAGACGACGCGCGAGCAAATCCTCGCCGAGTGGGAGGCGGGCTGGCGCTGCGTCTTCGATGCGCTTGAGCCTTTGCGGGCGGAAGACGCGATGCGCAAAGTCCTGATTCGCGGCCAGGAGCACACGGTGGTCCAGGCCATCAATCGCCAGTTGACGCATTATGCCTATCACATCGGCCAGATAGTCTTTCTGGCCAAGCATTTCAGGTCGGCCGACTGGAAGTCCCTGAGCATCCCCCGCAACAGGTCCGCGGAGTTCAACGCTTACCTCTCGGAGAGGAATAAACAGCCGGATGAGGGCGAAGGGGCCAGCCGTTTTCAAGCGCCGCTCGATTTCGTCCGTGATGCCGAAACTAAAACGTAAAGCCGTCACCGGGGGCCGGAGAGAGCAACTGCCGCGAACGACCGCGGATGAATCGGTTGATTAATTCAGCCGTCGAATCCGCTCTCTGCTGCGGCGGCTGCCAGGCGGAGTTTTCAAAGAAACTATAGTGATTATGCTTGATGACCTGGGAAACCTGCGGCGCACGCATTCGTGCGGAGCACTACGCGCAGAAGATGTCGGAAAGAGAGTGACGCTGATGGGCTGGGCCGCGCGCCGCCGCGACTTCGGGCCGCTGACCTTCCTGGACCTGCGCGACCGCGACGGGCTGACGCAGGTCGTCTTCAACGAGGAGACGGGCGGGCCAGCGCACACGCGTGCCAAGGAGGTGCGCGGCGAATACGTCGTCGCCGTCACGGGCGAAGTCGTGCTGCGCGAGGAGGGCCAGCGCAATCCGAAGATTACGACGGGCGAGGTCGAGGTGCAGGCCAGCGAGATTCTCATCCTCAATGATGCGCGGACGCTCCCTTTCCAGCTCGAAGTGGTCTCTTCGGATGCGCTGGCGAGCGAAGACCTGCGGCTCAAGTATCGTTACCTGGACCTGCGCCGCCCGCAGCTCCAGGCGAACCTGCGACTGCGTCACCGCGTCCTGGCCGAGATTCATCGTTACATGGACGAGCAGGGCTTCATGGAGATCGAGACGCCGATTCTGATTAAATCGACGCCGGAGGGCGCGCGCGACTACATCGTGCCCTCGCGGATTCAGCCCGGCAAGTTCTTCGCGCTGCCGCAATCGCCGCAGCTCTTCAAGCAGCTCTGCATGATCGCCGGGCTCGACAAGTATTACCAGATTGCGCGCTGCTTTCGTGACGAGGACCTGCGAGCCGACCGCCAGCCCGAGTTCACGCAGCTCGACGTAGAGCTGAGCTTTGCCACGCCCGAGCAGGTCTACGCGCTGATCGAAGGACTCTTCGCGCGCGTTTTCCGGCTCCGGGGCGTCGAGCTGCCCGTGCCTTTCCCGCGTCTCTCCTATGCCGAAGCGATGCGCCGCTTCGGCAGCGACAAGCCGGACCTGCGCTTTGGCCTGGAGCTGCAAGACCTCTCGCCCGCGCTCGCCGGGACGACCTTCGCGCCCTTCGCCGAGACGCTTGCGACGGGCGGCGAGATCAAGTGCATAATCGCGCCGGGCGGCGCGCTGCTTTCACGCAAGGCGCTCGACGAATTGCAGGCTTTCGTTAAGCGTTACGGGGCGGGCGCGCTCGGCTGGATAAAGCTCGGCGATGAAACGGCCTCTTCGCTGCTCAAGGCGCTGGGCCAGGAGACCATCCTGCGCATCGCCGGGACGAGCGGGGCCTTGAAGGGAGACGCCGTGCTGATCGTCGCAGGTAAGCCGAAGACTGTGGCGGCGAGCCTCGGCGCGCTGCGCAACGAAATCGCGCGCCGCGAAAAGCTGATTCCAGAGAACGTCTACGCGCCGCTCTGGGTGACGGAATTCCCGATGTTCGAGTATCACGAGGAGGATGATCGTTATTACGCGATGCATCACCCCTTCACTTCGCCGCTCGATGAAGACCTGCCGCTCCTGAGGCGTGCGGTCGAAGAGGGCGAGACGCACCTCTTCGGCGGGCTGCGCGCCAAGGCTTATGATGCGGTGGTCAACGGCGTCGAGGCCGCGGGCGGCTCGATTCGCATCCATCGCGGCGACGTGCAGTCCCTGATTTTCAAGGCCCTCGGGATGACGCCGGAAATGGCCCGCGCGCGCTTCGGCTTTTTCCTCGACGCGCTCGAATACGGGACGCCGCCGCACGGCGGAATCGCTTCCGGCATCGAACGCCTGCTGATGGCCCTGACCGGGATAGAGAACATCCGCGACCTGATGGCTTTCCCGAAGACGGCTTCGGCGGCCGACCTGATGATCGAAGCGCCGGGCGAAGTTGACCCGGCGCAGTTGGCGGAATTGAAGCTCAGGGTTGTCAAAGACTAGGCAAACGCAACGGAGGGCAAGCGTGCTGCCCGCGGCTTTATTTGAAACTTCTTCTTTGCGCCCGCGTGTCTCTCAGGGTTCCAGCTCTTACAATTTCGTCGAGAGCTTGAAAAGCCTGCTTCGCCTGCCGGACGCAGCCCGTTCAAGCGACAATGAGGAGATAGTTTCACCATGAAGATCAAAGCCGCACGTCAGAGCGCATTTCTGCTCCTGTTATTAGCCCTCTCGTTGCCCCGCGCCGCCCCGGCACAGACCGCTCCCGGTCCTCAGGGGCCCGGCCGCATCGCCATCCGCGCCGCGAAGATGCTCGACGTGAAGAGCGGGAACGTCATCACGGATGCCGTCATCCTGATTGAGGGCAGCCGCATCACGGCCGTCGGCTCGAAGCTGGCGATTCCGGCGGGCGCGCAAGTGATTGACCTCGGCGGCGCGACCGTGCTGCCGGGCTTGATTGACGCGCACACGCATCTCTTGATGAACTATGACGGCGCGGTCGGCTCCGACGAGCCGAACATGATTCTGACCGTCACGCAGATGAGCACGGCCAGGCGCGCGCTGCTCGGCGTCAAGATGGGGCGCGAGGACCTGGAGGCCGGAATCACGACGGTGCGCGACCTGGGCAACTCCGGCGTCAACGGTGACATTGCCCTGCGCGACGCGATCAACGCAGGGTGGCTCACGGGGCCGCGGATGATCGTTTCGAGCCGCGCTCTCTCGGCGGCGGGCGGGCAGTTCGGCGGCCTTCAGGGCGAGACGCAGAAGATCATCGAACAGGAATACGTCGTCATTAACGGCGTCGAGGAAGCGCGCCGCGCCGTCCGCCAGGCCATCTACGACGGGGCCAACTGTATCAAGGTGATCGTCAATACGGACCTCCGCGTGCTCTCGCTCGAAGAGATGAAGGTCATCGTCGAGGAAGCCCACAGGGTACGGCGCAGGGTGGCCGCGCACGCGACCGACGACATGTCTGCGCGCATCGCTGCCGAGGCCGGAGTGGATTCAATCGAACACGCTTACACCGTCTCGGACGAAGTGCTCAGGATGATGGCCGAGAAGAAGATTTACCTCGTCCCGACGGACGGGCCGGTTGATGCTTACCTGGATATTTTCGTCAGGCCGCGCAACCCCGGGCCGGAACAGTTGAAGCAGCGGGAGGAATCCGTCAAGCGCCTGGTCGCAGGCAGCCGTGATCGTTTGCGCCGGGCCATCAAGGCGGGCGTGCCCATCGCGGCCGGCTCCGATATGTACTACATGATGGCGGGCAGGACGCGCGGGCAGGCCAGCCTCCTGATGTTTCGCGCTTACAGCGAGGCCGGGATGTCGCCCCTGGAGATTATTCGCGCGGCGACCATCAATGCCGCCACCCTGCTCGGCGCGGACTCCGTGCTGGGCTCTCTCGAAGCGGGCAAGCTGGCCGACCTGGTCGCCGTCGAGGGCGATCCGCTCAAAGACAGCGCCGAGCTTGAACACGTGCGCTTCGTCATGAAGGGCGGCAAGGTTGTGAAGAACGAGCTCGGCAGACGATAATGGCTCGATAGTTAAAGCTGATGAGGAGACCTTAAAACGTGGATGAATTACTGACGAAAGAGAACCTTGAATATCGCGCACTGGCGCGCGAGATTGCGGACAAATTCGTGCGGCCCGTCGCGGCCGAGCTGGACCGGACGGCCGAGTATCCCTGGTCGGTCGTGCGCGCGTTGCAGGACGCGGGGCTGATGGGCGTCTGGATTCCGAAGGAGTATGGCGGGCGCGGCGGCGGTGTGATGAACCTCTGCATCGTCGTCGAGGAGCTGTCGAAGGCTTGCGGCGGCGTCGGCGTGACCTACGCCGTCAACGCGTTGGCGTCGTTCCCGATCATCGTCGGCGGGACCGAAGAGCAGAAGCAGAAGTACCTGCCCGACATCGCGCAGGGCAAGACCCTGATGGCGTTTGGCCTCTCGGAGAAGGCCGCGGGCTCGGACGCGGGCGGCCTCAAGGCCCGCGCAGAGAAGCGCGACGGCTTCTACGTCCTCAACGGCGATAAGAAGTGGAACACGAACGGCAACGCGGCGTCGCTCTATTCCATCTTCTGCTCGACCAACCCGGACAGGGGCGGGCGCGGCGTCTCGGCGCTGCTCGTCGAGAAGGGAACGCCCGGCTTCGAGATCGGCAAGAAGGAAGACCTGATGGGCATCCGCTGCGTGCCCGTCCATGAGCTGCATTTCCGCGATTGCCAGGTTCCAGAAGAGAACCTGCTCGGCGGAAAAGAGGGCTACGGCTTCAAGCACGCGATGATGACGCTCGACCTGGCGCGTCCGGGCGTCGCGGCGCAGGCTCTCGGACTGGCCCACGGCGCGCTCGACCTGGCCGTCGAATACACCATGAAGCGCGAGCAGTTCGGCCAATCCGTCGCCTCCTTCCAGGGCATTCAGTGGATGCTGGCCGACATGGCGACGAAGGTCGAGGCGGCGCGCCAGCTCGTCTATGCTTCGGCGCGCGCCATTGACGCGGGCGCGAAGAACGTCTCGAAGATGGCGGCGATGGGCAAGGTCTTTGCGACCGACGTGGCGATGAGCGTGACGACCGACGCCGTGCAGCTTTTCGGCGGCTACGGCTACTGCAAGGATTACCCGATTGAGAAGTATATGCGCGACGCCAAGATCACGCAGATTTACGAAGGGACGAACCAGATTCAGCGTCTCGTCATCGGCAGGAGCCTGATTAAAGAGGCCGCGGCCGGAGGCGGCCAGTCGCAGTCGCGCGCCGCCGAAGCATAGATGTGCGGCAGGCGGCGCGGCTGTTTGCGGCCTTCGCGGAGAATCAAGAAGGCCCTGGCAGGTAAAGCATGATAGTTCTTCTACGCGCGCAGGTTGAAGAGATGTACGGGCACGCGCGGGAGATGAACCCGGAGGAGTGCTGCGGGCTGATTGGCGGCGAGGGCGACGGCAGGGCGCGCAACATCTACCGCCTGCGCAACGTCGCCGCCGACCCGCTCGTTGGGTACGAAGCGCGGCCCGAAGACCTCTTCGCCGCCCAGCGCAGCATGCGCGAACGCGGCGAGCGGCTGCTTGGCATCTATCATTCGCACCCGCGTTCGAGCGAGCCCGTCCCGTCCGTGACGGACATGCGGCTCGCTTATTATCCTTCGGCAATCTATTTTATCATCGGGCTCGGCCCGGCGGGCGAGCAGTTGCGGGCCTTTCGCATCTCGGAGCCGGACGGCCAGTGGGAGATGATCGAGTATGGGGTCGAAGACGGCTGAGGACGCTTTGAAACACGAACGCTTTGAAACACCGCGCGATTCTATTTCGTAAAGAGTGTTAATGGTGGCCAAAGAGAAGAAGACCAAGTACGACACGAACCCTCTCGACGCGGAGCAGGCGCGCCGGGCCGAAGAGGTCTGGGGCGCGTCGCGCCTGGCCGAGCCCGAAACCGAAACGGCTGCGGCCGAAGAGCCCTGGAACGCCGAAGCCCCGACAAGGCGCTACGACGATTCGATTTCCCAATCGTACCCGTCCATCTTCGTGCCGCCGACCTATCCGCCCCCGGCCCCGCACGCACCGGCCGACACGCCGTCGGCCAAGTCCGCGCCTTCTTCCAAGAGAACCGTGGCGGGCATCGGCCTGCCGGAACAGCTCGCGCTGATTCTGCCTTATGTTCCGTTCCACCTGGGGATGGCGGCGGCTTTGATAGAGCTTCTGATGGTTCCGCGCAGCGAGCCGCGCGTCCGCTTTCACGCCGCGCAGGGAATGGCGCTGCAACTGTTTGCCGTCGCCTTCTCGCTCTTCCTGAATCTGGTGTCGAATATCACGGGCAACAATACCGGCGGAAAGCTGTTCTGGGGCGCGGCGACCGTCTTCCTCATCATCTCGATGATCCGCGTCTGGAAGGGCCAGGAGCATCACATCGTGCCGCTCGACGATGCGACGCGCTGGCTCAACAACCACATTGACCCCCGCGCACAAAAGTAGCCCGCCTCGCCCGGCGACTTCTGTGTTAATCTCTCCCGCGTACTTATCGCCGCTCAAAATAAAGATACTGTTGGTCGTCGTCTCTCTTCGGAAAGACCCTCTGGATTGATGAAAAGAGCCTCTGGATTGATGAAAAGGAAACTTCCCGTCCTGCTGATTGCGCTCGCGGTTCTCTCGTGCGGGCTCCTGCCGTTGCCGCGTGCAGAGGCACAGCGGCGGCGCGTGCGTCGCGGCCCCGTCCCGGCGCGTGCCGGTGCGAGCAACGTGACGGCACGCTTCAACCAGATAGCGGACGAATACCTGCGCGGCTACTACGCCTTTAACCCGACGGAGGCGACCGCGCAGGGCTTGCACGAGTATGACGCGCGGCTCGAATCCCGCAGCCGCGAGGCGGTCGCGCGCGAAGTCCGGCGCTTGCGCGCCAGCGTCGGCGCGCTCGTCCGCATCAACCCGGCAGTGCTTCCCGACGATGCTCGCTACGATTACCTGATGCTCATCTCGCACGCGCGCGGGCAGCTCCTCGACCTCGAAGAGATACGGATGTGGGAGCGCGACCCGAACGTCTATAACCGTCTCGCCGCCGCCGGGATTGACAATATCCTCAAGCGCAATTATGCGCCGCTCGAACAGCGTCTGAGCGCCCTGCTGGCGCGCGAGCGCGAGGTCGTCCGGCTGCTCAACGAAGCGCGTGAGAATTTACAGACGCCGCCGCGCATCTACACCGAGACGGCCATCCGGCAGGTTCGCGGCAGCGTTGATTACTTCACGCGCGTCGTGCCGCAGATGGTCGAGCGCGCGGGCGGCGGGAACTTAAGCGCCGCGCGCCGTGCCGAGTTCGAGACGGCGAACCGCAACGTCGTCGGCGTCCTTATCTCGTTCGCCGACTGGCTGGAGCGAGACCTCCTGGCGCGCTCGACCGGCAGCTTTCAGATCGGTGCGGAAAACTATCGCCGCAAGCTGCTCTACGACGAGATGGTGGAGACACCGCTGGCGCAATTGATCGCCGAGGGCGAAAGGGAGCTGCGCCGCACGCAGGACCAGATGCGCGCCCTGGCCGAAGAGGTCGCGCCGGGCAAGGGCGTGCGCGCCGCGCTGCGCAGCCTGGCGCGCGAGCATCCGGCCGCCGACGGGCTTGTCGGAGAAACCCGCGCCGAGCTTGATCGCATCCGCGCCTTTGTCCGCACTCAAAATATTCTGACGCCGCCCGCGCGCGAGGACCTGAGCGTTGCCGAGACTCCCGAATATGCGCGCTCGACGAGCTTCGCCTCAATGGACCCGCCGGGCGTCTTCGAGCGCGTTGCGACCGAAGCCTATTATTACGTCACGCCGCCCGATCCGCAGTGGGATGCACAGCGCGTGGAAGACCATCTGAGCTTCTATAATCGTTACGCGCTGCCCGTCATCTCGATACACGAAGTCTATCCTGGTCACTACTACCAGTTTCTGGCCCTGAAGCAGCAGCGCTCGCGCGTCAGGACGGCGCTCGGCTCCGCGAGCTTCGTCGAAGGCTGGGCGCACTACTGCGAGCAGATGATGCTCGACGAGGGGTTCGGCGGCAACAACCCCAGCCTGCGCCTGACGCAATTAAATATGGCGCTGCTGCGGTTGTGCCGCTACCTGGTCGGGCTGCGCCTGCACACGCAGGGGATGAGCTACCCGGAGGGCGTAGAGTTCTTCATGCGCGAGGGTTACCAGGAGCGCGTCAACGCCGAGCGCGAAGCGCGGCGCGGCACGCAAGACCCGACCTACCTGGTCTACACGCTCGGCAAGATGCAGATTTTGCAGCTGCGTGAGGAATGGAAAAGGCGCATGGGTGATGCCTTCAGGCTCGGAGAGTTTCACGACCGGCTGCTCAGTTACGGGATGCCGCCGGTCAAGCTCATTCGGCTGGCGATGCTCGGACAGGATGCGCCGTCCGCCGCCGCGCCTATGACCGAGACCGTTGATGCGGCGGCGATAGATTTCTCCGTCCTGGCGACGGGAGCTTTCGGCGGCGGGCAGCAGCAGCAGGCGCGCTCACTCGAACTGATTACAACGGAGAGCGAGTGGCAGGACCGTTGGCGAACGCTGGCGAACAATCGTCCGGCTCCCGAGGTCAGCTTCAGCACCCACGCCGTGCTGATCGCCTACCAGGGGCGCAAGCCGACGGGCGGCTACGGCATCTCGATTGCGGGCCTTCGCCGCGAGGGCTCAACGCTCGTCGTGCGCGTCAGCGAACAGAGCCCGAAAGCCGGTGAAGTCGTCGCGGACGTGCTGACTTCGCCCTTCGTCGTCGTTTCGATTCCGCGCCCGCCCGACGGGACGAGCGTAAAGTATGACGATGAGGTAAACAAATTAGAACAAAATCGTAACGTAAATAGGCGAAGCTACCCTTTGCGCAGGGCTAACAGGCGGAGGTTGCGCCGTCGCTATTAAAACATGAAGGCCAACCCCGCAGTCGCTCGCTTCATCAAAACAGAGCCGGACGAGCCCTAAGTCGCCTGACCGATGCGGCCGGTCTCAAATCCGGCAGAGATAAACGCGCTCTCTCCCCCTGCGCGTAAAAGTTGCGATAGTTTTAAGGTAGTCTCGGGGGAGAAGCAGAGCTTTGCAGAAGGAGCGGCGTGCCCTCGATGAACAAGAGAGCGCGCCGCTCTTTTTAGCTTGCACAGAAAGAGTGCGCCGAGCCTTCAACGGCCCGAGCGCCTCCAGAGGAGGGGAGAAAATGAGAACCAGCATTTATCGCCGCACGCAATATTTTGCGGTCTGGCTGATGGCTCTGGCAATCTTTGCCATGCCGCTGTCGGCACTGGCGCAGACCAGGATCAGTTATCACAGCAACAGGTACAAAGTTACGGACGACGTTCAGGCCGGGCAACAGGCCAAGGTCGAAGCCGAGCGGCAGTTTCCGATCTTACGCGACCAGTATGTGCAGAATTATGTCGAACGTGTCGGGCAGCGCCTGGTCGCTTCGATTCCGGGCGAGTTTCAGCATCCCGAATTTAGATACACTTTTGAAGTAGTTAACGCACGCGACATCAACGCCTTCGCCCTGCCGGGCGGGCCGATGTTCGTTAATCGCGGAATGATCGAGGCGGCGCGCACCGAAGGCGAGATGGCGGGCGTGATGGCGCACGAGATCAGCCACGTCGCGTTGCGTCACGGCACGGCGCAGGCCACCAAGGCGCAGAAGTATTCCATCCTCGCGGGCGTCGCGGGCATCGCCGGTGCTATCCTGGGCGGCCCCGCGGTCGGACAGATCGGGCAGGCCGCGGTCGGCACTTACTTTCTCAAGTTCAGCCGCGAGTACGAGACGGAGGCCGACGTGCTCGGCGCACAGATTATGGCGCGCGCAGGATATGACCCGCGCGAGTTGGCCAACATGTTCAGGACCATCCAGCAGCAGGGCGGCGGCGGCGGGCCCGAGTTCCTGAGCGATCACCCGAACCCGGCCAATCGCTATGAGCGCATCAACCAGGAAGCGGCGATGCTGCGCGTCAATGGCGGGCAGCAGGACACGCGCGAGTTCGCCAGCATTCAACAGCGCCTGCGCGGGATGGGCCGCGCTCCTTCGATGGCTGAAATCGCGCGCGGCGGCGGTGGCGGCCAGCAGTACCCGCAGGACAATCGCGGCGGGAATTACCCGAACGATGCTCCCATCAGCGGGCGCGTCGCTTATCCTTCGACGCGCTATCGGACTTACACTGCGGGCAATGCGTTCCAGTTGAGCTATCCCGATAACTGGCGCGAATTGGCGGGCGGCAACTCCATCTGGTTTGCTCCCGAAGGCGCATACGGGCAGGCCCAGGGCCAGGCTGTTTTTACGCACGGCGTCAACGTCGGCGTGAGCCGCAGCCAGGGCGGGAATCTGCGACAGGCGACGGATGCCTTCATCAGCTCGCTGGTCCAGGGCGGAGGGGGTTTACGCCAGCAGGGCGGTTACCAGCGCGGCACGATTGACCGTCACAATGCGCTGGCCAGCACCTTCTCGAACACCAACGAGGCGACGGGCCGACCCGAAAGCATCATCATCTACACGACCCTGCTGCGCAACGGCGATCTCTTCTACATGATCGGCGTCGCTCCGCAGCAGGAGTTCGGCAGCTATCGCGGAGTCTTCAGCAACGTGCTGAACTCCATCCGGCTCAACGACTAACGGGCAGGGCAAATCCTGTCTGACAAACATAGAAGCGAAGGGCTTGACCGGATGGCCAAACCCTTCGCTTCTTTTCGCATTTCGCGTCATCGCCGGACCGCGAAGGGCCGTGCGCGGGCGGCCCTGACGCTAACCAAAATGAGGCGTCCCGGCGGAGAGGCTTTTCCTGCTCTCTGCCGGGACGCTTTTCTATGCTGACGCAGAGTTCGATTAACCGATGAGCGGCATCTTTGCGCCGCACTCCGGGCAGAACTTGGTCGGGCTTTCGGGTTCATGACCGCAGCCCGTGCAGACCAGCCGCGGCGGCTGTGTCGGCGTCCCGCATTCCGGGCAGAACTTGGCCTTGCCGACGCTTGCCCCGCAGGAAGAGCAACTGGCCTTCGCGGCGGGCGCGCTCGCCTGGGGCGCGGGCGGCGCAGGGGCCCTGGCGACGGAACCCGCGCTCATGTCTATCTTGGAAACGTAGTCGGTCTGGCTGGCCTTTTCATGCAGCTGCTGGCGCGTCGCGTCGGCCTTGGCCTGTGCGTGAGCCGAAGCCAGCTCTTCCTGATAATCCGGCGCGCACTCTTCGCACTGCCCGGCCTGTGCGTTCCAGCAGACTTCCGGGCAGACCCACCTGCCGCAGCGCGAGCATTGATGAAAATGCTCCTTGCCCTCCTGCACGGCTTTGAGGAGCGCTTCGTCGTGCGCCTTGCCGCCGACGGCGCGCTGGACCTCGTAGGCTGAATCGCCCGCGGAGCTGGCCCACCCGCCGAAAAGGCTTCCGGCCGCGCGCAGCAAAGAGCCGGCAGTGCCGATCGTCGAGGGCTGAAAACGCGACATGAAGCCGTTGCCGCACTTGTCGCAATGGAACTTGAACTGGAAACCTCTATCTGTCGAAAGATCGTCGTAATTGCCGACGAATTGAATCATTGCCATCTCTCAAAACCTCCGCGGAACGATCAAATAGTTATGGGTGATAATCGAAAAGACGGGCACGAATGCGCCCGCTATTTTAGCACTGGACGGGGGACGCCTGTCACTGCTTTTTTGCTTCCTGCCAGAGTTCTTCCATCTCTGCGAGGGTGGCCGCGTCGAGGCTTCGACCGCGTGCCGTGAGACCTTGCTCGATGTGACGAAAGCGACGGCGGAACTTGCGATTGGTTGATTTGAGGGCGGCTTCGGGCTCGACCTGGAGGTGGCGCGCGATGTTCGTGACGGCGAACAGCAGGTCGCCCAGCTCTTCGCGGACGCTTGCCCTGTCGGCTTCTTCCTCCGAAGCCGCGTGGCGGCTAATGGCCGCGTGCAGCTCCTCTATCTCTTCGTGCAGCTTGTCGAAGATGTCTTCGAGGCGCTGCCAGTCGAAGCCGACGCGCGCCGCCTTGGTCGCAAGCTGGTGCGCTTCCATCAGCGCGGGCGCTTTCGTCGAGACGCCGTCGAGCAGCGATGAATCCTGCTCGCGCGCGTCCTGACCGGCGGCGCGTTTCTCCTCGGCCTTGATGGCCTCCCAGTTACGCAGGACTTCCGCCGCGTCTTCGGCCTGCTCTCCGGCAAAGACGTGCGGGTGACGGCGCACCATCTTCGTATGAATGGCTTCGGTCACGTCGGCGATGGAGAACTCGCCGCGCTCGCTGGCCACCTGCGCATAGAAGACTATCTGAAAGAGCAGGTCGCCGAGCTCGTCTCTCAACTCCGAGGGGCGGCCCTCGCGCGCGTCCTCGACGGCCTCGAACGCCTCGTAAGCCTCTTCCAAGAGCATCGGCGCGAGCGTTTCATAAGTCTGTTCACGATCCCAGGGGCAGCCTTCCGGGGAACGCAGGCGGGCCATCAGCTCGACCAGATCGGCGAATGTAGCAGGCATGGTTTCTTTTGAGTTTCAATTTTCAGGTTCAGATTCCGGTATTTCCGTCTGCGATTCTCTCAAGCCTCAAGTCTAAAGCCTGAAGCCCGATGTTCCAAGCCGGGTCTCGGGGCTTTCCGGCTCCGGCGTCGAGAGCCCGGCCCTAGAGACCGCAGACTGCTTTCTTGCGGGGCCATGCGGCGAGGTGCTACCATCGTTTGACCAGAATTAATATTCCAGAAAGATGCGGACGCGCTTTGCCCATGCTTGCCTCAAGCGGGGTGGCGTGCGACAGGGAATCCAGATGAGCGAAGAACAGCCAGTTTTTAAGGTCACAGACCGTCGTCTATTTAATCCTGACGGGACGCCGCGCGACATCGAGCGCACGGAGGATGCCCCGGCAGCTACGGCCGCCGGGAGGTCGGAGGATGCGTCTGCTGCGCCCGCTGCCGCCGAGAGCGCCGCCACCGCCG
The DNA here is from genome assembly GCA_036389715.1 of Pyrinomonadaceae bacterium. Lineage (GTDB taxonomy): Bacteria > Acidobacteriota > Blastocatellia > Pyrinomonadales > Pyrinomonadaceae > DASVWH01. The sequence goes on along the minus strand of DASVWH010000110.1, from coordinate 9,105 downwards.
CCCCGTCTTCGGAGACCGAGCGCCCCGGGAGCGTCGCACCGGCCGCTGCTTCTGCTTCTCCCGCAACGGTCGAGCAGTCCGGCCGCCCGTCGGAAGAGGCCGCGGCGGCAGAGAGCGCGCGGCCCGACGATTTACCCGAAGACGAATACGGCGGGGAAGAGATACCGGGCGCGGAAGACCCTGCGAGCTTCATCAACTTTCTGATGTCCATCGCCTCGAACGCCGCCGCCTCTCTCGGCATGATGGAGCATCCGGCGACGGGCCAGCGCAGCGTTGACCTACAGCTCGCCAAGCACTGGATAGACGTGCTCGGCATGTTGCAGGAGAAGACGCGCGGCAATATCTCGGCACAGGAGCGCCAAATCTTTGAAGGTCTCTTGACGGACCTCCGCATGCAGTACGTCTCTCTGACCAGCGCGCCGCAGCCCAAAAGCCCGCGCGGCCTGACCGGCAGGGACATCATCGGCGGCAGATGAAGACTCCCGAACGGTCAACGGTCAATGGTCAATAGCAGAACCGCTTTTCTCTTCCGGCCATTGATTATTGACCATTGACTATTGACCAGATGAAGCTGACTTTTCTCGGGACGGGGACATCAACGGGAGTGCCTTCCATCGGGTGCGAATGTGAGACCTGTACGTCCCCGGACCCGCGCGATAAGCGGCTGCGCGTTTCGGTCTTAATCGAGCACGGCGGGCAGACCGTCCTCGTTGACACTTCTTCGGATTTCCGCCAGCAGGCCCTGCGCCAACAGCTCAAGTGGCTCGACGCCATTCTGGTCACGCACTGTCACGCCGATCACATCTTCGGCCTGGACGATATTCGCCCGCTCAACTTCCGCCACGGCTCGCTCGGGGTTTACGCCAACGAGCGGGCCTGGAAAGACATCCGCCGGATTTTTCAGTACATCTTCGAGCCGACGCACTTCGGCGGCGGCCTGCCGCAGGTCGTCGCGCACACGGTCGAGCCGGGCGCGGCCTTCTGCCTGGGCAGGGATTTGCAGGTCACGCCGCTCGAAGTGACGCATGGGCGGCTGCCGGTCATCGCCTATCGCTTCAACGATTTTGCCTACGCCACGGACCTGAGCGAGATTCCGGCCGCGACCATGAAGGCGCTCGGCGGCCTGGACGTGCTCGTGCTCGATTGCCTGCGCTTCCGCGAACATCCGACGCATCTCTGGCTCGACCGCGCGCTCGAATATATCGCCGAGTTGAAGCCGCGCCGCGCATACCTGACGCACCTCGCGCATGATTTCAAACACGAGCGTGACACGCCCCTGCTCCCGCGCGGCGTCCGGTTCGCTTACGACGGACTGGAAATAAGTGATGAGTGATGAGTAATGAGTGGTGAGTGATAAGACGAACGCTTTTACTCATCACTCATCACTCATCACTCATCACTCGTTAATCTTCTATGCGCTTATTTCATGGAACCGATAATGCGGAGATTGCACGGCCGACGGTCCTGACGCTGGGCGTCTTTGACGGCCTGCATCTCGGCCATCAACTGATTATGCGCACGGTCGTCGAGCGGGCGCGCGCCCTCGGGGCCGTCCCGACCGTGATTACCTTCGACCCCCACCCGCGCGCCGTGCTGTATCAGGAATCCGCGCCGCCGCTGCTCCAGACCTTCGACCAGAAGCTCGAAGCCCTCGGCGTGCTCGGCATCGAGCAGGCAATCGTCATCCGTTTTACGCAGGAGTTTGCCGACGTTCGGGCAGAGGATTTCCTGCGCGAAGTGGTGCGCGAGCGGCTTCATGCGGCCGAGGTCTACCTGGGCCGCGGCTTCGCCTTCGGGCATAATCGCGAGGGCAACATAGAGCTCTTGAAGGCTGCGAGCGAGCGGCTCGGCTTTCACGCCGCAGAAGTGCCGGAGGTGCGTCTCAGGGGGCAACGCATCAGCTCGACGATGATTCGCCAACTGCTGGTCGAGGGGCGCGTCAATCTCGCGCGCCGAATGCTGGGCCGCCCTTACGGCGTCGAAGGCCGCGTCGTCCGCGGGCAGGAGCGGGGCCGCCAGCTCGGATTCCCGACGGCGAACCTGCGCCCGCAAAACCGCGTCATACCTCGCGGCGGCGTTTACGTCACGGCGACGCTGATCGAAGGCTGCTGGCGGCGCAGCGTGACCAACATCGGGACGCGCCCGACCTTTGAAGACGATTCGGCCGCGCCTTCGGTCGAGACCTACGTGATGAATTGGTCCGGCGACCTCTATGGCGATGTCGTGCGCGTGCGCTTCCTTCATCGCTTGCGCGACGAACGGAAGTTTGCTTCTATTGAAGAGTTGAAAGAGGCGATCAATCATGACCGCGACCGGGCCCTCGGCTATTTCGAGCACGGCGGCGTGCGGCGTTCGCTGGCAATCATTTAAGCTGGCCTCTTTAACCGGAGGGCGGCAATCGTTTAATGAGTCTCGGGCCGGGAAGTTGAGACTGCCGGGTTAAAGGACGGAGATGATTTTCTCACCCGGCATCCGAAACTCGAAACTATCTATATGGCTGGTCTAGAAGAACGCGGGGCAGCGGCACTGGAGCCCACGGGCGAGGGCCCGACCACTTCCGCCGGAGGAAACGGCGGCGGGGCGGAGCCGTCCGCGACTGCGCTCGACCGCGTGCGCCGTCTCGGGCCGTCGCCTTACGACCATGACGAGCCGCTGGTGCTCATGCCGGGCGGGGCGCACGACACGCAACTGCTCGAAGACCAGGCGATGATTAAAGAGCATGGGCTGCGCGGCTGGCTGCGCGCGCTCAAGATCGGGCTCGTCCTCGGCCGCCTGACGCTCTATCTCTACCTGGACAGCTACGACATCCGCTACAAGTTCATCCGCCGCATGTCGGAGCGCAAGCGCGAAGAGGCGCAGGCGCGCGGCCGCCTGGCCAGCTTCCAGGAGTGGAGCCGCAACCTGGACCGCCGGATGCTGGACCGCTTCGTCCGCCTGCTGCGCCTGCTGGTCTTTCGCGGCGCGCACGGGTCGAGCCGCAAAGAAGAGCGGCTTGAGCAGCAGGCCGTCTGGCTCAAAGAGAGCCTCATCGCGCTCGGGCCGACCTTCATCAAGATCGGGCAATCGCTCGGCACGCGCGGAGACCTCCTACCTCTCTCCTACGTCAAGGAGCTGGTCAAGCTCCAGGACCAGGTTCCGGCCTTTCCCAACGAGGAAGCCTTCGCGCGTCTCGAAGCAGAGCTGGGCCGGAAGCTCGGCGAGGCTTACGCCGAGATTGACCCGGAGCCCATCGCCGCGGCTTCGCTCGGACAGGTTTACCGCGCCGTGCTCCAGACGGGCGAAGAGGTCGCCGTCAAGATTCAACGGACGGGGCTGCGCCAGGCAATCGCGTTCGATGTCGCCGTCCTGCGCCGCCTGACGCGCCTCATGCGCCGCTTCCCGCAGATGAACGAGAACGCGGACTGGGAAGGGATGCTCCGCGAATTTGCCGAGACCATCGCGCAGGAGATGGACTACGTGCAGGAGGGGCGCAACGCCGACCGCTTCCGCGAAAACTTCAAGAAGTGGCAGGTCATCCACGTCCCGAAAATCTACTGGTCGCACACCACCGGGCGCGTCATCACGATGGAATTCATCCGCGGCACGAAGGTCGTGGACATAGATGCCCTGCGCGCGCGCCGCTTCTCACCCGTTAAAGTCAACCGCCTGCTCGTCAGGACGTATCTCAAGCAATTGCTCGAAGACGGTTTCTTTCACGCCGACCCGCATCCCGGAAACCTGCTCGTGATGGACAACGGCCACCTGGCCTTCTTCGACTTCGGGATGACGGGCGAGATTACGCCGCGCCTTCAATCGCTGATGATTAACGCTTTCTTTCACGTCGTCGGGCGCGACGTGCAGGGCCTGGCGCAGGACCTGATTGACCTGGATTTCCTCAAGCCCGGCGTCAACCCGGAGCGCATCCGCCCGGTCGTCGAAGGGCTCTTCCAGCACTATCTCAATCTCAAGCTCGGCGAGGTCAACTTCAAGGAGCTGACCTACGACCTGGCCGAGGTGATGTACGAGTACCCGTTCCGCTTGCCCGCCAACTTCACCTACATCGTCCGCGCGTTGATGACGCTCGAAGGCATCGGCATCGTCACGGACCCCGAGTTCAGCTTCTTCGACACGGCCAAGCCCTACGCCAAGGAGTTCATGCTCCGGCGCGAAGGCAAGCACTTTCGCAAGCTGCTGATAGACAAGTTCATGGGGCGCGAGACCGACGGCCGCATCGAATGGGGCAAGATGTGGAAGCTCGCCAAGATGGCCGCCAAGATGTACCTGGACAAGTGAGCCCTCCTGCCCGGACTCTCCTTAGCGCCGCCGATATTCCCAGGCCCGACGCCGCGAAAGAGAGGCCCCGCAACCGTTCGCGGAATCCACGTTTGACGAGAGGCCGCCGTTAAAGGCGAAGAGGCGCTGACGGTTGGTCAGCGCCTCTCCGGTCAGGTTGAAGTTGAAGGGTTACGGGTGAATGACGATGCTTCCGCCGCCGAGCTGCGTCGTCGGATTATCGTCAATGCCTGCGCCCGGCTGGTTGTCGTAGACGACGGCGTCGCCGTTGTTCTTGTCCCATATCTTGATACGGAACTTGTCCGTCCCGCCACCGCCGCCGATGTCGCCGTCAATGGCAGTCAGCATAAAGCCGTAGTTGCCGCTGCCGTTGATCTTTCCTGTGCCCTTGTACTGCGCTCTCGCTCCGGCCACGACCAGCCATTCATAAGCGGTGCTGCTGAAGTTGAGACTGCCCGCCTTGAACTGAAACTCCGTCTGCCCGCTCGGGACCGCAGCCCCGTGCTGGTACTTCGAGACGAAGCCGAAGTTGGCCTTGCCGGTCAGGGCCGGGTTGGCCAGGTAAGCGCCGAGCGGCGAGTTAATCCAGCCGCCGCCCGTGACGAACCCGCCGTTCGGGTCGTAGATGACGACCATCGCGTCGAGGCCGCCGACCTGCGTGGCCGTGCCTGTTCCGCCGCAGCTATCCGTGACGGTCAGCTTGACGAAGTAGACGCCCGGAGCGGTGAAGCTGCGGGTCGCGCTGGCCGTGCCGGGCGTTGAGCCGCTCGGCTCCGTGACGGCCCCGGCCTGCGTCAGGCTGTCGAACATCCAGTCCGCCGTGTGCGTGCCGCCGCCCGCATCCGTAAACGTCCCTGTGAAGCTGACGGGAGTGTTGACGGGATAGAGCGTGCCGCTCGCCGGGCCGGTGATGGTCACGACCGGCGAGGGATTGGTGACGGTCACGGTGAAGGTACAGGTGGACGTATTACCGCTCGCGTCGGTTGCCGTCGAAGTGACCGTCGTCGTGCCTACGGGGAAGGCCGAGCCCGAAGGCGGATTGCTGACGACCGAGACCGCGGACGAGCAGGAATCACTCGCGCCGACCGTGAAGTTGACGACCGCCGAGCATGAGCCCGGAGCCGCCGCCGTGACGATGTTTGCCGGGCAACTGATCGCGGGCGGTGTCGTGTCCACGACGTTGACGATGCGTGTCTTCGTCGTCGTGTTCGCCCCGTCGCTGGCCGTGTAGGTGATCGTGTAGCTGCCGGGCGTGTTCACGTCAACGTTTCCGCTGGCCGTCGCGGGAAGGCCGCCCGCGCAATCATCGCTCGCGGTCGCTCCCGGATCGGTAAAGCCCGTATGGCACTCGACGGTCATGGGGTTCGCTCCGTTGAGTGTGATGGAGGGCGCGACCGTATCCAAGACGTTGACGGTCCGCGTGGCAGTGGCCGAGTTCGCGCCGTCGCTGACGGTGTAAGTCAGCGTGTAGGCCCCAACCGCGTTCGGATTAACGCTGCCCGTGACGACGATGGCCGCGGTCAGGTCTCCCGCACAGGAATCGCTCGCGGTCGCGCCCGGATCGGTGAAACCCGTGTGACATTCGATTGTCATCGGAGTCGCACCTTTGAGCGTGATGGACGGCGCTCGGGTGTCCAAGACGTTGACGGTCCGCGTGGCGGTCGCCGTGTGCGTGCCATCTCCGGCCGTGTAAGTGATGGTGTAAGTCCCCGGCGTGTCGGCGTCAACGCTGCCGGAGGCCGTGACCGCGACCGTGCCCGCGCATGCGTCCGCGGCGGTTGCGCCCGGATCGCTAAAGCCCGCATGACACTCAACCGTCATCGGGCTTGCGCCGTTGACGGTGATGACAGGAGCCTCCGTGTCCTGGACGATGACGGTCCGCGTCGCGGTGGCATTGTGCGTGCCGTCGGTGGCGGAGTAGGTGATGGTGTACGTGCCCGGAGTGTTCACGTCAACCGTCCCGGAGGAGGTGACGGCAACGCTTCCGGCGCACCCGTCCGAGGCCGTCGCGCCGGGGTCCGTAAAGCCCGTATGGCATTCGACGAGCAGCGGGTTCGCACCTTTGACCGTAATCGTCGGCGCTTGGGTGTCCAAGACGTTGATCGTCACGGTGTCCTGCGCGGAGGCGCTGAAGCTGTCCGTGACCATCAGCGTGATGGTGTGAGAGCCGAGACCGAGGCCGACGCTGAGAGTCGCGCCGGTTCCGAGCGGAGTCGAGCCTTCGGCCCACGAATAGGTGAGCGTGTCGCCCGCGTCCGGGTCCGCGGAGGCCGTCCCGTCGAGCGTCACGCTCGTCCGTCCGCCCCCACATTCCACGGTCTGGTCCGCACCGGCGTTGGCCGTCGGCGACTGGTTCTTGATAAAGAGCGGCGTGACGGTCGGGTCGCTGGCCCCGCCCGCATCCGGGTCATCCGTCAGGACCGCCGCGAAATTGTCGCCGGAGATCGTTCCCTGGTTCGAGACCTGGCTCGTCCCGGCGGGCAGCGGGTCGTTGATGGTCACGAGGAAGGTAATCTTGACGCTCTTGCCCGCGGGCAGAGTGCCGACGTTGACCGTGACGGGGCCGCCGCTCATCGTGATGTTGGGAAGCACGCCGCGCGGACTCAGCGTCGTCGCGGATTCGTTTGCCTTCGCGTCTAGGCTCCGAGCCCGGTTGGGCTCCCTGGCCGTGTTGCCGGAGAGACGCACGGCGCTCCGCTTAATGGCGTGACCGCTGAGGGCCGTGTCCTGCGAGAAGTCTGGCCGCAGGTTGAGCATCCGGCTAAGGAAGCCCCGCCCGTCGTCTACGGGCATGTCGAGCTTCGCCACGGGCGTCGCACAATTGCCCGCAGTGTAATTGACCTGGAACGAGGATGTCGCGCCCTGAACCGTGACGGGAGCGGCGTTGAAGGTGTTCTGTGAATTCAGATAAGAACTCACCTGTGCCGTCGTCGTCGAGGGGTTGGGCGTCAGGCCCTGTATCTGGAAGACGTTGTTGATTCTTTGAAGCACGCGGACGGAGGCTGCTCCCGCGCCCGCCGATGCGCCGTCGCGTGTGACGGTGTTGCCCGAAAGAGTCAGGCAGAGCTTCCGGGTATCGGTCGAGAGCGTGCCGGACTGCGCCTGCATGGCGCGCAGCGGATCGGCCGTCGTCAGGTTGACCGTATTGCCCGTGACGGTGGCGGCCAGGCTCCCGTTGCCGACGCCCGAGACGATGTTCAGTGCGCGCTGTGTGCCCGCATAGTTGATGATGTTGTTGGTCACGGCGACGGCAGCCGTGCCCGCGCCCGTCGCGTTAAGGGTCAGACTATCGGCTGGCCCGCACGCCTGCGTGATGGTGTTGCCGCTAATCGTTCCCTGGAGCAGGGAGGAGGCGGTCGAGGTGTTGGCCTGGAAAATATTGATCGCGCCGCCGCAGTTGCCGCTGATGTTGACGTTGTTCGAAATGTTGAACTTGACGTTGGCGGACTGGCTGGCCGCGACCTGGATGGCGTCGTTATTGTTCGTGAAGGTGCTGCCCGTCACGTTAAGCTCGAAGGCGGAAGTGTCGGCCGTGACGGTCGGCAGCCCGCCCGAAAAGTTGCTTGAGAAGGTGCTGCCGCTGACGCTCACCTTGGAGCTGGCCGTCCCGTTATTGCTGAAGGCCAGGCCGCTGCCGTGCGTCGAGCCGCTGAAGGTGCTGTTCGTGACCGTCAGTTGCGCCAGCGTCCCGCTGCTGTTCCGAATCTTCGCGTTGTCGGAGTAAGAGCCGCTGACGGTCGTGGCCGTGATGGAAGAGTTGCCGAGCAGGTTGAAGAAGTGCAGGCCGTCCTCGTCAGTCTCGTTGCCGACGCCCGCGACGGTGCTGTTGCTCAGCGCGAAGTCCGTGACGTTGCGCCCGTTGATGCCCTGCTGCGCGCTGCCGTTGATGGCCAGGCGGTCGAGCGTCACGCCCTTGACGTTTTCCATGTGAACGGGAGCGTTGCAGGCCGTGTTGGAGCCCGTCACCAGGCTGCCGCAAGTGCCCAGAGCGCCGGACGTGCCGCCGTTAACGGTCGCGGCATTGGTAAAGCTCATGTTCTTGAGCGTGATGCGGCTGGCGTTCGTGAAGCTCGCGCCGCGATTGGCGATGTTCGAGAGCACGCCGCCCGAACCCGCGGTCGTTCCGCTGCCCTGGACGGTAAAACCGCCCGCCGTATCGGAAGTGATGCCGGAGGTGTTCGCAAGCACGATGCCGCTGCCTGCGCCGGTGACCGAGACGCTGTCGAGCGTGATGTCGAGGCCCGTCTGGCTCAGTGGACCGGGGCCTGTAATCTGTACGGCCTCTGCGCCCGAAGTGCTGATCGTGCCGCCGGTCGTCGCAATCGTCCCGGTGTTGGCCGAAGCGGTCAGCCCGCCCTGGCCCGCGTCGGGCGCGATGTCGAGCTGGCCGAAGGCGATGTTGCCGGAATTGCCCGACAGGTTGACGCCAGCGCCGCCCGCCGCGTTGACGGTCGTAACTCCGAAATCGAAGCTCGCGTCTGAGCCCGAAAGCTGAATGCCCGCGCCGGTCGGATTCTGTATGCCGGTCGTGCCGGTCGTGAAGATACCGCTCAGGCCCGAGAGGCTGACGCCCGTCGCCGGGCTATCGGTCGAAGCCAGGTCAGTGAAGGCCACGTCAACCATGCCCGTGCCGAGGTTCAGAGCCTGGCCCGTGCCGTTGATGGTCATGTCGCGGACCGACAGCGCGCCGAAGTTCGTGCCGCTGATACCGGCCCCGGTCGTGTTGCCGACGCTGAGGCCGCGAATCAGGTTGTTAGTCCCGAGGTTGATAGCGTTGGTCGCGGGCAGAGAGGTCGTGATGACGGGGCTTGCGCCGCCTGTCGCGGGCAGCGC
>DASVWH010000109.1:0-15686 GCA_036389715.1 Pyrinomonadaceae bacterium | reverse complement strand
CGTCGAGAGATGCGCGGGGCTCGCGACGCTCTCCCAGACGGCTTCGAGCGAGACGCTGCGCTCGCGGTGAAGGCCGCACCAGGCCTTTGCTTCAAGCAGACGCCGCGCGGATTCGTCTATTCGCTCGCGGCTGATGCGTCCTCCGGCGACCGCATCGCAGAGCGCCGCATGAGCGCGCTCAACGTCCGCCGGATAGAGCGCGACATCGCATCCGGCCTCGACGGCCTGCACGGCCGCCTCTCCCGCTTCGTAGCGATCCGCGACCGCCCCCATGTTGAGAGCGTCGGAGAAGACGAGGCCGCGAAAGCCTAAATCGCCCCGCAGCAGTTGACCGACGATGGCGTGCGAGAACGTCGCCGGGCGCAGCTCCCGCGCGTCCGTGTCGAGCGCGGGCACGGCTATGTGAGCGGTCATCACGCCGCGCACGCCGCGCTGGACGGCGGCGCGAAAGGGCGGCAGCTCGATGCGCTCCAATCTCTCGCGCGAAGCGTCGAGCGTCGGCAGCAGAATGTGAGAGTCGAGCGCCGTATCGCCGTGGCCCGGAAAATGTTTGGCCGTCGCCAACTGCCCCTCGTCCTGTGCCGCGCGGATGAAGGCCGTGCCCCACCTGGCGACTATCTCGGGCATATCGCCGAAGGCGCGCGTGTTGATAATCGGGTTCGCACGATTGTTGTTGACATCGAGCACGGGGTAAAAGTTGACGTGAATACCGATGGCGCGTCCTTCGCGTGCGGTGATGCGGGCCGCTTCAGCGGCAGACTCCGTATCGCCGGTCGCGGCCAGGGCCATCGCCCGCGGCAGTCTGGTCCCGCCGCGCAGCTGCATCCCGACGCCGCCCTCGAAATCCGAGCCGAAGAGCAGCGGCACGCGGGCGCGCTGCTGCAAACGGTTGGTCAGCGCGGCGGTCGTCAGCGCGTCGCCGTTATAGACGATGAAGCCGCCGACGCCGAGCTTCTCAACCGCGTCAACGAGCCGCAAGTACTCCGCGCTCGCTTCGTGTACCAGCACGCCCGTCGCATCCGGCATTAAGAGCTGGCCGATGCGCTGCTCCTGCGTCATCCCGCGCAAGGTAGCCTCGACCCATTCGGCGCACTCCCTCTCGTCCTCTTGTCGCAATCCCGCTGGCCCTCTCTTCTGTTCTTCTGTAAATGTCAGCGCATCTTAACACACGGGCGGGAGGCCAACGGGCGAGAGGACAAGCGGCCAGGAGAAAGCCGGGCGGCTCAAAGCCGTCAATCAGGACTCAAAGCCGGTTAAGACGACTCCGGGCGTCAATTGAGAATTGAATCCGGTAAGAATTAAATCACGGCTCGGTCTCCGTTTATCCTTTCTCGCTTCAGGTTCCGGCGCTCTCCCTTTATCATTGCCTTTCTCCTTTATTTCCCCCGCGTGGTAAACTGAGACTCGCTCCGGGGCATCTTAGAAGAGCTTCTGTTAATTATGCAGCGACTGAACTTATACACCGGCATCACTCTCCTTGCGCTCGTCCTGGGCGGGTGGAGTGGTGTGCTGGCGGTCGCCTTTTGCTCGCATTCGGGCGGCAATCTTCCGGCCGGGGAGCACTCCTGCTGCCGGGCGGAAGCCGCAGCGCCGGAAGGTGAGACGCATTGTTCCGTCGCGCAGCACGAGGCGATGCCCTCCGCCCAGATGATGCACGGGGACGCCGCAGAATCCGTCGCCGCCCTGTCCGCCGCCTTTCACGGGCAGACGGAAAGCTGCGGGCATTGCGTCTCGCGGAATGAGCTTCCGTCGGCGCCCGCCAGGGAGCGCGAGCTGGCCGGGAGCAGACGCGCAGAGGCCGCCCCGGCAACCGTTTCGCTGACGCCGCCCGCTGCCCTGGCACTGGCTCCCGTCCGGCTCTTCATCCCGACGCAGCATTCTCCGCCAGCGGTTTCAGGCCGCAGGAATCTACTCTTCGGCGTCTTCCTGATCTGATCTCCCCTTTTGTCGCTTCAGCTCTCCTTGCAGGGCTGGAAGCGCACACGCACGTCCATCAAACAATCGGTAATTAATCAGGCCCGGCCGAGAGCCTACATTCTCCGGCCCGCCACTTACCCGAAGGACTATCTTTAAGGGGAATAATGACTAACTCTAATACTTACGGCTCTTATTTACGTGTCCGAGTCTACTGCGTGCTGGCGGCCGCCATCCTGCTCTTGACAGCCGCTGCTCCGCCCGCCCGCGCGCAGCACGAAAAGCACGACATGAAGAACATGCCCGGCATGGATGCGGGCAACAAGCCAAAGCCTAAGCCCAAAGCAAAACCCAAGGCGAAGCCCAAAGCGGCGGCGCGCAGGAATAAGCCAGCGCCCGCACAAACTACGCCCGCCGAAGATGATGCCGAGGGGACGGAGACACAGGCCACGCCAGGCACGCCCGAGCCTGCGCCCGCAGCCGCGCCGCAGGCTTCGCCCGCAGCTCCGCACGTGCATACGCCCGGCATGCAGATGCCCGGGATGCAGATGCCCGCGCCGTCTTCCGCGACCCCTTCAGCGCCGTCTTCCGCGCAGCCGCCCGCAGCCGCACAGCCGCAGCCGGGCGTTCCTGCGCTTCAGGCCGCGCCCGTCCCGAACGTCAATCCCGTGCCTGGCACGTCGCAGCCGCAGCCGGTCGAGCCTCATAAGCACGATATGAGCGGCATGGATATGACGAGCGGCGCGGGCGGCGGTCAACCGGCAGGGATGAACGAGTCCACGCCGGGGATGAAAAATTCGATGCCCGGGATGAACATGGGCGGGATGGCCACGATGGCGATGGACCCGCACTCGCTGGTCCTGATGACGGGCGAAGAGATGGAGGTCTGCATCGGGCCGGGCACTCGTAACACCTTGAGCATGGGGCAGATGGGGTCAGGCTCGTCCTGGCAACCGGCGACCACGCCGATGCACATGTGGAGCCAGTTCGCCGGTAAATGGGTGATCTTCTATCACGGGGACATGAAGCTCGGCGTCAATGCGCAGGGCGGGCCGCGCGGCGTCACCAAGCTCGAATCGCAGAACTGGATTATGCCGATGGCGTTTCGACGCCTGGGGCCGGGGACGCTCCAGCTGCGCGGGATGTTCAGCCTGGAGCCCTTCTCGCTTTCGCCGGGCGGCTCGCCGCAGCTTTTCCAGACGGGCGAGTCTTACCAGGGCAAGCCCCTCGTTGATAAGCAGCACCCGCACGACCTCCTGATGGAGCTTTCGGCCACCTACACAGTGCCCGTCGGCGAGCACGCGACCTGGTTCACCTACATCGGTTATCCGGGCGAGCCGTCGCTTGGCCCCGTCGCCTTCATGCACCGCATCTCGGCATCGGAGAACCCGTCTGCGCCGCTGGCCCATCATCTACAGGATTCGACGCACATCAGCTTCGGCGTCTTCTCGACCGGCTTCACCTATCGCGGCCTCAAGCTCGAAGGCTCCGTCTTTAACGGGCGCGAGCCCGACGAGAATCGCTATAACTTCGAGTACAATCCCTGGACCTCGCGTTCCGTCAGGCTCTCGTTTGCGCCTAATGATAACTGGTCTTTTCAGGTCAGCCACGGTTTCCTGAGAAACCCCGAAGCCCTTGAGCCCGGAGACCTGCGGCGGACCACGGCCTCTGTCGCCTACAACCGTCGCTTCGAGCGCGGCAACTGGGCCACGACCCTCATCTGGGGCCGCAATCACGGCAGCCACGACGGCCAGCTCTTCAACCAGAACGCCTACACGGCCGAATCAACGCTCAACTTCTCTGGCCGCAACTATCTCTACACGCGGCTTGAGCTGGCGGATAAGAATGAGCTGCTCGGTCGCCAGGAGCGCGCGCAGCTCGGCATCACGGAGCCGCACCCGTCGTTTCGCATCGGGGCCTTTACCTTCGGCGCGGCGCGCGATGTCTGGGAGACGGAGAAATTCTCCATCGCTCTCGGCAGTGATGTCACCTTCTATTCAAAGCCCGAGAGGCTTGACCCCATCTATGGCAACAATCCGACCTCGTATCACTTCTTCGTGCGGATTCGCCCGAGCAGGATGTCCATGATGGGACAATGAAGAGAGAGCAAGAGATTTACTCAGTTCGTCATGCGGTCATCGATTCATTGAAGTGCCGGTTGAATTGCTGAATGATGAGATGAGTAAATGACTACATGACTACATGACTAAATTCTTCTGTATAATCGGAAGTCGAAAGGATAAGGGCTCGAATGAAGACGAAAATATTTTTGGCCCTGCTGTTGAGTGCGGGCGTGTTGCTGGCGGCGTGCGGGGGGCAAGCGCCGACGCGGACGGGCGGGTCCGCAGTGGATTCCGGGAAAACGGCGCGCTCGAAGTCTGCGGCGACGCCCGTGCCGCAGGTTGACCCGATGACGGCGCAGCGGCGCGCGCGCGTCCCTCGTTATCTGGAAAGCGCGAGCCTGGGCGGACTGCCGCCGACGCTTCAGCCCGAACAGTTCATCGGCCCGACGCGCGAGGCTTACAGGGTTGTCAGGGAGATTCCGCAAACAATCGCGCAGTTGCCCTGCTATTGCCACTGCGACATGAGCCTCGGTCACAAGAGCCTGCACAGCTGCTTTGAGGACACGCACGCCTCGCAGTGCGCCGTCTGCGTCGGCGAAGCGCTGGAAGCCTACGACTTGCAGAAGCGAGGCGGCCTGACGCCCACACAGATACGCGAGCGCATCATCGCCGAATACTCCGTCCAGCAGTGAGCCCGAACCAAGGCCGGGAAGGAAAGAGGTGATTTAATAATTTAATCATTGATTCATTTAATAATTCAATCACTAAATGAATCAATGATTAAATGAATCAATCTCTTGCCTTCGCGCTTGATGTACGCTAAACGCGCACGCTGCATCACCTGAGGACGCTTCGCGCCGTGCGCCCGAATCTCTCGCGGGCTCAATTGCTTAGCTTTAGCCCGCCTCCGGGTGTAAGATGCGGCCATCCGCAGCAAAGGAACAGGCTTTGCCTTTAACTTGCACATCCGTCACGGACCTGTGCTCTCCCTGTCCTTTGTTGACGCACAAAATAAACAGAAAACCCGAGCAGGAGGAGAAGGAATGAAGCATTCGTTTGAACAGAGTATCGCGCGCACGCTTGGCCTGGCCTTGATGTTATGCCTGGCGACGACCGTTTCGCTGGCCCAGGGCGGCAGTAATAAGAGGACCAAGGACGCTCAACGGCACGCCAGCGCGGCCGCCAAAGTCTTCAACGAGATCATGGGCGTCAGGGAGCAGATGATCCCGCGCGAGCTGCTCGACAAGGCCGAAGCCATCGCGGTCTTTCCCGGCGTCGTCAAAGCCGCGTTCATCGTCGGCGGACGCGGCGGGCAGGGCGTCATTAGTCGTCGCGTGCCGGGCGGGTGGAGCGCGCCCGCTTTCTTCAATCTCGGCGGCGGCAGCGTCGGCCTGCAAATCGGCGCGCAGAAGACCGATTACATCATGCTGATTATGAACGAGGCGGGAATCAAGGGATTGATGGAAGATAAGTTTGAGAGAGGCGGCGAAGCGAGCGTTGCGGCCGGGCCGGTCGGACGCGAGGCAGCCGCTTCGACCAACGCCACGCTCGACGCAGGCATCCTCTCCTACTCGCGCAGCAAGGGAGCCTTCGCGGGCATCGCCTTGAAGGGAGCTGTCATCAGCCCCGATAACGATCTCAACGAGGCCATCTACGAAGGCAAAAAGGGCAGCCAGGTGCTCGAAAGCGAGCGCAACATGCGGGAGATGCCCGCCGCCGTGCGTATCTTCCCGGCGACGCTCGCCCGCTATTCCAAGAGATAGACTGGCCGTTATTTCGTCAAACCAGGGAGCGCGCCGCCGTGAATAGTTTGACGGCAGCGGCGCGCTCCACCCGGGCGCGGGCGAGCGGGTCGGCCCCGTCTGCCGCGCATACGCTCGGCCTCGCAGGCTGAGCGGTTCAGGAGGGAAGAAGAATGAGGTCTGTATCCAGGCGTTTGGCGGGCTCCGTCTTGTGCCTCGCAATGTTGCTCTGCGCGGCGTCGGCGTCTGCACAGCCGCGCTCCCAGAAGAAGATTAACGAGGCGACGGCGCGCTCGCAGCGGGCCGCCAGGGTCTTTACGCAGATTATGGGTGCGCCGGACAAAGCCATTCCGCGTGACCTGCTCGACAGTGCGGAGGCCGTCGCCGTCTTCCCGAACGTCATCAAGGCCGGGTTCATCGTCGGCGGACGCGGCGGCCAGGGTATCATCAGCCGTCGCGTGCCGGGCGGTTGGAGCGCGCCCGCTTTCTTCAATCTCGGCGGGGCCAGCGTCGGCCTGCAAATCGGCGCGTCCTCGACCGACTTCGTGCTGCTCTTTATGAACGAAGAGGCGTTGCAGGGAATCCTGGGCGAGAAGCTGGAGATTGGCGGCGAGGGCAGCATCGCGGCCGGTCCGGTCGGGCGCGTCGCGGGGGCCTCGACCAGCCCGACGCTCAAGGCCGGGATTATCTCCTACTCGCGCAGCAGGGGACTCTTTGCCGGAATCGAATTGAAGGGCGTCGTGATTAATCCAGACAACGACGATAACCAGGCCGTCTACGGAATGAAGGCGCGCGACATTCTGACGGGCAGCAACAGGATCAGCCTCAAGAGAATGCCGCCCGGCGTCCGCATCCTCCCGCGCACGCTCGCGCGCTACTCCGTGCGCCGTTAGCCTGGATTGCAACGTCGGACAGATTTTCCGGTCACAATGCTTGACGCTGTCGGAGCGTTCGCCTTATATTCACCTGGCGCTGTAACTTCCGCCCCCCGGACTATAGCCGCCGCTGTGCCCGCCGAAGGAGAACCGGAGAAAGCTCATGCTGCCACGCACGCAACGCCAGAAGGAGATTCTGGACTACATCACACGCTTCATCGAGCGGCACGGCTATGAGCCTTCCTACGCGCAGATCGCGCGCCACTTCGGCGTCTCCTCCAAAGCCACTATCGCCAAGCACATAGCTGCGCTCGAAAGCCGCGGGCTGCTCTCGCGGCGCGGCGAAGACGGGAGCTTCAATCTGGCCGTCAAGGTCGAAGAGACGCCGTCGGATGCCGTCTGCGAGCTGCCGCTGCTCGGGCGGATTGCGGCCGGTGCGCCGATAGAGGCCGTCCCCGACGCAGAGCCGATCATCGTCCCGCGCTTTCTGCTCGGGCGCGTCCGCCCGGAGCGTGTCTACGCGCTGCGCGTGACGGGCGATTCGATGATTGACGAGCACATCTGCGACGGCGACATCGCGCTCATCGAGAACCGCACGGAGGCACGCGACGGCGAGATCGTCGTCGCCCTCGTCGAAGGCACGCGCGCGACGCTCAAGCGGCTCTATCGCTACGGCGCGGAAGTCGAGCTGCGCCCGGCCAATTCGCAGCTTGCCCCTTTCCGCCTGCCCGCCTCGCAGGTCAGAGTCCAGGGCATCTTTCGCGGCCTCCTGCGCCCGACCAGCTAATCCCGTCAACGAGAGAACAGATGCGCCCGCTCTCTCTTAAACGAGAGAACGGACGCGACGACCGCGCACTCGTCTCTCAAAGCCTCTTCCGAGTAGGATAAACGAACGCTCGCGCCGCCCACTGTATGAGTTTTGCCACGGCTGAGAGCGCCCGCGCCCCTCTTTCCAGGGCCCGCGCCCTCTCTCCGGGCTGGCACACTGCTTGCCGAAAATTCATCGGAATCGTACTCGGAAATCTTGTCTATTGCCGCCCGCGGCGCCTGGAAACCCGGCGCGACGTACGGCCAGCCTGAAGGAGAATTTTTGTATGGCAGCAGAGAATCAGACGAAGAAAGTCGCTATCCTCGTCGAGATGAACTTCGAGGATTCGGAATTTCAGGTCCCTTACACGGCATTGCAGAAGGCGGGCGCTGAAGTGACGGTGCTCGGCTCGCGGATGAACGAAACCTACACGGGCAAGCAGGGTAAAGCCTCCGTCAAGCCCGACGGGACGACCACCGAAGCGCGCGCAGCCGATTTCGACGCCGTCATTATTCCCGGCGGGATGGCCCCCGATACGATGCGGACCAACATGAAGACCGTTCGCTTCGTGCAGGACGCGGTCAGGCAGGGCAAGCTCGTCGCAGCCGTCTGCCACGGGCCGCAGGTCCTGATCGAAGGCGACCTCTTGCGGGGCAAGCGTGCGACCGGCTTTCGCGCCATTCGCAAGGATATGCAGAACGCCGGGGCGAACTTCGTTGACGAGCCCCTGGCGGTTGACGGCCAGCTCCTGACCTCGCGCAGGCCCGGCGACCTGGCCATCTTCACGACGGCAATCCTCAGCCGCCTGGCGCTCGGCATCAAGGGCACGGAGCTGCCCGTCGAGAGCAGCAGCGAGGCCGAGTGGTGGCGGCTCGCGCAAGAGTGGGGCGGGTCGAGCAAGGACGAAATCGTTGATGCCATCAACACGGCGATTCGCGGCGAGCGTTACGCCGTCACGGCCTTTGAGCATTACATCGAGAAGACGACCGACGCCGAGCTGCGCGCCGTCTTCAGGGAGATTCGCGAGACCAAGCAGGCGCATATCGAGAAGCTCGAAGCTCGCCTGGCGGCGCTCGGCGAAAAGGAGAGCTTTCAGGCGGCGGGCAGCGGGGCCTGGGCCACGCTCAAGAGCTGGTTGCAGTCGAGCAACGACGTGGCCATCCTTCAACGCGCGCTCGGCGATCTGCAAACGGGCGTCGTTGATGCCTACAACCTGCGCAATCAGCTGACGGACCCGGCGACGGCCGCCATCTTCGACGAGATAGAGGTAGACATCGCTCATCACGAACAGCGCGTCGCAGACCTTTATCACCGGAGGACGGGCGCGAAAGAGCCGGAGGCCGCAGAGCCGACGACCGGCACTGCCGCCAGCGCCTGACGTTCTAAGCGCACGGCGGGCACTGGCGGCCCTCTCAAATTGCTCACTAAGACCAGGGGCGGCCGACAGCGGGCCGCCCCTGGTCTTTGCGGCCTGCGTTTTGACTGAAAAATTCCTTTTGAGCCGCGCGAAAGACTTGCCGAAGAGCCCGCAGATAGATTAAAAAGAGGTCTCTAAACTTCCATCTCAAGTCCCGGCGAAGTTTTCCCGAAGGGCGCTCTCCCGTTTCGGGCGCGCGCGAACGGTCGGCTTTAAAGTCGCCGGGCTATTGTGAATAAGATGAAAGCCCTCGTAATTGACGACGAAGATTTAATCCGCGACAACGTGGCCGAGGCGCTGCGCTCCGAGGGGTGGGACGTGGGCGAGGCCGAATCCGCCGAGCGCGCTTTCGAGATGTTGGAGGAAGACCGCTGGGCGCTGGTCTTCTGCGATGTCAAGCTCGGTCGTGGGCGTGCCAACCAGGATGGCTTCGCCGTCCTGCGCCGCTTCACCGAAGAGCAGCCCGACGCGCAGATAGTGATGATGACGGGTCACGGCTCGGCCGTCGGCGCGCTCGACGCCACCTCTTCGGGCGCTTACGACTACCTGATGAAGCCCTTCGACATCGAGGAGGTGCTTAACATCTCGCAGGCCGTGCGGCGCGGAATCGAAAAACGTGCGCGGCCCGCGACTACGGGAGAGCTGCTGCCGCATCCCGTCTACACTTCCGATATAGACCTGGTGGGGCGCAGCGCCGCCTTCGTCGAGATGATGAAGCTGGTCGGGAGAGTCGCGGCCACTAACCTGCCCGTCCTCATCACGGGCGAATCGGGGACGGGCAAAGAGGTCGTCGCGCGCGCCATTCATCGCCGCAGCCTGCGCGCCGCCGAGCCCTTCGTGACGGTCAACTGCGGCGCAATCCCCGCCGAGCTGATCGAGTCCGAGCTTTTCGGCCACGTGCGCGGCTCCTTTACGGGCGCGAGCAGCGACCGCCGCGGGCTCTGGCAGGAGGCCGACGGCGGCACTGTCTTTCTGGACGAAATCACGGAAACCTCGCTCGCTTTTCAGGTCAAGCTGCTGCGCGCCTTGCAGGAGGGGGAGATTCGCCGCGTCGGCTCGAATCACACCTACCACGTTGACGTGCGCGTCATCGCCGCCACCAACCGCGACATCGAGAAGGAGATGCGCGAGGGCCGTTTTCGTCAGGACCTCTTTTTCAGATTGAACGCCGTGACGCTCTATCTGCCGCCGCTGCGCGAGCGACGCGAAGACATCCTGCCGCTCGCGCGCCGCTTCGCCGAGCGCAACTGCCCCGCCTCAAGGCGCGCCGCCAGCTTTTCGCGCGAAGTCATTCAACTGCTCGAAGCCTACGACTGGCCCGGCAATATCCGCGAGCTGGAAAACGCCATCGTCCGCGCCGCGGCTCTCTGCGACCAGATTATTCACCCAGAAGATTTGCCCGAACGCATCCGCGATTTCCTGAACTCGAAAACGGAGACGGGCAGCGCGGCGGCCGGGCCGAAGACCGCGCAGCAGCCGCAGCCGGACGAGGAAGTCTTGACGCTCTCGGAACTCGAAGGCCGCCACGTCTCTCGCGTGCTGGCGCACACGGGCGGCAACAAGCAGGCGGCCGCGCGGCTGCTCGGGATAGACCGCACGACGCTGCTGCGAATGCTCAAGCGGCACAAGCTGGAAATGAATCCGGCGGACGAGGCCGCGCCGGATAAAGAGGCGGACGGTGCGCAGGGCTGAAGGTCGGAAGGTTTAGCTCAGAGCGGCTCGCGCACGTGCCTGACGATGCGCACCCATTCCTGGTCGCTCATCTCCGTTATCCGCAGCCCGATGATGTAATCCCTCCGGGCTGCTTGCGAGAGCCACTTGCACCACATCGCCCTGGCCTGAAGCCGGACGGGCCCGCCCGGCAGCTCAAGCGTGATGCGGAGCTTACGCCCGACCACGTTGAGAAAGCGCACGCCGATGTGATTCTGTGCGACTTTGATCGCCAGCCCGGTCTCGCTCAGGTTACAGGCTTCGGCGACGACTTCGGGCCTGAGCTGCGCCCCGGCGTCCGTCTCCGTGCCGGGCCCGGGAGCGCCGAAACGGATGCGCGCTTCGAGTTTGACGGCGCGGCGCGGAGCGTGGCGGCGGCCCTCCTCGAAATCGTCAACATAAGGCTTAGGCTGCGAAGATGGATGCCGCGCGTTCAATGGATTCCTCCCGGAGCCGGGACACTTCCCGCGCGATTCCTATGATCTGCGGCGTATCGAAGGGCTTGGCGACGACCCAGTCCACCTGTGCCGCCTTCTGTTCGTTCGAGCCGACGGCCTCGCCCCAGCCCGTGATGACAGCCAGCGGAATACTGCTATTGAGCGCACGAATGGCGCTGGCCAGCTCCCACCCGCTCATCTCCGGCATCCCGACATCCGTGAAGATGGCGTCGAACTGCGATTGCTCGAAGAGCGAGAGCGCCTCGCGGCCTCCCTCGGCCACGACCACCTGGCAGCCTTCCTTCTCCAGGATGTCGCGCAGGAGGTCGCGGACGTACTCCTCGTCGTCAACGACCAGGATTCTGGTCTTCTTCAACTGCGGGTTGACGGCCGCCAGCGCGGGCAGCTCGCCCGTCGGCGGGGCCTTGACCGCTCCCCTGGCTATCGGCAGCTTGATGCGAAACGTCGTGCCGCGCCCCGGCTCGGACTCGACCTCGACCGTGCCTTCGTGCCGCCGGATGATGCCGTAACCGACCGCCAGCCCGAGGCCCATCCCGGTCTTACCCTTGGTCGTGAAGAACGGGTCGAAGATGCGCGAGCGCACCTCCTCGCTCATGCCCGTGCCAGTATCAATCACCGAGAGCACGATCATCGAGTTGGCTTCGTGGGCCGAGAGCGTCAGCGTCCCGCCTTCGGGCATCGCGTCCACCGCGTTGAAGACCATGTTGACGAGCACTTCGCGCAGCTCCGATTCGTCGCCCATGATGAGAGCGTTGGAGCGCAGCTGGAGGTCCAGGTTGATGTGGACGTTGGCGGCCTCGGCGTTGTCCTTCCAGCGCGGGCGCGTAATCTCGCCGACATCCAGGAGGAGCTGGCCCGTGTCTATCGGCTCAAAGTCGTGGTCGCGGCGCTGGCGCGCGAAATCCTGAATCCGCTTGATGGTCTTCGCGCCGTCCTTCGCCGTCTTGATGATGATCTTGAGCCCGCTCTCGATCTTGGCGGGGTCTTTGGTGGTCAGGAGCAGTTGTGCGCGGCCGAGGATTCCGGCCAGGGTATTGTTGAAATCATGCGCCACGCCCGAAGCCAGCTCGCCGAGCGCCGAGAGCTTCTCGATCTGTGAATACTGCTCGCGGATGCGCTCCTGCTCGGCGATGTAATGATTAAGCTCTTGGACGTGGCGACGCGCCTGTTCGGCCTGCTGCGCCGCCGCCTCGGCCTTGGCCGCCGCCGCTGCTTCGGCCTTGGCCGCCGCCGCCATCGCATCAATGTTTTCGAGATACGTCCGGTAGGTGAAATAGACGATGGCGATGATCGGCGTGGTCGCAATCAGCGCATAGACGCCCGCGATGTCCGTAATCTTGGCCGTGATACCGGCGGCCGATGCCCCCGCGAAATAGGTGATCGAGGCCCAGAGATAATACTTGCTCCAGGTATTCCAGCCCGATTGGTCCGTCTTGCAGGCCGTGTGAACGGCGGCCAGGCCCGAATTCGTGACGTACTGGACGAGCGCCATCACGCAGAGCGCGATGACGAAGGTGGCCGAGAATTCGCCGTGGCGCAGGTCTACGATGTTGCCGAAAAGCAGGTGCATCACCGTCACGGTCAGGAAGGTCGAGCAGGCCATCATCATCGAGTTGAAGATGATGGTCATGGCCTTGATGTGAATCGCCTTCTGGCTAAAGCGCAGCGACGAGCAGAGAGCCTCGGCCGCGGCGAGCAGGATGGCCGCCTCGCCGCCGTAGAGCAGGATGGTCAGAAAGATGAAGGTGTCGGAGACGGAGATGTGGCCGCTGATGCGCGGAATCCTGACCGAGAGACGCGAGCTAATGGTGATGGTGACGAAGGCCAGCAACAGGAAACGCAGGTCGAGGGTCGTCGTCGGCAGTGTCAGCGCCGAGTAGAGACAGGCCGTCAGGCCGACGCCGATAATCAGCAACATGTATGGCTTCGTCAGACGTTGTCTGTCCATAGCTCCTCTCCTGCAAACTGTTTGCAGCCGTCTTTAGAGTGTGCAGCCGTCTCTTCTGTGCGCCCGGCGCGCCCCGCAGCCCGGCCTGCGATTCGACTCTGCGCGCAGGGCTTCGCGGCCCTAGTTCTTCTGTTGGAGAAAGATCGTGTCGTAGCAGGCGCGCCGCTTGTATCCGGCTTTCTGGAAGAAGGCCAGCGAGCCGTGGTGCTCTTCATTGACGAGCAGGCTGATGGACTCCGTGCGCTCCAGCAGGCTGCGGCCCATCTGCGACATGCAGCGCAGCCCGTAGCCCTTCCCGCGCTCGCGCAAATCCACGTAGACGCCTTCGAGATAAATGACCTCGGGCGTCTCGGAGATGATGTCTGCCTTGAAGATGAGCTGCCCGTCCTCGACCCAGACCCAGACGCGGCCCTGCTCGATGCGCCGCTCGCAGCGCAGGCGAAAGCCATGCGGGTCTGCGTCGAGCGGGTTGACGCCGCTCTCCTCATAGGCGAGCGCGGCGTGGACCGGCATCACGAGCATCAGGTCTGCGAGCGTCGCGGGACGCAGGTTCGGCACGGCTTCGAGGGCCTGGATGGGCCAGCGCTGCTCGAAGAGCACTTCGCGGCAGAAGATGCGCGGCGCCTGGCCCGCCTCCGAGTAGTAGTCCCAGAAACGCTCGACCTTGTCCTGCTCGCCCATAATCATGTGCGCGTCCGGGCATCCCTGCGCGAGCTGCGCGAAGGCCTTGAGGGCCTCCTCGTTGCGCGCTTCGACGAACATCGCGTGGCCGAGCAGCGCGACGCCGACTATCTGGCCCTGGCCGTCGCGGCAGGCGTAGAAAGTGCCGCGATTGAAAATACTCTCCAGCCCGTTGTCACGAATGAATCCGCTCATTACCACTGTGTGAAGCGGACGCTCTGCGAGGAACGCGAGGACCTCAGCTCTGTGCTCATCCGTAAGCCGTTGCGTCGTCAAAGAGCGGGCAGCGACGAGGGGGGATTGTCTCGTGGGTGCTGCGGTCTCTTTTAACTTCCTTAACTGCGGCATGGTGTCGCTCCTTAGATTTCTGAGTTTTAACGGGTGAATGGAACGCGGGGAGAAAACCGCGAACGTCATAGCTAGTAGCTTAAACAGTCAACTCCGGTGTCTATTTCAAGCTCCATGGACGCGGTGGCATCACCGTTCGTGGTGGCCGACATGGCCTGTGCGACGCCGTCGCTGCCGAGCGCGCCGTCGCTGACGAGCACGCCATCGCTGACCAGCACGCCGTCGCTGACCAGGACGCCGTCGCTGACGAGCACGCCCGATTTCATGAAGACAAAGCCCTCGCCCATCACTCCGCCGTCGCTGACCAGCACACCGTCGCTGACGAGCACGCCGCTTGAGAGCATCGTTCTGTCGCTGACGAGCACGCCGTCGCTGACGAGCACGCCGTCGCTGACCAGGACGCCGAGCCCGTAAACCTTCTGGTACTTGGTAATCAGGTCAAGGCCCGTCGCAAAGTCGTACTTGAGAATCAGGCCCTGGGACCAGCGGAAGGTCTCCCCGGCGATGGTCGTCTGCGCAATGGGGGGCGTCAGACTAGTCAGGAGAGGCGCGCCAACTGGCGTCAACGAGTTCAAATCAGTCCGCACCAGCTTGGCCACCCGCACCGCGCCTTCCAGGTTAAGCTCCCCGGCTCCCTGCTCGAACATGTTGAAGCCCGCCAGCGGCTGTGCCGTGTACATCAGGATGGCTTTGACCAGGTTAGGCGTCAGGCGAGAGTTGACTTGAAGGAGCAGTGCGGCAGCACCGGCGGCGACTGGCGTGGCCATTGACGTGCCGTTCATATACATCATCCGGCGGTTGTCAACGGGGCTCACGCCCGCATCGAGAGACGGATTCTGCCGCACCAGGTAGTTGTTGACCGCCTCGGCGTAAATCAGCTTGTTGCCGGGCGCAACGATGTCGGGCTTGATTAAATTATCGAAATGCCTGATGCCGAGGAGGTCTTTTGATGCGCTGCGGGTCGGGCCGCGAGAGCTGTAAGTGGCGACACCATCATCGCTTCTTCCATCTGTCCCGTAACTGTTGGCCGCTCCGACTGTAATGGCCGAAGGCTCGTTGCCCGGCGAGTGTATCTGTCCGTATATCTTATTGCCAAAACTGTCCTTGCCGTTGTTGCCTGCCGCCGCCAGAACCACGACGCCCGCATCAACTAAGCGGCGGACGGCGCGGCAGACCGGGTCATTCCTGTAAGAATCGACGGCCGGAGAGCCAAGGCTCATGTTGACGACGCGGATATTGTAAAGAGTGCGATTAGCCAGAACCCAGTCCAGCGCGCTGAGCACGCCCGAGACCTGCCCGGAGCCGGTCGAATTCAGCACGCGCAGGTTGATGATGTTGGCGTTGGGTGCGATGCCTATATATTCGGCATTGGAGACGCGGCCGTTACCGGCGGCGATGGAAGCGACGTGAGTGCCGTGGCCGTAGGGGTCGTCCGTCCTGCCCTCTCCTGTGAAATCTTTGTTGACGGTAATGCGCGAGAGACTGTTTTTATCCAGAAATGCTTTATGGGTCTGGTCAATGCCGGAATCGAGGATGGCGATGCCGATGCCCGTCCCGTCGAGGCCAGCGGTCGTCACGCCGTTGGTATTGCGCACGGCATCCGCGCCGGTCGTCTGCGAAATGTGGCCGAAGGAGAGCGTCTCCTGATCCAGAGAGATGAACCTGACCTCTGGCTGGGCGGCCATCAGCTCGACGACCCTGACGGGCAGTTCGAGCACGCGC
>DASVWH010000108.1:0-2081 GCA_036389715.1 Pyrinomonadaceae bacterium | reverse complement strand
CGCAGCCGTTGCAGGTTGGCCAGCCCGTCCTTGAGCGTCTTGCCGACCTCCTTCGAGGCCAGCCATGCCTTGCGGCGCTCCTCCGTGTCGTTCGAGGTGCGGAGGATTTCGTCCAGCTGGTTCGGCGTCACGGGCTTGTCGTCTATCTTGAAGCCGAAGCCGTAGAGCTTTTCGGTCTGGGCCGTCTCGGCGGCGATGCGCTCCTTGACCAGGTCCTTGGCTATCTCCGGGTACTCGGCCGCCATGTAGAGGATGCCGTTGAGCTGTTTGACCTGGAGGGGCGCGAGCTTCTCCTTCTGCTTGAGCAGCGCGGTCGCGGTTTCGATGTTCGTCCGGCTGCCCGTGAATGAGGTCAGCCTTTCGAGCGCAGCGTTCTCGGCCCTGGCGTTCGTCTGGTCGCCCTCGACGATCCGGGTGTTGGAATTCCAGGAGGCCTGCGAATAGGCGTAGCGCAGCTCCATCCAGCGGGCCGTGAACTCGTCTATAAACTTCTGCGCCTCGGCTTTCGGGTCGGCGGCGCTGGCAGTCGGTAGAGAGCCGGGCCAGAACGCCAGGAGCAGGAAAACAACCGGCAGGGCGACGGCTATCTTTATCAGAAATGAGCGGTTTTTCATGACGGCTTCCTTCAATCGTTCGAGTGTTTGGCTGAGGGGGAGCAAAGCGCCAGGCAGTATCTTGGCCTTTGATAAAGGGGTCGCCCGGCGATTGATTGCGTGACGCCATGCAGCATAGCATTCCGTATTGTAGAATCAAACCGGCCGCGCCCGCGCCGCCGCCCCGGACTAGATGCAAAGCGGGGCCGAAGATGATAGGCTATTGTGTTCAGGCTGCGGCAGATACGGCGCGCCGATACCCATCATCCAATCGCACCACGGGCCACGGTTTCCAGCAAGAGGTGATAAGACTTTGAGCGAACAACAGAACGGAGCGGACCTTTCCCGGTTCATCTCGGAAAACTTCGGTGCGAATGCCACTTACGTCGAGAGCCTGCTGAGCCGTTTTCGCAGCGACCCGTCGCTGGTTGACGAATCATGGCGCACCTATTTCGCCGAGCTGCTCGACGGCGCGAGCGTCGCCCCGTCCATCGCTGCCGGACAATCAGAGGAGAACGCGCGCGCGGACTCTCCCGCTCAGTCGAACGGCGACGGCTCGGCCGCGCCCGTCAGTGCTTCGAGCGCGGCGCAGGCTGCCGCTGCTACCGCTCCGGCCGCGGCTTCGCCCGCGACGGCCCCCGCGCCCGCCCAGCCGCAGGCGATTGCCGCTCCTTCAGCGGCGGCCGATTCGACGCCGATTCGCGGCGGCGCGCTCAAGATAGTCGAGAACATGGAGGCCAGTCTCTCCGTCCCGACCGCGACCTCCAATCGCCGCATCCCGGTCAAGCTGCTCGACGAAAATCGCCGCATCATCAACAAGTACCTGCAAGAGAGGGGACGCAGCAAGGTCTCTTACACGCACCTCATCGCCTGGGCCATGGTCCGCGCGCTCGCGGAATTTCCGCAGCTCAACGACGGCTTTGAAGTGGTCGAAGGCGCGCCCGCGCGCATCCGCCGCGAGGCCGTCAATCTCGGCGTCGCCATTGACCTGGCCAAAAAGGACGGCTCGCGGACGCTGCTCGTGCCCAACATCAAGAGTGCGAACGCGATGAGCTTTTCGCAGTTCCTCGAAGCCTACGATGATGTCGTTAAGCGCGCGCGCGGCGGCAAGCTGCAAATCCCGGACTTTCAGGGCACGACCGTTTCTCTGACCAATCCGGGGACCATCGGGACCGTCGCTTCGACGCCGCGATTGATGGCCGGGCAGGGCGTCATCATCGCCACGGGCGCGATTGAATATCCGGCCGAATACCAGGCCATGGCTCCCGAATCGCTCTCGCAGCTCGGCATCAGCAAGGCCATGACGATCAGCAGCACCTACGACCATCGCATCATTCAGGGCGCGGAGTCGGGCGCGTTCCTGGCGCGCGTGCATGAGCTGCTGCTTGGCGAATACGAGTTCTACGACCGGGTCTTCGCGGACCTCGAAATCTCTTACCCGCCGATGCGCTGGTCCGTTGACCGCAACCCTGCTCTCTTTGGGGGCGA
>DASVWH010000107.1:0-95792 GCA_036389715.1 Pyrinomonadaceae bacterium | reverse complement strand
CCGGATTGAGGCCGCCCACCCAGAACATGCCGAAAAATAGGCCGAGTGAAATGACTAACCTGCTGCTCTTCGACGGTCTCCGTTTCACGGTTTGCCTCGCGCTCGAATAAGGGTGTTTGAGAAGGCGGCCTCCCGCGGCCGGCATTCATTGACGGGCGCGCTTGAGACTATTTGCCAATCAATAAAAGGGAGGGGCGGGGCGGGCTCTGCGGCCTTGCTTGAATCCGGGCGGGAGGGGTAATACTCTAGGGCGCTGCTCTGCGCGTGGTCAGGTTCGGAGAGGCTCCGCGCAGCAGCCGAAATCACAGCCGGGCCGTCTGAGAGGGGATTCATGTCCAAGCTACTGGATGAGGTCGAGGTGCGGGTCGTCGGCTCGCTGATTGAAAAGCAGTTGACGACGCCGGACTATTATCCTCTGACCCTCAACGCCCTGATGCACGCCTGCAACCAGACCTCGAATCGTGACCCGGTAGTCGCTTATGACGAGAGGACGGTCGCGCGTGCGCTCGAAAGCCTGCGGGAAAAGAATCTGGTCTATGTCTTTTACGGCAGCGACAGCCGCGTGCCCAAGTACAAGCACGTCGCGACGGAAAATCTTCATCTCTCGCCGCCGGAGCTGGCCGTGATGTGCGTCCTGATGCTCAGGGGCGCGCAGACGACGGGCGAGATTCGCGGGCGCACGAATCGTCTCTACGAGTTTGCGGACCTGGCCGAAGTCGAGGCCACGATGGAGGGCCTGGTGACGCGCGATGATCCGCCGCTGGTGGCGAGACTCCCGCGCCAGCCCGGCCAGAAGGAAGCGCGCTACGCACAGTTGCTGACGGGCGAAGTCGTCGTCAGTGAGCAGCCGCCGAGCGCGCCGCGCGCGGAACGCGCCGTCCTCGAAGTGAGGGCCGAGAACGAGAGGATTGCTGAGCTCGGCGCGCAAATCGAGATGCTGCGCCGCGAGTTCTCGGAGCTGCGCCAACAATTTGAAGACTTCAGGAAGCAATTTGAGTAGACGCAGGCAGACACGCCAATCGCTCAAGCTCGGGCGCGAGTTCTATACGCGCAGCGATACGCTCTTAATCGCGCGCGAGCTGTTGGGCCAGCGCCTGGTCGTGCCCGCTGCGGACGGGACACGCGTCTCCGGCCTGATCGTCGAGACGGAAGCCTACATGGGCCCGGAGGACAAGGCAGCCCATTCTCATAATAACCGGCGGACCAGGCGCACGGAGACGATGTACGCTCCCGGCGGCTGTGCCTACGTCTTCTTCATCTACGGAATGTATTATCAATTCAACGTCGTGGCCAACGTTGAATCCATTCCTCACGCCGTGTTGATTCGCGCGCTTGAGCCCGTGGAGGGCATCGAGCTGATGCGGCTCAGACGACCCGTCAAGAAGGAGCAGAGCCTAACCAACGGGCCGGGTAAGCTCTGCCAGGCGCTCGGGCTCGACGGCAGTTATAACGGGGAAGACCTGCTCGGCGACCGCGTCTGGATTGAAGAGACGGGCCGCCGGGCGACGTCCGCCGAGATCGGCTCGGGCCCGCGCATCGGCATCAACTACGCAGAGGAATACGTTCACAAGGACTGGCGCTACTGGCTCAAGGGCAACGCTTACGTGAGCAGGTAAGACGGGCGCGCGCTTCGGCCGGTAAGACGGGCGGGCTCAAGACAGGCGGGCTTTGACACGATGAACGGGAGGCTCGCCCTTGTGCCGCGAGGGACGATTCGACGCGGCCCGGAGGTCAGTCACGCAGCAAGCGGAGCAATTGCCGGGCAGCCGAAACGAGTCCGGGGCCTCCGTCATACTCGCCGTGTCCGGCAGAGTGATTCTCGCGCATGGCGATGGTGAGTTGTTCCTGCCGCAGACGCTGCCGCTCGTCCGCCAGCTCCTGCTTCTCGCGCCGCCGCGAGACTTCGAGGCCGCCTCCCCGGATAAACTCGACGACCTGCTGCAACTCTTCCTGGTCGAACCACGTGCCGTGACCCTTGCAGAGGTCTACGATGACGCCGGAGCAGCGCGCGAAGTTGGTCCGGTTCATCAACTGCCCGCACTCGGGGCAGGGCACATAGCGAACCTTGTCCGGGTGCGCGCAGGGTTCGCCGTGCCGCGTGCCGGAGGCGGCCCCGAGGACTGCGGCCTGCTGTTCGCGGTCGGCGGAGATTTGCTCGAAGGCGGCCGCGCTGACCCAGGCCCCGCCGCACCGCTTGCACTCATCGAAGCCCACCGCGCCGACGGCCACGGCCTCCATCGCCAGCCCGCAACGAGGGCAGCGGCGCGGGGCGGAGCCGGTCGTCTCGCTCTCCAGGCGCTCGGCCTTAGCGCCGCACCGCGAGCAGTGTTTGCTCCCGGTGAACATCATGGCGAAGCAGGAGGGGCAGGCCACGGTCGCCAGCCGCGCGTCACAAAACAGGCAGTGTGTCGCATCGCTTGAGACGGCAGCGCCGCACGTCGGACAGTTGAGCGTTTCGCAGTGCATCGTGTACCTCGCTGCGTGGTCGAGTATGTTCAAACGGAAAACGGGAAGTGAGAGGGGCGGGCCGCAACCGGCGGGACTTCTTTCGTCAGCCGATTCACCAGCCGACGCTTCAAGATTAGCATTTAGACGAAGACATTTCCATCGAAATCTTTGCCCCGCCCCGAAGTCGAGCGCAACACGACCAGGCACGGCCCTCCATCTCATCACCTATCACTCATCACCTATCACTCATCACTCATCACTCATTACTCATCACGGTCTTTTACGTGTGCAGAGCGCCCGACCGAAAAAGGCTGCTTGCGCGCGGGGTGAAGCGATGTATGATGATTGGCCTGTGAGCCTTGAATCCAGAGAGATGGGCGCGGCCGTGGGCCAGCCGCTCGTGCTGGCGCTCGACATCGGCACGTCGAGCGTCCGCGCGGCGCTCTACGACTGTGCCGGGGCGGAGGTCGAAGGGACGCAGGCCCGCCTGACGCGCGCTCTCTGCACGAGCCTGGACGGCGGCGCGGAGCTGGATGCGGGCCAGGCGATTGAGCAGGCGGCGCAGGTGATTGACGAAGCACTGTCCCGCTTCGCCCATCTCGACGCGGAGATCGAAGCGGTGGCCGTCTCGTGCTTCTGGCACAGCCTGGTCGGGATAGACGGCGCGGGCCGCCCGCGGACGCCCGTTCTCGGGTGGGCCGATACGCGCGCGGCGCGCTTCGCCGAAGAATTGCGGCGGCGCTTTGACGAGGGCGCGACGCACGCCCGCACGGGCTGCCCGTTTCATCCGAGCTACTGGCCTGCCAAGCTGCTCCGGCTGCGCGCCGAAGAAGCGGAAAGCTATCGCGCCGTGCGGCGCTGGCTGTCGTTCGGAGAGCTGCTGGCGTCCGCCTTCTTCGGCGAAACGCAGATGAGCGTCTCGATGGCGTCGGGCACAGGCCTGCTAAACCTGCGCACGTGCGAGTGGGACGAAGAGCTGCTCG
Source organism: Pyrinomonadaceae bacterium (assembly GCA_036389715.1). GTDB lineage: Bacteria > Acidobacteriota > Blastocatellia > Pyrinomonadales > Pyrinomonadaceae > DASVWH01. The sequence goes on along the minus strand of DASVWH010000107.1, from coordinate 92,361 downwards.
CGGGTCTGGGGCTCGCGCGCGAGTTATTGCCGGAGATAGCGGGGGCGGGCAAAGCCTTTGTCCGGCTCAAAGGTGAGTACGCGCGGCGCTGGCCGCGGTTGCGGAACGCGCGCTGGTTTCCGGCGGTCGCCGACGGCGCGGCGAGCAACGTGGGCGCGGGCTGCACGACGCGCGAGCGGGTGGCGCTGATGATCGGGACTTCCGGCGCGATGCGTTCGATGTGGGAAGGAGAGCCGCCCGAAGCCCTGCCCGGCGCGCTCTGGTGTTACCGCGTGGACAGGCGGCGCGTGCTGGTCGGCGGCGCGCTTTCCGACGGCGGCGGGCTCTACGGCTGGCTGGCTGACTCGCTCGCGCTCCCGGCCGATGCCTCTGCGAGAGAGGATGCGCTGGCGCAGATGGAGCCCGACGCGCACGGGCTGACCGTCCTGCCGTTCTGGGCAGGGGAGCGCAGTCCGGGTTGGTCAACAGAGGCGCGCGGCGCTATTCTCGGCCTGACGATGCACACGAGCCCCATCGAAATCCTGCGCGCCGCGATGGAAGCCGTCGCCTATCGCTTCGCGCTGATAGCGGCCCCGCTCGACGGGTTTGCGCCCGGGGCGGAAGTGATCGGGTCGGGGGGCGCGCTGCTGTCTTCGCCCGTTTGGGCGCAGGTGCTGGCCGACGTGCTCGGGCGGCCCGTGCGGCTCTCGGGCGTCGGCGAGGCTTCGAGTCGCGGCGCGGCCCTGCTTGCTTTAGAGGCGACGGGCAAGTTAAAAAGCATCCATCAAGCGCCCGCCCCGGCGGCCGACGCTTACGAGCCGGACGCGGCGCGCCAGGCGCGCTACCGGGCGGGGCTCGAACGTCAGCAGCAACTGTACGCGCGCCTGGTCGGGGACGCAGGGCTGGCCGCCCTGCTCGGCGGTGGAAGGCCGGGCGCGCGGGCTGCGGACGCCCTGCGCTGCGAGACTCCGGCAGAGCATCCGCCCCGGTAAGGCAGGCAGCAATGGCTGGCGGCAATGGCGCTGTCGGCAATGGCGCTGGCTGTAAGGGCGGGTCAACGGCCCGGGCCGGAATCCAAGGGCTCGCTTTATTCAACGCAGTATTCAATGCAGAGACAGTGAGGAAAACCAAAGATGAGTGCGACTTCACGGCCCGACACGACCAAGACGACGGAGCTTGACCGGCTTTGCATCAACACGATTCGCGCGCTCTCGCTCGACGCCGTGCAGGAGGCCGAGTCCGGGCATCCGGGGCTGCCGCTCGGCTGTGCGCCGCTGGCCTACGTGCTCTGGACGCGCTTTCTGCGACACAATCCGGCGAACCCGCGCTGGCCCAACCGCGACCGCTTCCTGCTCTCGGCCGGGCACGGCTCGATGCTCCTCTACTCGCTCCTGCACCTGACGGGCTACGACCTGCCGCTCGACGAGTTGAAGAACTTCCGGCAGTTCGGCTCAAAGACGCCGGGGCATCCCGAAAACGTGCTGACGCCGGGCGTCGAGATTACGACGGGGCCGCTCGGGCAGGGTTTCGCCAACGGCGTCGGGATGGCGATGGGCGCGGCGCACCTCTCGGCGAAGTTCAACCGGCCGGAGTTCCCGCTGATTGACCATTACGTTTACGCCATCGTCTCGGACGGAGACCTGATGGAAGGCGTCGCGGCCGAGGCCGCCTCGCTCGCAGGCCATCTCAAGCTGGGCAAGCTCATCTATCTCTACGACGACAACCGTGTGACCATCGAAGGCTTCACCAGCCTGGCCTTTTCCGAGAACGTCCCGCAGCGCTTCGAGTCTTACGGGTGGCACACGACGACGGTCGAGGACGGCAACGACCTGGAAGCGATAGAGAGCGCGATTCGGCAGGCGCAGGAGGTCGCGGATCGCCCCTCGTTGATTAGCGTGCGGACGACCATCGGCTACGGGATGCCGACCGCCGGGACGCGCAAGGCCCACTCGGACGCTCCCGGCGCGGAGGCCGTGCGCGAGACCAAGCGGCATCTCGGCTGGCCCGAAGACAAGAGTTTCTACATCCCCGAAGAAGCTCTCAACCATTTCCGCGAGGCAGCGGCCAGAGGCGCGCGGCTCGAAGCCGAGTGGAATGCGCTCGTTGAAAAGTATGAGCGGGAGGACGCCGGGCAGGGCGCTGCCTGGCGGGCGACGATGGCGGGCGGGCTGCCCGCGGGGTGGGAAGAGCACCTGCCTTCGTTCGCGGACGCGAAGCCGATGGCGACGCGCCAGGCTTCGGGCGAAGTCATCAACGCGCTCGCGCCGCACATGCCGATGCTCATCGGCGGCTCGGCCGACCTCGGCCCGTCCAATAACACGGACATCAAGGATGGCGGCAGCTTCGAGGCGGGCGCTTACGACGGGCGCATCCTCCATTTCGGCATCCGCGAGCACGCCATGGGCGCGACGATGACGGGCATCAGTCTCAACGGCGGGCTGATTCCCTACGGCGGCACGTTCATGTGCTTCTCCGACTACATGAAGCCGGCCATCCGCCTGGCCGCGCTCTCCGAGGTCCAGGTCATCTACGTCTTCACGCATGATTCCATCGGGCTCGGCGAAGACGGGCCGACGCATCAGCCCGTCGAGCAGCTGGCGGGCCTGCGCGCCATCCCGCATCTCTACGTCGTGCGTCCGGCCGACCCGCACGAGGTCCGCGAAGCCTGGCGCATCGCCATCCTGCGGCGCGAGGCCCCGACGGCGCTCATCCTGACGCGCCAGAAAGTGGCGACGATAGACCGCACGCGCTACGCTTCGGCCGAGGGCGCGCGGCGCGGCGCCTACATCCTGGCCGAAGCGGAGAGAGCGGGCGCGGGCGACGGCCGAACCAATGAGTCGAGCGGCGCGGCGAGCGCGACGACGCCGGAGCTGATTCTGATTGCGACGGGCTCCGAGGTCGGGCTGGCGCTCGAAGCGCGCGAGGCGCTGCAAAGGGAGGGGAGGCCGGTCCGCGTCGTCTCGATGCCGTGCTGGGAGTTGTTCGAGGAGCAGCCCCGGGAGTACCGCGACGAAGTCCTGCCGCCAGCCGTGACGGCGCGGCTCTCGATAGAGGCGGGCGCGCGGCTGGGCTGGGACCGCTACGTCGGCTCGCGCGGCGATTGCGTCTGCCTCGACCGCTTCGGCGCCTCCGCGCCCGGCGACGTGGCGCTCCGCGAGCTTGGCTTCAACCTGGAAAACGTGCTCCAACACGCGCGCCGGTTGTAGTAGCGCGCCGCCGCCTTCGCTTAACGAACAATGAGAATAGCCATCGGCGCAGACCACGGGGGCTTTCCGCTCAACGAGCGCGTGACGCGGGAGCTGCGCGCGGCGGGCCACGAGGTCGAAGACTTCGGGACGCACGACGCGACGCAGCCCGACGATTACCCGGACTATGCCCTCTCGGTCGGCCTCGCAGTGCAGAGAGGCAGGGCCGAGCTTGGCATCCTCATCTGCGGCAGCGGCGTCGGCGCGAGCGTGGCCGCCAACAAGCTCAAGGGCGTGCGGGCGGCGCTCTGCGGCGACACCTACTCGGCGCACCAATCGCGCGAGCACGACGATTGCAACCTGCTCTGCCTGGGCGCGCGCGTCGTCGGCGTCGAGCTGGCCCTGGAAATCGTCCGCGCCTTCGTCGCCGCACGCTTCACGGGCGAAGAACGCCACCGCCGCCGCCTCGCCAAGCTCAAAGCGATAGAAGACCAGGGAAGTTAAGCAGTTCATCCTTAATTCATAGATTCATTTAGTCATTTCCTCACCAACTCGGTGAAAACGGGCCGCAGGGCCGCCCGCAGCCGTCGAGAAACGGCCGGAAACGGGCCTCGGAACGCTATCCCCTTGAGTTCGTACGGGATAATCGCGCCCGGAGAGCGCGGACGCGGGCGCGGTTATGGCAGAACATCACGATGTTATGGCAGAGCGCCTCGATGTTCTGCCATAACCACGCGTCGCTCTGCCGTAACATGGCGTCGCTCTGCCATAGCGACGCGTCGCTATAGCAAAACATGGCGTGGCTCTGCCATAACATGGCGTGGTTCTGCCATAACATGGCGTGGTTATAGCAAAACATCGCGTGGTTATGGCAAAACATGGCGTCGCTCTGCCATAACCTCACGTCGTTATGGCAAAACATCAGGACGCTCTGCCATAACCACGCGTCGCTCTGCCATAACATTGCGAGTGTTTGCCATAACATCGTGAGCGTGAGGCTTACACTCACGAGTGTAAGCTTCGCACTCGTGAGTGTAAGCTTCACACTCACGAGTGTAAGGCTCGCACTCGTGAGTGTTTGGCATAATCTTGTGAGTGTAAGCCTCACACTCGTGAGCGTTTGCGATGCGCTGGCGAGCGTCGGGCTTACACAGGCGAGCGCATGGGGTAATCTCTTGAGCGGGACGCAGAATCAGCCGTGATTATCGAATAATCGTGCGGGGAGATTGAATCGCGGGGCGTGTATGCCGTGTGTCCGGGCGGGCGTGGACGGGGAGCCGGGCGCGGGCGGCGGCGTCGCAGGCGGGCGTGCGGGGCGTTCGACGACGCTCTAAGTCCTGCGGCGGGCTGTCTTTGAGGTCGGTGCTGCGCTTTCCCCGGGGCACAGCCTTTCCGGCCTGTGCGGGCCGACGAAGCGCAGCGCGCCCGGCATCACCTGAAACTCGGCGGGCGTGTAGCCGCGCACGTTGCCGTCGGCCTCAATCAGCAGCGCCTCATCCTGCGCCGTTCCGGTCTCGATGCGGACGTGCGCGGCCGTGCGGGTGCTGATGTGCGGGTTGGAGAGGTGCGCGCCCCTGCGGATGCGCGGCATCTCGCGCAGGATGGTCGCGCGCGAGACCCCCGTGGCCATCAGGAAATCGAGTCGCCCGTCGCCGGTCAAGGCCGCCGGGGCGAACATCATCCCGCCGCCCGCGTAGATGCCGTTGGCAATCGCGATCATGTTGCTCCTGCCTTCGAGGACCGTGCGGTGGTCGAGCGTGACGCGCACGCTGCGCTCACGCCAGGCCGCCAGCGCGCCGCAGGCCGCCTGGACGAAGCGCGCCTCGCCCGGCAGACGCCGCACCAGCCCGCGCTGCGAGGCTACGCGCGCCGCCACCTGTGCGCCGAGGCCGAGCGTCGCCACGTTCAGGCAGATGAAGTTTTTCCTCGTCTCCGCGGGACTCCCGTAAATCACGTCCACGGCCCGCGCGCCGCCGCCCGTCGGCCCCGCGCCGACGCCTATGAGCCCCGCGTCGCCGCCCGTCGGCCCCGCGTCCCGCTCGCTCCCGGACGCTTCGCCCGAGCCGTCGCCCGCGTCCAGCCAATGATAGTGCGCGACGAGGGCCTTCAGCCAGGCTTCGAGCGGAGCGCGCCCGCCCGTCCAGCCGCGCGCGAAATCGTCGCCCGTCCCGGCGGGCAGGAGCGCCAGCGCCGCCTCCGCACGAACCGGCGCGGGCACACGCTCCGGAAGAGCGCCTCTCTCGTCGGGCGGCTGCTCGAAGAAGCCCGCGGCCGCTTCGCTGAGCGTCCCGTCGCCTCCGACGACGGCGATGAGCCGATAGCCCTCGCGCAGCGCCGCGCGCGTCCTCTCGGTGGCGTCGCCCGCGTGCGTCGTCTCGTGCGCGTCGAAGGCCACGCCGCCGTCGTTCAAAGCCCTGCGGATGCCGGGCCAGGCGCGGCGCGCGCGGGCGGCCACTTGGTTGATGATGACGAGGAGGGGCGGCGCGTGATTCATCTCTGTGCGAACACTCTATCATAGTGAGGCGCGGGCGCGGATTTGATGATAAGCTGGCCCTATTGCGGCAGAGAGGAGGCCGGGGCACCGGATGGGAACTGAAAAGATGCGCGCGGTGGTCATCGTCGCACACGGCGGCGTCGAAGGGCTCGAAGTCCGGGAGGTCTCGCGCCCGGAGGACGCGACCGCCGACCGCGTGCTGGTGCGCGTGCGCGCCGCCGGGCTCAATCGCGCGGACATTCTTCAGCGCAAGGGGCGCTACCCGGCCCCGCCCGGCGTGCCGCCCGATATTCCCGGCCTCGAATTCGCCGGAGAGGTCGCGCAGGCGGGCGCGGAAGCCCGCATAGTCCGCGAGGGCGCGCGCGTCTTCGGCATCGCGGCGGGCGCTGCGCAGGCCGAATATATCCTCGTCCCCGAAAGCACGCTCGCGGAGATTCCGCCCAATCTTGACTGGGAGGACGCAGCCGCCGTCCCGGAAGCCTTCATCACCGCACACGACGCCATGTTTACGCAGGCGGGCCTCCAGATGGGCGAGCGCGTCTTGGTCCATGCCGCCGGGTCCGGCGTCGGGCTGGCCGCGATTCAACTGGCGCACGCGGCCGGGGCGATAGTTTACGGCACGTCGCGCACGCCCGAGAAACTGGACAGGGCGCGCGCCTTCGGGCTCGATGAAGCGGTCGCCGTCGGCAATGAACCCGCGCTCTTCGCGGAAGCCGTCAGGGGCTGGACGAACGGCGCGGGCGTGCACGTCATCCTGGACCTGGTCGGCGGCCAGTATCTCGCGCCGAACCTCGACGCGCTCGGCCTCAAAGGGCGTCTCATCCTCGTCGGGACGACCGCCGGGGGACGCGCGGAGCTCAACTACGTCGCCGTCATGCACAAGCGTGCGAGCATCCGCGGGACGGTCCTGCGCTCGCGCTCGGTCGCCGAGAAAGCGGACGCGACCGCACGCTTCGTCGCACACGTCCTGCCGCTCCTGGCGCGCGGCGCTGTCCGCCCCGTCGTGGATAAAATCTACGCGCTCGAAGACGTGCGCGCCGCGCACCAGAGGCTCGAATCCAACGAGACGTTCGGCAAGGTCGTCCTCAAGGTCGCGGACGCCTGACGTGCCGCACGAGGCGCACGGCGCTGACCAGCCCGCGCGCAGAGTGAAAAGAAGAGAAGTGCTGCGCGCCGCTTCGTCCCGCCGACGAAAGCCCGCGCTCAAACGCTTTTGCGTCGCAACCGTCAAGCGTTGCGTCCGAACGATCAAGTGAGGCCAGAGATGATTTTGCGTTTAATCCTGACGGCCATCCTGTTGCCGCTCGCGGCAGTCGCGCTCGCGGGCGCGGAGGATGGAAGAGACGCTGCGGCAGACCCGCAGCCGGGCGTCGCGCGCGAGCTGGCCCGCGAGCGCGCGGCCCATTACAGCAATGTGCGCTACGCGCTCAAGCTCGAAGTCGCTCCCGGCGCGGAGCTGTTGAAGGGCGCGGTAGAGATTCGCGTGACGCTCGACGGCGCGGTCGAGCAGCTCGTCCTCGACTGGCGCAAGCCCTTCGCCAGGGAGGGCCAGCCGCAGGCTCGCGCCTGGGAGATAGAGGCCAACGGCCAGAGGGCCAGCGGCGCGCGCGAAGTCAACGAGCACATCCTTATCCCGGCCGCCGACCTCGTCAAAGGCGAGAACGTCCTGCGGCTGCGTTTCGAGTCGCCCATCTCCGGCTCCGGCAGCGCCGTGACGCGCTACCTCGACCGCGAAGACAAGTCCGAATACCTCTACACGCTCTTTGTCCCGTCGGACGCGAGCACCGCTTTCCCCTGCTTCGACCAGCCGGATTTGAAGGCCCGCTTCCGGTTGGAGATGACCGCCCCGGCAGCCTGGACCGTTATCTCCAATACGAACCCGGAGACCAGGACGAGCAGCGGGACGACGACCCTCTGGCGCTTTGGCGAGACCCGGCCGCTCAGCACATACCTCTTCGCCTTTGCCGCCGGGCCGTTCACGGAATTCCGCGACGAGACGCCCGGCCCGACGCCGCTGCGCCTCTACGTCCGCAAGTCGAAGGCCGAGCGGGCGCGTGCCGAGCTGCCGGAAGTCTTCCGCCTGCACCGCGAGGCGCTGGCCACGCTCGAACAGTATTTCGACTACAAGTACCCGTTCCCGAAGTACGACGCCGTCATCGTCCCGGAGTTCGCCTACGGCGGGATGGAGCACGCGGGCGCGACCTTCCTGCGCGAAGAGAGAATCCTCTTCCCGTCGGACCCGACCGCCAACGACCTCGTCGCGCGCGCCGAAGTCATCTGTCACGAAGCCGCGCACCAGTGGTTCGGCGACCTCGTGACGATGCGCTGGTTCGACGACCTCTGGCTCAAGGAGGGCTTCGCCACCTTCATGGCCTACAAGGCGATGGAGCGCATCCTGCCGCAATACAACGCCTGGAAGGTCTTCTACCAGCGCACCAAGCCCGGCGCTTACGCGACCGACGCGACTAAGGGCACGACGCCCATCTTCCAGGCCATCCCGAACCTGAGCGCAGCCAAGTCCGCCTACGGCAACATCGTCTATCTCAAAGCGCCTTCGATGCTCCGGCAGGCCGAGTTCTATCTGGGCGCGGAGAAGTTTCAGCAGGCCGTCCGCCTCTTTCTCAAGGAACACGCCTTCGCGAACGCCGAGTGGGCAGACCTCGTCGGAGCCTTCGAGCGGACGGGCCGCAGAAGGCTCGGCGAGTGGGCCGACGCCTGGGTCCGGCGGCGCGGGATGGCCAACGTCCGCGTCAATTGGAGCGCCGACAGGACGGGCCGCATCAAGAGCTTCACCCTGTCGCAGAGCGATGTCCTGGCGGAGGGCGGCGCGTGGCCGATGCGCGTTCGCCTGCTGCTGGCCCACGCGAATGCCCCGCCCGAAACGCTGACCGTGACGCTCGACCCGCGCGCAGAGACGCGCGTGCCCGAAGCCATCGGCAAACGCCGCCCCGCTTACGTCTTCGCCAATTACGAGGATTACGGCTACGGGCGCTTTCTGCTCGACGCGGAGAGCCGCGCCTACCTGCTGGCCCATCTCGGCGAGGTGCGCAACGATTTCCTGCGCGCGCTGCTCTGGGGCTCGCTCTGGGACAGCGTCCGCGAAGCAGAGCTTGCGCCGTCAGCTTTCCTTGAGCTGGTCGTCAGGCTCGTGCCGCAGGAGCGCGACGAAGTGAGCGTCCAGGCCATCCTCAATCGCGCGCAGGTCGCCTTCAATCGCTACTTCTCGACCGGGCAGGCGGCCGAGGCCGCGCCGCGCCTCGAACGCATGCTCTCCGAGCAGATGATGAAGGCCGAGACGCAGGGCCTGCGCATCACCTACTTTCGCGCCTTCCAGTCGGTCGCCGTGACGGACCAAGCCCGCACGCTGCTCAAGCGGATTCTCCGCGACGAACTGAAAGTGCCGGGCATGCAGCTGCGCTCGCGTGATCGCTTCGACATCATCACGACGCTGCTCGTGCGCGACGACCCGGAAGCCCCGCGCCTGCTCGAAGCCGCGAGCGCCGCCGACAGGACCGACGACGCGCGCCGCTATGCCTATGCCGCGGGCGCGGCACGCCGCGACGCTGCGACCAAGCGGAGGTACTTCGAGGCTTACACGGGTGACGCGAAGCTGGCCGAAAGCTGGATCGAGGCGAGCGTCGGCCCGCTCAATGCGATTCAACATGCGGAATTGACGCTGCCCCTGCTCGACGCGGCTCTGGCAGAGCTGCCGAAATTGAAACGGACGCGCAAGATATTCTTCGTCAACGGCTGGCTCGCGGCCTTCGTCGGCGGCCAGTGCAGCGAGAGAGCGCAGTCCACAGTGCAGCACTTCCTTGAGCGCGAAAGCGGGCTCGACCGCGACCTGCGGCTCAAGGTGCTCGAAGTCGCCGACGGCCTCGAACGCTGCGTCCGCATCAGGCGAAAGTTCACGACGGAAGATTAAAGCGGCTGCGCTTTTATTAGAAGGAGAATCGCTATGGGTAGACCCGTGCCCCGAAAAATAGCAACACAACTAAGAAAGTGGAGCCTGCATGCTCGTGTGCTGAGAATCTCTCACGCTGTACTGGTTACTATAGCCACTCTTTGCTCCGTGCTTGTAGCAGCAAGATTAAATCCTTTTCAGGCCATCCCACTGGAATGGATAGCCGCCACAGCGACCATCTCATTAAGCCTGATGAATGCCCTGGACCTAGGGTCGAAATCCAACCGCATGCGAAAGGGATGGCGTAGGCTTTATGCCGCGACAATTAGATTTGAGGAAAACCCGAAAACTCCAGAGGAAAAAGAGTCTTTGAACAATCTTATTAAAGTCTATGAAGAAGCCGAGGATATCATCGGCGATGTCAAAGAGGACCCGAGTTAAAGGACTCAAATAGCGGTCGGCCTTTTAAGAGCTGGATATTCATGCGCGCACTCTCTTGCAAACGCCGACAGCCTCCGCCCGCGAGCGTATCTCTCTGAACACGCCTTATTTCCGGCCCGGCCGCAGCAGCGCCCGCGAAGAGTTAAGCCGGGGTCAATGGAAAAAGACCGGCAGAAGGCTTTCTCTCAAGCAGCAGCTTTTCACTATTTGACCCTTGACCCTTGACCATTGACCCTGATGATTCCTTCGGTGCGGATAGTTACCTACAACGTGCATAAGTGTCGCGGGCTGGACAGGCGCGAGCGGCCGCGGCGCATCGCGGAGGTCCTGCGCGAGACGGATGCCGACATCATCGCGCTTCAGGAAGTGCTCAACATCGAAGGCCCCGCGCGCGAGCAGCACCAGGCGCGATTCATCGCCGAGGAGCTTGGGCTGAGTTACCAGGTGGGCGAGAACCGGCGGCTCAGGGGCGGCGCATACGGCAACGTCGTTCTCAGCCGCTTTCCCCTGCGCGCAGCCCGTAATTACGACCTCACCTGGAACAGGCGCGAGCCGCGCGGCTGCCTGCGCGTGGATGTCGAGCCGGACCGGGGAGGAGGCGGCGTCCTGCACGTCTTCAACGTTCACCTCGGGACGGCCTTCATGGAGCGGCGTCACCAGGCGCGCAAACTCGTCGGCGGAGAGATACTCGCTGACGAGAGCCTGGAAGGAGCGCGGGTCGTGCTCGGAGATTTCAACGAATGGACGCACGGGCTCGCTTCGCGCCTGCTGGCCGCCCATCTCCAGAGCGCAGACATTCGTCATCATCTTCAGCGCGGCAGAACATACCCCGGCCTGCTGCCATTGCTTCACCTGGACCACGTCTACTACGACCCGACGCTCGAATTGAAGCGGCTGACGCTGCACAGAAGCCGCTCCGCGCTGGTCGCCTCGGACCACCTGCCGCTGGTCGCGGATTTTCAGTTCGCACGGAGCCGGAGATGCACGCCGCGCGAGCTTTAACCGTGAGGGCTCGCTGCTGGCCGCGCCGTCTTCCTGTGCGTTGAATACTCTTCCTGCCAAAAGGCGCGGACGTGTGAAATAAAGGAGACGAACGTGTGACAAGAGGCGGGCTGTTCCCTATGCCTTGATGGGTCGCGCTGGGGCCGGGCCGGACGGGTGCGCGGGTGAATCCAGATTATGCCTGACGCGGCGCGCGGCCCTCTCTGTGACGATGCACAGGCCAGGCAGCTTCTCCTGCCCGAGCCCGCGCAGCTTCTCGGCCGCCTCCTGATAGGTTAAGCCGGAGGCTTCACACCCGCGCTCGCTCAAGACGGCCCAGAGCTTTTCCGCCAGTTCACCCATCGGAACGCTCGCTTTCACGCCCCAGAGAAAAGAATTTACTCATTTACTCATTGATTCATTGATTCATTTAACAATTCAATCAGTAGTTCGATGAATCAATGCTGACATCAATCAATGACTGAATGACTAAATGAGTAAATGACTGAATGACTAAATGACTGAATGAATCAATCTCTTCCCTTCGTCTATTCGGGCGGTTTGCCCGAAACGTCCGGCAGTTTGTTTGCCGGGGTATACTTCCACTGTTCGTCAACGCCCTCGGCGGGGCAGGAAGCGAGATAATTGTCCACGCGAATTTCGGGCATCTGCCCGACGGCGGAGGCCGCGAAAAAAGCGACCGCGGCGGCGCTCGTCGGATTGTTGTCCGGGCTCAGCCCGACATCGCAGAAGGAAAGATAAGTGTTGCCGAAATCCCTGATGACGCGCAGGCGCCCCTGCGAGACCTGGACCAGCTTTGCCCCGCGAACAACGGCCCCCATCTGCATGTGATGATAGCCGAGCAGCAACTCGTTGACGCCGTCGCGGTTGAGATCGAAGGTCCGCAGGATGAACGTGTAATTCGGGACGGCGAAATCCGTGACGTAGTTCTCGCCGTTGAAGATGGCCAGATATTTCGGGCCGGAATCTTTCGCCGGGTCTCCGGCGCGCGTGTCTATGATGTAGGCCGTCTGCGCGGCCCCGGCGGTCGTAAACGCGCCGCCCGCGACGGCCGAAACGACGGCGTTGCGCATCTCGTCCTGCGCCTGCGGGGGCGTCGGCCGGGGCTCTTCCTGCGGTTGCCCGGCGTCGGCTTGAGGCGTCGGCTGCGGCTTGGCGGGCTCCTCTGCGGGCGCTCTTCCGGCGTGCGCGCGGGCGACCTCCGCGAGCACCTTTTGCTCGACCTCCCTGGCGAGGTTCGGCGCTTCGGCCGCCTCATACTTTCTCCAATCGTAGAGCACGTCCCTGGCCCCTGCGGCGGCCAGGCTCATCGGCTGTTGTTTGCGCTTGGTCAGGTCAACGAGGTGATTGACGGGGACGGCCAGCGTAGAGCTTGCGCCGCGCGGCTCGCTCAGGATGGCGACCACTTCGCCGCGCTCATTCAGGAGCGGCCCTCCGGGCGAGGCCGCCCCGGCCGGTGCGTTTATCTCCAGCCGGTCATCGTCCCTGTAGCCGTTGATTGTGCCCATCGCATAGACCGGATCGGCGTTGGCCGAGCCGCCGAGCAGGGCCACCTTCTCGCCCATCATCGTCTGTCTTCTGTTGCTGATGGCCAGCGGCGGCGCTTTGGCCCTGGCCACTTTCAGCGTCGCCAGCCCATATTCGCGGTCCATCCCCGTCACGCCCGTCACTTCGTAAGAGCCGCCCTGACCGACGAGCGTGATGCGCCCCTGCATCGCTCCGTCGAGCGCGGCGAGAGTCGTCGCAATCTCGTCCGGCCTGACGAAAAAGCCGCTGGCTGTGCGCAGCGGCCTGCCGTTCACGTCGAACATCGTAACGGCCGCGACCGAGCCCAGCGCCTCACGGTACGGACTCGGGACGGCGTCCATCGCCGTCGGGCTCGTCGCGGGCGTGACGCTGGCCCGGCGCGAGCGCAAGCTGAGGACGACGATGCTCGCCACTATCAGCAGCAGGATGCAGACGCCGCCGCCGATGAGCCACCACTTCTTGGCATTGCTGCCCTCGTCCGCCAGCGGCAACGCTTCGAGCGCGCCGTCGGCCGCTGCGTCCGGGCCGACCGGCAAGGCGGCTTCGTGCTTCGGCATGACCAGCGTTTTGTCGCCGTTCGGGGCGGGCAGAGAAGGGCTCACCCGGGTCAGCTCGTCGTCTTCGGGTTGGAGGGCCAAAGGGTCTGCATGCAGAGCGGCGCGCATCTCGGCGGCGCTCGCCGGGCGCAGCGACGGCTTGAGCGAGAGCGCCTGCGAGAGGACGCTCGCAAGCTGTTCGGGAACATTCGGGTTGAGCGTCCGAATGGGCGGCAGCGGGTCCGCATCGTCGTTGAGAAGATCGGCGGCGCGCTTGAGCGCATCAACGGGGACGCGGCCCGTCAACAGGTGATAGATGGTCGCCGCCAGTGAATAGAGGTCGCTGCGCGGGCTGGTCCGCTCGCCCTGAATCTGTTCGAGCGAGGCGTAGTGCAGCGTGTAGCCGATGACGCTGATGCCTGTCGAGAAGTGCGTCATCTGCCCGGCCGCGCCTTTGGCGAGGCCGAAGTCGAGCAGGATGATTCTGCCCTGCGCGGTCAATTTCAGGTTCGACGGCTTGATGTCGCGATGAATGATCGGCGGCTCGTGCGTGTGCAGGTATTCGAGCGCGTCGAGCAGCTCGTCGGTCCAGCGCCGCACCTCTTCGGGCGGAAAGGGATGCCCGTTTCTCTCCAGCTGCGAGGCCAGGTCGCTGCCCTGGATAAACTCCATCACGAGAAACTGCCCGCCGCCCTCCGTGAAATGGTCTATCACTTTGGGCAGCGCCGGGTGGCGCAGGTTGGCCAGCAGCCGCGCTTCGCGCTCGAAAGCGCGCTTCAATTCGTCCGATTCGGCCAGTGTCTCCTTGAGCGCGACGCTGCGGCTCAGGCGCTCGTCCATCGCCTCATAGACCGCGCCCATCCCGCCCCGGCCGAGCTGGCGGACGACGCGATAACGATCCTGCAAAATTGTACCTGGCGCGGGCATCCGTCTCCCTCTTAAAGTGCTGAAGTTTAACTTTTATGGCTCGCCCGGTCTATGGCAGAAGGCAAAAGTAAAAAGGCGAAAGGTCGAGAAGGGAGGAAGGAGACCCATCCGGGCCCTTTCTCTCCGCTTTCGCCTTCGGCCTTTTTCTTTTGGCTTTCCGCCGCGCTGACCCGCCCCGCTCCGCTATTTCGCGTCGCTGAAGAGAATCACGTCGCTCGTCAGGATGCCGCGCGTGCAGCCGAGCTGGCGGCCGTCGCGTGACCAGTCGAAACCGAAAATCAGGTCGGCCTTAAAGTCGGTCAACTGTTTGGGCGGGCCGCCCTCTATGGGCTGGCTCCAGATGTTGGAGACGCCGCTGCGCGAATCAACGTAGGTCAGCGCGCGCCCGTCGGGCGTCCAGCGAACGAAGCCCGCCGGAAGAATGAAGGTCTTGACGGGCCGCCCGCCCTCGAACGGCACGATGGCGATTCCCAGTTGCGAATCCAGCAGCTCGTCCCAGTAGTAACAGGCGATCAGCTTGCCGTCGGGCGAGACGACCGGAGACGTCGAAAATTTGTCCGTCACCTGCTGCACGTCGCCGCCCTCGGCGGGCAGCCGCCAGAGGGTCGGGCTCCTGGTGGCGAAAGAGGAATAGACTATCCACTTGCCGTCGGGCGAAAAGGTCGGGGAGCGATCAAAATCACCGCTGGTCAACTGTTTCGGATTCGCGCCGTCGGCGTCTATCCGCCAGAGATTGTGCTTGCCGCTGGCGCGGTCCGAGACGAAAACGATATAGCGCCCGTCGGGCGAGACGGCGGGCGAAAAGTTACCGCCCGCGTCGGCCGTCAACTGTCGCTGGTTGCTGCCGTCACGGTCCATAATCCAGAGGTCGCGCCTGCCGCTGGCGTCCGACGAATAGACGACCTTGCCGTCGGGCGTCCAGGCCCCGCCGTAATACTTGGCGGCCCCGGAAGTGACCTGCGCGGCCTGGCTCGTATCAACGGCCAGACTCTCTCTCGCGCCGCCGCCGCGAGCCTGCGGCCCTCCGGCCCGGACCGGCGCGACCCAGATGTTCGAGCTTTGATCGTAGCGGATGGTGACGATGTCCCCGGATTGCGGGGCGACCGAGATGCCCGCGTAATTGTTCAGGTCATTGGTCATACGGCGCGCGACGCCCTCCGGGTAGGAGAGATGCCAGAGCTGCGTGAGCCGCGACTCGCGGTCAACGGCGAGCATCAGCATGCCGCTCCCGTCGCCGAGCCAGGCCAACTGCCCGACGCCGATCCAGGTCTCGGTCGTGACGGGCCGCTCAGTGCCGTCTTCGGCATTGACCTCGACGACCGACATCACCTTTCCGGCGATGGTCTCGCCCGCCACGCAGGCGATGTGCTTGCCGTCGGGCGACCAGGCGGGCAGCCCGTAGGTCCGCGGCGCTTTGCGCGCGGCCAGCCTCTTTTCCCCTGTCCCGTCGGCGTTGGCCGTCAGCAGCGCCACCTCGGCCTTGGGCGTGTCGCCCCGGATAAAAGCGAAACGTTTACCGTCGGGCGAAAACGTGACGGGGCTGTCAATGTCCGTCACCAGCTTTTTCGGCGCACCGCCGAGCACGGGTATCTGGTAAAGCTCGCCCATGGGCTCGTTCATCTTGCCGATCACGTAGTAGATATAGTTGCCGTCGGGCGAGAAGGTGATGCCGAGGTAATGAACTTCCGCGGGCGGGACGATTTGCAGCGTCCGGGAGGTGGCCACCTGCCTGACCCAGAGACTCTGCTGCCCGGCATCGTTGAGAATGTGCGCGATATACTTGCCGTCGGCCGAGATGGTCGCGCCGACGCTCTTGCCGCTCGTCGTCACCCGCGTAATCTTCATCGAGTCGAAGGAGAAGCCCGGCTTCTGCCTCGACCTGTTTTGCAGGTAGAGATAGAGCATCACGGAAGCCCCGGCCACTAGAACGGCGAAAACGGCCAGAATCGCCAGGTGCTTTCGCCCCTCGGTCGTCTTGATGGAAGCCGCGGTCTGCCCTGAGCCGAGCGTCCGGCGCGCCGCCGCGACGACGCCCGTGTGCGCGGCCGTCTCTTCGCCCGCCTGAAGGACGCCGAGCCCGCCGCTCGTCCTCAAGCCCAGATGGGCCCTCGATTCGGGCGGGACGGAAATCTCCAGCTTGGCCTCGAAGTCTATCTCCTGCTTCAAATCCTTGAGGTCCACGAGCAGGTCGCGGACCGTCTGGTAGCGTTCCTCCCTGTCCTTGCGCAGGGCCTTTCTGAGGATTCTGTGCAGCTCCGGGGGAGCTTCGGCCGTCAGCGGCGGCGGCTCTCTGTCGAGCACGGAGACGATCACGTCGCTGGTCGTCTCGCCCGCAAACGGCGTGTGTCCCGTGACCATCTCGTAGAGCACGCACCCTAAGCTCCAGATGTCCGTCCGCGCGTCAACGGGCAGCCCGCGCGCCTGCTCCGGCGACATGTAGCTGACAGTCCCCATGACCATGCCGGGGCTGGTGTTGACCAGCATCTGCGTCGCCGCTTCCGGGTCAACCGCAGAGGAGGCGTGCTCGGAGGACTTGGCCAGCCCGAAGTCGAGCACTTTGACATAGCCGTCGCTGCGCAGCATGATATTTTCGGGCTTGAGGTCACGATGGACGATTCCGGCCGCGTGTGCCGCCGCCAGAGCCGTGGCGATCTGGATGGCGATGTCGAGCGCCTCGCTGAGCTTCAGGCGGTGGCTCGCCGTCTGCTGCCTGAGCGTCTGGCCGTCAATAAACTCGGTGGCGATGAAATGGGTCGAGTCTACCTGCCCGATCTCGTGAATCGTCAGGATATTCGGGTGATTGAGGGCCGAGGCGGTGCGCGCTTCCTGGACGAAGCGCTGCATGCGCTGCTGGTCGGAGCCGATCTCGGCGGGCAGAATCTTGAGGGCGACGACGCGCCCGAGCGTCATATCCTGCGCCAGGTAGACTTCGCCCATCCCGCCCGCCCCGAGCTGTGAGCGAATCTCATAGCGACCTAATTGTGTTCCGGCTGTGATTGACATCGTCAATCTCTGGAGCTGACGCCTAGTGTCTTGCGGACTCGAAGGTTCTTACTTATTACGCGGTCACGGTGGTTCAGGTTGCGTTTCGACTGATTCAGGGCCAGCCGGAAGGCTGGAAACGAGGCCGCGCCCGGCTCCGGTCACACATCCGCCGCACAGCGTATCCCGGCAAAAGCGATGCGGAAATGCCTGCGGAAGAAGTTGCGAAAGGAGATGCGCAGCACCGGAGCACGCGTTGCCCACGAGCCGCCCTTTAAGACCCTGTGGTCGCCGTCGAACCAGATTTCCGAGTATTCCGGGTAGGGAAAGGCCCTGAAGCCCGGATAACCGTCGAACGGGTCGCTCGTCCATTCCCAGACGTTGCCGTTCATATCGAGGCAGCCGTAAGGGCTCGCGCCCGCGGGGAAACTCCCGACGGGGGTCGTCCCCCAGAAATGATTGTTGAAATTGCAGAGCGTCCCGGAGGGCGCCGCCGCGCCCCAAGCGTAGCGGCGTTTTGGCCCGTCTGCGGCGTCGCCCGCGGCAGCCTTCTCCCACTCGGCTTCGGTCGGCAGACGTTTCCCGGCGAAACGCGCATAAGCCTCCGCTTCGTACCAACTGACGCCGTTGACGGGATGCCGTGGGTTCATGACGCCTTCGTCGAACATGGTTTTCACGCTCCAGGCCCCATTTTGTTGCGTCCAGTAGAGCGGAAATGTCCAATCCTCGCGCTCGCGCCAGTCCCAGCCCTCCGCGCTCCACCACTCGCGCCGCCCGTAGCCGCCCTCTGTAATAAAACGGGCGTAATCCTCGTTTGTTACGGGCAGCCGGTCTATCTTGTATGCGGGGAGATAGACGCTGTGCGCCGGTAGCTCGTTATCATAGGCAAATGAGGCCCCGTCCGCGCCCATCACGAAAGCGCCCGCCGGGACCTCTATCATCCCGCCCGGCGGCAAATCGTCAGGCGCGGCGGCCGGTGGCGTGCAAGCCTTGAGCGCCCCCTTTGCTGCGGGCCGAGTTTTCCGCGCCGGCGCGAGCAGGTGCAGCAGGTAGCAGAGCGTCTCCTGATGCTGGTACTCGTGCTCCAGCACCAGCTCGAAGACGTAGCCGTCGCGCAGGAGCGGGTCGGAATGCTCCAGCCGCGTCTTTGCCAGGTGGCCCAGCACCCGCTCGCGGACGCGCTTGAGGTAATCCTCCATCTCGGCGCGCGACGGAAGATTCCTGGACGCCTCGCGCGGCGTGTGGATGGGATCGAAGATGCTCTCGTAGCGTTCGTCGGGCGCGCTCTCGCCCTTGAGCTTTTGCAGAATCCAGTAGCCCTCGAAGACGCCGATGTGCGCCAGGTGCCAGATCACCGGGCGAAACCCGAAGCCCGGACTCTCGTGCAGCTCCTCCTCGCGCGCCAGGTCGAAGAGCCTGAGCGTCTCGGCGCGCGCCTCCGTCATCAACTCGGCCAGCTCTGCGGCTCTTTTGTCGGCCACTAACCCTCTCCTCTATCCGGGCCGGAGCCTCCGCCGTCGTCCCCTCGAAAGGGGCGGGGGCGGGTGTTCTTAATCATCCCCGATGCGCTATCATAGCAGAAGGTCCGGCGGCGAGCAGGGGAGGACTACGGGTTTTATGATTTCCGGGCGGCGAATTTTTAATTCCGACTGAAAGAGAGAGCGGGGATTTTTTAATCTCCTTCTCAAGCGCAGCCCGCAAATCAAAAAATTCTTGCATAGGAAGCCATCAATGTCTCAGCCAGCCCACACAGACCCTTCTCCTGAAAGGCTCAGCCTGCACAATCTGGTTCGCGCCGACACCCGGCGGAGTTTCAGCGAGGATGTCCGCGCGGGTCTCACGGCCGAGCCCAAGTATCTCTTCCCGAAATATTTTTACGACGAGCTGGGCTCGACGCTCTTCGAGGCCATCTGCCTCCTGCCCGAGTACTACCTGACGCGCGCCGAAAACGAGATTCTGGCGCGGTGCAGCGCGGAGATAGTCGGCGCGATTTCCGGCCACAACATCTCGCTGATGGAGATGGGCAGCGGCAGCGCATCCAAGACGCGCCTGATTATCGAAGCCCTCCTCAAGCGCCAGCGCGAGCTGCTCTTCATCCCGGTTGACATCTCGGCCTCGGCGCTCGAAACCAGCTCGCGCGTGCTCTTGCAGTCTTTTCCGGCGCTGCGGATAGAGGCTTACGCGGGCGATTACTTCGACGGGCTGGCGGCGCTCTCGAAGGAGCGCAGGGGGCGCACGCTGGCGCTCTTTCTCGGCTCGAATATCGGAAATTTCGACCTGGACGAAGCGCGTAGATTCCTGCGCGCGCTGCGCGGCGTGCTCGGCGCGGGCGATGCGCTGCTGCTCGGCGCTGACCTGCGCAAGCGCGCCGCCGTGCTCGAAGCCGCCTACGACGATTCGCTCGGCGTCACGGCCGCCTTCAATCTCAACCTGCTGGCGCGCATCAACCGCGAGCTGGACGCGGATTTCGACCTCCGCGCCTTCGGCCACCGCGCCGCTTATAACGAAGAGGTCGGGCGCGTCGAGGTCTACATCGAGAGCCGCCGCCGCCAGACGGTCCGCATCCGCGGCCTGGAGCTGGAACTGCATTTCGCGGAGGGCGAGCGCCTGCACACCGAAAACTCTTACAAGTATGACCTGGACGGCCTCTCGCGGCTGGCGAGCGAGACCGGCTACACGCGCGCGCGCACCTGGCTCGACCGCCATCAGCAGTTCAGCAGCAATCTATTCATCGCGGTCGAGCCGTAAATCGGGCGTGACGTTGACTGTGAACTATTCCCCGCGCTCAAAACTCGGATTAAATAAGAACAAGAGGCGAGTCCGTCGAGATGGCTCAATCTGAAAAAATCGTTGGCCCGCAGCCCCGCCCGGCCGTAGAGCCAGCCTTGCTGAAACGCCGGCGGAGCGACGGCGAACCCGTCACTTTAACGCCCGAGCCGCTCGCGGGCGCTCCGGTCTCGCGCGCCTCCACGCAGCTCTTCATAGACCACCTGCGGCGCGGTGCCAAGCCCGCGGAGCAATGGATGTGCGGCCTGGAATTCGAGCTTTTCGGCTACGCCGAGAGCAGCTTGCGGCGTCTCGACGCCGAGCAGGTCAGGGCCGTGCTCTCGGGCCTGGCTTCGACGGGCGGCGTGCCGCTCTCGGACGGCGGCCTGATTACCGCTGCGCTGTTAGACGAAGAGCACGGCGGCGGGCAGGTCACCGTCGAGCCGGGAGGGCAGGTGGAATACTCTGGAGCGCCGCGCCCGGCCCTGGCCGAGATTGAAAGAGACGTTCGGGCTTATCTCGCGCGCCTCGGGGCAATCGCGCGCGAGAGCGGCTTCATCTTCCTGGCGACGGGCTTCGATCCCGTCAGGAGCAGGGAAGAGCAGCAGTGGTTTCCCAAGCCCCGTTATCGCATCATGCGCCCTTACCTGGCGACGCGGGGCCTGCGCGCCTGGGACATGATGTGCCGCACCTGCGCCATTCAGGTCAACGTTGATTATGATTCGGATGAGGACCTGGCCAAGAAGTTCGTGCTCGGAAATCGTCTCGGGCCCATCGTCACGGCCATCTTCGCCGGGTCGCCTTTCGAGACGGGAGCGCCTTCGGGCTACAAATCAACGCGCGCCGCCGCCTGGCTTGAGACCGATACGGACCGCGCGGGCGTCTCGCCGCTGGCCTGTACGGACCACTTCTCTCTCGCAGCATTCGTCGAGTATGCGTGCAGCGTGCCGATGCTCTTCGCGCGGCGCGACGGCGGCTACACGGATGCGACGACGGGCCTCGGCTTCGGCGCGTTCCTCGACGGCGGGGGCGGCGTCGTCCGCCCGGTCTTTCAGGATTGGAGCGATCACCTGACGACCATCTTCACGGAAGCGAGGCTCAAGCAGTACATCGAGCTGCGCAGCGCCGACTGCGGCGGCTTCGCCCTGACGATGGCCTTGCAGGCACTCTGGAAGGGCCTGATGTACGACCCGGAGGCGCTCGACGAAGCCTTCAAGCTCGCGCCGAAGTTGAGCATGGGGGAAGCACGCGCATTGCAGGAATGCGTCGCGCGCGAGGGACTGGCGGCGCGCACGGGCGGCGTAAATGTGCTGGGCCTTTCCAAAGAGCTGGTCCGGCTGGCCGCCGCCGGGCTTCAGCGAATCGCTCCCGCAGAGTCCGGCTATCTGGACGTGCTCGCCGAGCAGGTGATAGAGGATGAGGTCTGCCCGGCCGATATTCTGCTGCGCAACTGGCACGGGCGCTGGCACGGCTCCGTCGCACGGCTCGTCGAATACCTGCGCATCGCCTGACGCCTCGGCGGCTCTCCTATCCACATGCCCACACTCGAACAACAGGATGCTTCCGCCGCGCTGGTCGAATTTCGCGGCGTCGGCTACGCGCTGCCGGGCTCAAGCTCGCCCGTCATCTCGGGCCTGGACCTGGCGGTCAGGCGCGGCGAAACCCTCGTCCTGCTGGGCGAATCCGGCTGCGGGAAGACGACGACGCTGAAGCTGGTCAACCGTCTGCTGCTGCCGACGGAGGGCGAGGTGCTGGTCCAAGGCCGCCCGACCAGCGCCTGGGATGCGATTCGTTTGCGGCGGCAAACGGGCTACGTCATTCAGGACGCGGGGCTCTTTCCGCATTTCACGGTCGAGCGCAACGTCGCGCTGGTTCCGCACCTGGAGGGCTGGGAAGAGGGGCGCGTGCGCGAGCGCGTCGGAGAGCTGCTGCGGCTGGTCGGGCTCGACCCGGACGCGTTTGCCGGGCGGTACCCGCGCCAGTTGTCCGGCGGGCAGCGCCAGCGCGTCGGCGTCGCCCGCGCGCTGGCCGCCGAGCCGCCGCTGCTCCTGCTCGACGAGCCTTTCGGCGCGCTTGATCCGCTGACGCGCGCCTCCCTGCAAACGGAGTTTGCCGAGCTGGCCAGACGCCTTGAGAAGACCGTCATCTTTGTGACGCACGACGTGCGCGAGGCCCTGCTGCTGGCGACGCGCATCGGGCTCATGCACGAGGGGCGGCTCCTACTGTTGGAAACGCCGGAGGATTTCCTGCGCTCGCGGGAAGAGCACGCGCGCGCCTACATCGAGACGCTGCGCCTGGAGCCGCACGTGATGGCGGCGCTGCTCGACCAGCGGCCGCCCGGTGCTGCGGACGGGAGTCCCCGGCCGTGAGCGCGTTTGGAGAGTTCCTGAAAAATAACTGGGCCGACCTGCTCGCGCTCGTCGCGCAGCATTTGAAGCTCGTCCTCGTCTCGACCTCGATTGCCATCCTGATCGGAGTCCCGACGGGCATCCTGCTCTCGCGCAGCCAGCGCCTGCGCAGTCCCGTCCTGGCGCTCGCCAACGTGATGCAGACCGTCCCGAGCCTCGCGCTCTTCGGGCTGCTCATCCCGCTGCCCTTCATCGGCGGCATCGGCGCGCGCACCGCCATCGTCGCGCTCGTGCTCTATGCGCTGCTGCCGGTCATTCGCAACACTGTGACGGGCATCCTCGGCGTTGACAGGAGCGTGCGCGAAGCGGCCGTCGCGATGGGGATGACGGACGGGCAGGTGCTCTGGCAGGTGGAGCTGCCGCTGGCGATGAGCGTGATTCTGACGGGCGTCCGGGTCGCTGTCGTAATCTCGGTCGGGGTGGCGACGATTGCGGCGGAGATCGGCGCGGGCGGCCTCGGAACCTACATCTTTCGCGGCCTGCGCCAGTACGACAACAATCTGATACTGGCGGGCGCAGTGCCCGCGGCCCTGATGGCGCTGCTCGCTGACTTCGGCTTAGGGCTCCTGGAAAAGCAGTTCGACCCGGACCGCAAGCGTGCCGCACGAGAAGGGCGGCGTTCGTTGATGAGGCCGCTCGGGTGGGCCGCGCTCTCGCTCGCGCTGCTCCTGGCGGGCTACGCCGTCTGGCAGCGTGCCGGTTCACGCGCGGGCGGGGCGAACGGCGGCGGGCACGTCATCGTCGGCTCAAAGGATTTTACGGAGTCCATTCTGCTGGCGGAGATATTCGCGCAGTTGCTGGAGCGGCGCGGCGTAGAGGTCGAGCGCCAGTATGAACTCGGCGGCAACCTGGCCCACGAATCGTTGCTCGCCGGAAAGATAGACTGCTACCCGGAATACACCGGCACGTCCTACACGGCGATTCTCAAGCACCAGCCGATCTCCGATGTCCAGAGCGTTTACGAGCAGGTCGCGCGCGAATATCAGGAACGCTTCGGCGTCGAAGTCGGTCCCCCGCTCGGCTTCAGTAACGACTTTGCGATTCTCGTGCGCGGCGACGACGCCAGAAAGCTCGGCCTCAAAACCATCTCGGACGCCGTGCCCCATGCGGCACAATGGCGCGCAGGCTTCGGACAGGATTTCATGTCACGCGCCGACGGCTATCCGGGCTTCGTGCGCGCTTACAATCTGAAGTTTGCCGAAGCGCCGCGCGAGATGGGCTTAGCGCTGACCTACCGTGCGCTGGCCGCGAACCAGGTTGACCTGATCGCGGGCAATTCCACCGACGGGCTGATTTTCGCGCTCGACCTGGTCCAGCTCGAAGACGACCGCCGCTACTTTCCGCCCTACCAGGCCGTCCTGCTGGTACGCAAAGAGACGCTCGCCCGTGTGCCCGCCGCCGGGGAACTCCTCGCGCGGCTCAAAGGCGCTCTCTCGACCGAAGAGATGCGGCGCTTGAATTATGAAGTGGACGGGAAGGGGCGTGACCGCAAGGTGGTCGCGCGCGAATGGATCGAAAAAACGATGACGGGCGACAGGTGAGAGATGACAACTAACGTGAAAGATTTTATCTTGAAAGATGATCTCTCAATCAGCGTAGGTGCTTCGTCAAGACAGGTCTGAGCGATATGCAAACCCTACCGCTCCACAGAAACTAGCATCGTAGGACTGCCCGCGCCTCGCCTCCAATAATTTAGGAGGCGAGG
The DNA here is from genome assembly GCA_036389715.1 of Pyrinomonadaceae bacterium. Taxonomy (GTDB): domain Bacteria; phylum Acidobacteriota; class Blastocatellia; order Pyrinomonadales; family Pyrinomonadaceae; genus DASVWH01. The sequence continues at coordinate 68,505 of DASVWH010000107.1, read as the reverse complement.
CGCGTCATGTAATTCCCTCACATCAGGCGTTCTTCGCACTTAAACGGGACTATCTTTTCCTTCTTCCCCTTTGTCGCGTAAGTGCGGGTATAGCACCCCTTTGCCTGGTACTCGTTGCCATCAAATTTGTAATTAACGAAGCTACCTTCAAAGGCCGTGTCTCCACCTTCTGAGCGAAGGTCACGGAATTTATTAGTTGAAGTTTTCTGCAATAAAAGATCACGACCAAAGGTACGAAGCAAGAGTTGGTATTCACTGCCTGTCTTGCGAAATACCCAATTAGGGCAATTGGCATGTGCGCCGCAAAGACCCCCCTCTTGTAACGACACGATAAACTCCGGCTGACCATCTTTATTGAGGTCTATCTTCTTGACGGTGATACCCTTCGCCACAGCATCAGTTGAGACTCCGTCTTCTTCAACTTGTTTATCTTTCATAATCAGTTGGGAAAGTTCCTTCTTCTCCTGAGCAGTCGCTTTCTTGCCCTGTGCGAAAGCAGTTGGAATAAGCAGCATTGACAGCGCAAAAGTGAGAGCCAGTAGCGACAACTTTCGCAGGTTGTTAGAGACGAGGTTCATAATTAAAGTCCTTTCAGTTAGGCAGGTTAATCTCGTGCAGTCTCATTCCTGCAATACTCCTACAAGTTTGCACGAAAATGACCGATTAAGACTCGTTACTCAGCAGTTTGCTGGTTACAAAGTAAGTAGATACCAGAAGGCTTTGACAGGCGAGATACGTGCTAAGCTATGACGAATGTGAGCCTGATGGTCGTTAGTCGCAGCGTGACATTGAACAAATAAAGATAAGCACTTCGATCTCCGTGTCATCAGAGAGAGAGTTGCTACTTCTCGTTGTCACGTCCACTTCAGGGTTGAGTTAATCACGATGTAGGGTATTTGTCTATGCGTTGACACGCATAATCCAGACAATCTTTGTTCAATATTGAATTTAGTTCACTGCTGAGATTTCATCTCATTCAATGATTCAGGCACTGCTTAGGGAAGCGTCCAACACATCTCAGGACTGATTATTGCCGCTATACACAGCAAATACTCAATCCCTTTTTGAAGCATGGTATTATTCAACAAAAAGGTTCTTTTGTAGAATTAAAAGTGATGCTGACCTAGATTTACTTTTGTCGGTAATAAATGATAGGTGAGCCAACTATATTATTGCCCTTGTTAGCTGTTACGCGGCACTTGTCTGGGTTTTCAGGAGTTGTCATGGCATTAATGGAGCACGAGGTCGAGATCGGGACGGGAAGGCGCGGCGGCGATGGACACATCCGCGTCTCAATCTTTGCAGAGCAGTTGATTGCGCTGACAGCCGAAGGGCACGGCGAGCGCGCCCCGACGCTCCTGCTGACGCTGGAGCAGGTGCGCAGGCTCGAACAGGCACTGGCCGAGATGATTCCGCTGCTCGAAAAGGCCGAGCAGCAGCAGCGGCAGTCCGGCCCTCTCTCCGCGAGAGAAGCCTGGCGCGGCGAGGAACGAAGGACCAGCGGCGCGCTCGGCTGAAAATAAAGGGAGCGCAGTCTTCATTGAAGACCACGCTCCCTTCGAGAGCTGTTTTTTGAGCCGGAAAGCGGCTTATTTCTTGGCTACGAGCGTCACCCGAATCGGCTCCGAGAGAGAGCTGGCGTTGACTTCGATCTTCTGCGTCTGAAAACCTTTGGCCTTGATCGAGAGTTTGAGCTTGCCCATGTGGAGCGGGTTGAGCGCGAGCGCACCGCCGCTGCCCGTCGAGCCCCATGATTCGCAGAAGTGGTCGCCGCCCCAGACGGATTCGAGCTTGGCGAATGCGCCCGGAACAGGATTGCCGTTCTGGTCCGTCACGATCAGGACCGCGCGGCCGATACCGTCAGTTTGAATGGGGGCCTTGGCGAGCTTGGCAATCTCGTCCAGGTTCTGCGTAGTGGTGTTGATTCCCTGGGCCATGCCGACCGTAAATGTTGCTGCGACGATGAGCGCTGCGGAGAATAATTTGCGCATGTTTTTAATCTTGCTCCTCTTGCCTCGGTTAAGCTGGAATTAATTGGCCGGGGGTGTCGTTCAGCTTATTCTGATGTTCCGGTCTGACCAATAGTTGTCTCCAAAGTGGGGCGCTCGGAGGGCCATTTTCGCCCGCCGAAGGCCAGCTCTGGGATTGATTTGAAAGACTTTGCGGCTCCCGGTTTTCGCCGCTTTATCAGGTAAGGAAACGGTCGCTGTCACCGTCTTGGGGCCGTGACTGTCGGAGGACTTCTCCGTCCGGTCACAGGCTGATTATACGATTACTGAAATGAATTTGAAAGACCTAATTTCGGCGTTGTTAAACAGCAAGGGAGGTCGAATATGAAGAGAAAGCTGGTTGCAGTGCTCCTCGTCTGCTCGCTCTGGCAGAGCCTGGCCTGGGCGCAAAGGGGTGCTGGCGCAGCAGTTAAACCGGCCGTGCTGGTCAGGGCGGGCCGCCTGGTAGACGTGCGCGGGGGGCGCGTGCTTGAGAACCAGGGCATTCTGATCGAAGGCGACCGCATCAAGGCCGTCGGCGCGTGGGGCGAGATACGCGGGCGCGCTCCGGCCTCCGCGCGCCTGATTGACCTCTCGCGCGCGACCGTCCTGCCCGGCCTTTCGGACTGTCACACGCACGTCCTGCTGCAAGGCGACATCACGGCCGCCGACTACGACGAGCAGTTGCTCAAGGAGTCCATCCCGTATCGCACCATCCGCGCCACGGTCGCGGCCAAGCTGGCCCTGATGAACGGCTTCACGGCGCTGCGCGACCTGGAAACGGAAGGCGCGATGTACGCGGACGTGGACGTGAAGACGGCGATCGCGCGCGGCGTTATTCCGGGGCCGCGAATGTTCGTCTCGACGCGCGCCTTCTCGGCGACGGGCATGTACCCGCTCTCGGGCTATTCCTGGGAATTGAAGATGCCCGAAGGCGTGCAGATCGTTGACGGCCCGGACGACATCCGTCGCGCCGTCCGCGAACAGGTCAAGTACGGCGCGGACTGGATCAAGTTCTACGCCGACCGCCGTTACTTCATGAAAGACGGCGCGCTCCGTTCCTGGGTCAACTTCACGGACGAAGAGATGCGGGCGATGGTCACGGAAGCGCACCGGCTGGGGCGTCGCGTCGCGGCGCACGCGATGGGGCGCGACGGCATTGACGCGGCGCTCAAGGCGGGCGCTGATTCCATCGAGCACGGCTACGGGCTCGACGAAGAGCTGATGGACAGGATGGTCAGGCAGGGGGCGTACTGGTGTCCGACCATCTACGTCGGCGTCTACGTGGCCGAAGGGCGCGCGGCCGCGGGCGCTCCCATCTGGCTCTCGATGCGCGACCTTGAGGCCAAAGCCTTCGGCGTGGCTGTTCGCAAGGGCGTCAAGATCGCTTTCGGGACGGACGCGGGCGGCTTCGCCTGGACGGAGAACGCGGCCAAGGAGTTCGGCTACATGGTGCGCTACGGGATGACGCCGATGCAGGCGATTCAGTCCGCCACTATCGTCGCCGCCGAGATGCTGGAAAGGCCCGACGACATGGGCGCGATTGAGCCCGGAAAGTACGCAGACATCGTGGCGGTCGCGGGCGACCCGTTGCGCGACGTGACGGAGCTTGAACGCGTGCGCTTCGTGATGAAGGGTGGCGAGGTGATGCGCGACGACCTCGGACGCTGAACGGACAGCACCGCGGCGGCGAATCATCCCCGGCGGCTCATCCCCGGCGGCTGGCAATCGCCTTATCTGCTGCGCTTGCCTGTCTTGAATTTTCGCGCGACACTACGAGCGGCAGGCAGTCGTTTGCTGCCGGTCGTGCCGAGTCATAAACTGTTCCCTGTCGGTTGGATTTAGCAGGAGTACCTGGTCTTGAGTTCCAAGGAAGTTTACGCGGACGCGCCGCCCGCCGGGCGCGGGCCTGGCCGTCGCTTCAGCCGCCTGCTGCTGTTGATACTGCTCGCCATCTGTGCGCTCGGCATCAGCGCTTACTTCATCATCGCGCACAGGTCAACAGAGCCCACCGGCGATGCTCGAAGGGCCGCTGTCGCTGACCCCGAGCCGCCGCCGGGAGCCGCCAGCCCGAACTCCTGGCACATTAGCGGGGCGCTGACGGAGGCTTGTACCTGCTCCGTGCCGTGCAGTTGCAACTTCGGCGAGGGGCCGTCGCCTCATTCCTACTGTTACCCTTTCTATTCCTACGACATTCGCCGGGGGAACTTCGGCGAAGTGCCGCTCGACGGCCTGCATTTCGGCTCCGCCGATCTCAAGGCGGGGCGCTACATTTTCATAGACGAGCGTGCCGACGAGCGCCAGCGGGCGGCGCTTCGCATCATCGCCGCCCGCGTCATCCAGCGCGTGCCGGTCGAAGAGTCCGAAGCCAAGGCCAGGGAGATGATGCCCCTCGTTCGCTACACGGCCGTCGAACAGTCATACGACGAGCGCAGCAATCATCTGAAGGTCGAGGGCGTCGGCGAATTCGCCGCCGATTACTTGATGGGAATGGACAAATCGGAGCCCGTCATCGTGCGTAATAACACGACCTGGCGCATCCGCGACGCCATCAAGGCCAAGACGCGCAGCTATCGCGCGCGAATCGGGTCAAACGTCGTCGAGACGAAGGGCACGAACAGCAACCAGGGCGAGTTCGACTATACGGACAAGATGGAGTTTGGCGGCCCCGCTCGCTGGAACTGCGGCGCTTGCGCCAACGAAACGGCGCAGACCGGCAAAGGCCAAGAGAGCTGCCATAAAGAGTAAGAAAGGGGTGTTCTGATGGGATGGGTTGATTTCCTGATACTGCTTCTAGTGGCCGGGGTGTGCGGGTCGCTGGGCCAGGCCATCGTCGGCTACTCGCGCGGCGGCTGCCTGGTCTCCATCGCGCTCGGCTTCATCGGCGCGATCATCGGAATCTGGCTCGCGCGCGCCCTGCAACTGCCGGAGCTGTTCGCCTTTGACATCGCGGGGCGGAGATTTCCCATCATCTGGTCCATCATCGGCTCGGCCCTCTTCGTCGCCGTCATCAGCCTGCTCACACGCCGCAGAGCCTGAAGAGATTCAATCATTGATTCATTGATTCATTGATTCATCGAGAGATTGATTCATCGAACCGCCCGGTGAATTGTTAAATGAGTAAATGACTAAATGAGTAAATGAATCGGTGATTAAATCTCTTCGCCTGCTTTTCTGGACGGGCGGAGTGCGCATCAGTTACACTCGCATAAAAGTACATTCGCTCTCTTCGTTCACGGTTTGAAAGTCTCCCTGTCGGGCCGGAAGCTCGACATGGTTGGCAGACTTCTCTTTTCTTATGGGCTCTGTTTTGGCGAAGCCGCGCAGACCGCACGGCGCGCCCGATCTCAGCGATTTTCGCAAACGCTATCCGTTGACGGTGGCGAGCTTTGGCGCGCTCCCGAACCGTGAAGCGCTGCTCGACCGCCTCTGGGAACTGGACAGGGGCTGGGAACAGCGGCTCGTGCGCGGCGAGCAGGCCGGGGAAGCCATCGTGTGGACAGCGCCGCCCGCGGGCCTGCCCGTCGAAGCCGAGTTCGAGGTGATTTACGCGGGCGGCGTGATGGGCTTGCTGCACGGGGCCGTGATGGCCTGCCGCTACGACCGGCGCGTGATGGTCTTCGACGCCGGGAGCATCGGCCGCACCGACCGCGACTGGAATATCTCCGACGAAGAGCTGCGGGAACTGGCAGGCGTCGAACTCTTTACCCGCGACGAGATCGAAGCGGCGGTCCTCAATCGTTATCGCTCCGGCTTCGTCAAATTTCACGACGCCGCGTCTCGCGTCAAATCGCCGCCCCTCTGGATGGAGGGCGTGCTCGACGTTGCCATCGAGGCCGACAGGCTGCTGGCGCTGGCCGCTTCAAAGCTGCGCGCGCGCGCGAACGGCTCGGCACTGATGGAGGGCCTGCGCTTCGTCAGGGCTTACGTCCGGCCGGAGCGCGTGCTGGTGGAGGTCGAGGATGTGCGCGCGCGGAGACGCAGGCTGTTTGCCGCGCGCCTCTTCGTTGACACGATGGGGACCAGCTCGGCCGTCGCCAGGCAACTGGACGACGGGCGCACGATGACGCACGTCTGGCCGAGCGTCGGGACGGTCTCGCGCGGGCTCGTGCGCGGCGGGGAGCCGGACCAGGTTGATTTCAGCGTCGGCGAGATTCTGGTCAGCAACGAAGACGCGCGCGACCATCGCCAGTTGATCTGGGAGGGCCTCGCGGGCAGCCCCCGCCGCGACGAGTACACCACCTCCCTCTTCTTTTATGACGCGGTGGATTCGCCCGCCGATAAATCGCTGCTCGCGCTCTTTGAGCACTACTTCGAGCAGCTCCCGCGCTACAAGCGGGCGGGCGCGCAGTGGCGCGTGGTCAAGCCCGTCTTCGGCTACATCCCGGGCTTTGCCTGGCACGGCTGGAAGGGACGAACGCGCAGGGCCGCCGACCGTGTGCTCGTAGCGGGCGCGGCCGGGGAGCTTTCCAGCCCGCTCACGCTTTGCAGCTTCGGGGTTTACGCGCGCAACCTGCAACGCTTGACGCACTTGACGGAACTGGCGCTCAATGCCGACCTGCTCGATGCCTCCGCGCTCTCTGAAATCAACGCGGGCGAGCCGCGCGCGGCTCAAATGTCGAGCCTCGCGGAGTTCCTGCGCCCGACGCCGCGCAGCGCGCCCTCGACCGTCAACGAGACGCTCAATGCCGTGATGGCCGCGCTGCACTCGCTCGACGAGCGAGTGCGCCGCGAGTTGTTTCAGGATCGGATGAGCTTTAGCGCGCTCAAGAATCTTTTAGGCCGCACCGCGCGCCTCTACCCGCGCATTTTCCAGCGCCTGCGCGAACACTTCGGCGCGCGCGGCACTTTCTGGTGGCTCGCCAACATGGCCGAAGCCGCCTTTAGCGAACGGCGCAGCCGCAGGGAACTGCCCCGCGCCGAAGACTGCGACGAGAGCCCGGCGCAGAGGTTTGCCCGCTACGCAGCCCTCTATAAAAACCGGCAGGCAACGGATGGCCTGCGAGAGACGCGCCGGTCAGAGGGCTCGTAGAAGTAGTGTTCGCGTCAGGTCCCGCCTGAGCTTTGGCCGACAAAAGATTTGGCTGACAAAAGGGGAAGTGAGCGGGAAGGTTTACGGGCATCCTCTCAAGTCTGAAGACTTGAGAGCCCGCGCCATTGTGCGAGGCTGGCCGGGCACGGGCGGCCTGTTTTTGCGGACGCGCATCCGGATATTTCTTCATCTCACCCGGACTGCTCCGGACGCGCGCCGCTCTATTCAAAAGATGGCGAATACGGGCGAGGCTTAAAGCCGCACTTCGCCCCGACTTAGTCTGACAGGCTCAGATTCCGCCGCCGGTCGGCGGGTCGCCAGTCCCTGGCGCAGTGCCGCCTCCCGTTGGGGGATCGCCCGTCCCGGTTGATGACGAGTTGTCGGTTGTGCCGGGGTCGGTTGGAGTATCTGTCGTGGGGTCGTCCGTTGACGGGTAGCTCGGCGGTGCCTCTTCTCCCGAAGAGGAATCGGCGGGGGCTGTGGGATCGCCCCCGCCTGTTGGGAGGTCGCCGTATGGGTCTTGATCGCTGGTCATTCGAGTGTCTCCTTATTGTATGTGGGTGTGAGTTACCGGACGGCGGTGGTGAAAGTCCCGCCGAGCTGCTTGTAGAACTGCCCTATGTCCTTCCTGGTGAGATAGCGGTTGAAGGCTTCCGAGCCCCATCTGTCGTGAAGTTGTGAAAGAATACGGGCGGCTTGCGCCATTTGTTCTTGAGCTGCGCGCTCGTCCTTCTTGAGGCGGCTGGCGCGGGCCGCGATCAACGCCGCGCGCCATTCGGACTCAAGCTGTCCCGCGCGGTTGAACCTCTCCCGCGCCTCCAGAGCGCTGGCCGCAGCGCCCTCCGCATCGCCGCTCACAAGCAGTGCCTCGGCATAGGCCAGCAGGGCCCTGGACAGCAGGGCATAATCGCCCGCTCGGCGGGCCATGTCGAGCGCCGCGGCGCAGGATTGCTTTCCCTCGACCGCTTCGCCGGAGAGCGCCTGCGCCAGTCCGAGCGTGTACTTGGCTTGCAGGCTGATGTCCATGTAGTTCTTTTCGGCCCATGCGAGGACTTGCAGGCTCTTTGCCTTGGCTTCGGCGAAACGACGCTCGCTGAGTGCAATTTCCGCCTGGCGCAGCCTGACCTCGGCCAGGACCTGCTTGTAACTGCCGCCGTGCTGGCCGATCAGCTCATTGGCCTGGGCCAGAAATGCCCGCGCGCCCGAATAATCGCCGAGCCGCCAGAGGATGTTGCCGCGATTCATCAGGTTATAAGCTATGTTCAGCCAATCCTTGAGCTGCTTGTTAATCTTGTATGCCTCTTCGTAGCGTTCGCGTGCCTCCGTGTAACGCTCCTGCTCGGCGAAGACCGTGGCCATCTCGCCATAGGAGAAGGCCACCTGGTAGCTGGACTCTTCGGCCGCCAGCCCGAGCCTGCGCCGGAACATCTCCAGGGCGGCCTCGTAATCGCCCTTGCGGCGATAGGCGCGCCCGAGCAGCGTCAGGCACCTGGAGACCCCGTAGTGATAACCGCCCTGCTCGAAAAATGAGAGCCCCTGTTGGACGTAGGCCATCCCCTCGTCGGTTCGCAGTTGTGAGATGTAGAGGTCGCCGAGGTCGAGCAGGACCTGCGCCTCGCGGTGGCGCGACTTACTCCTGCGCGAGAACTCCAGCGCCTGCTTGTAGTTCTTTTCGGCCTCGGCATAATCGCCGTTGACGAAGAGCGCGTAGCCCAGATTGTTGAGCCCGAGCGCGATCAGGTCGTTCAGGCCGCGCTGCTGCGCGAAGTTGATGGCCGCGCTGGCGTACTGCTGTGCCTTGTCGGTCGCGCCTTCGGTATGGGCCAGGCGGCTCAACTGGAGCAGCGCGCTGATCTGGCGCGACTCGTTGCCGCTGGCGCTGGCCATGTCGAGCGCCCGCTGCAAATCCCTGCGCGCGTCCTCAAACTGCCTGGTGTTGATGAACAGATAGCCGCGCTCGTAGAGCACATTGGCCTCGCCCTCCTGGTAACTCGAAGGACCGTAGATGGCCTCGGCCTTCTCGAAGGCCGCGACGGCTCCAAGCACATTCTCCTTGCGCCCGTAGAGGACTCCGAGGCGCAGCAGCGCCAGCGCGTTCTGCGGGTCGCGGTTGGTCGCTTGCAGGTAGTTCTCAATCGCTTTCCCGATCTCGTCGTTCTTCTCGTAAGCCCGCCCCAGACCGACGTAAGCCTGCGGGTCTTCGGGCGAGAGCCGCACCAGCTCCTCGTAGGCTTTGATGGCGCTCGGGAAATCGTTTGAGACGAGGGCGTTGACGGCTTGCAGGTAGAGGGCGTCGGGCTTGTCCAGCACGGACCTGTCGGAGACCAGTCCTGTGACGCGCAACAGCTCGTCCTTCGCGTTGTCAACATAACCCATCTCCAGCCAGGCTTCGGCCAGGCGGGCGTGCGCCATCGCAAATTTGTCGTCGAAGCCAAGTGCTCGCTCTAACTCCTTACTGGCCTGATAGTAAGCGCCGTGATGCAGCGACTCGACTCCCTTCTCGTACCAGACCTGCGATTCGGCCGAAGCCCTGTAGAGCCCCGGCCTCAGCCAGTAGAAGACGCCCCACAGGACGAGCCCCGCCGCGAGCACCGAGAGCAGCACGAAGCCGAGCGAGAGGCGCGGGCGGCGCAGCGTGTCCGTCAGGCTCGTGAGCGCGCTTGAGCGGCCCGCCCCGCGTGAGCCGTTGTGGTTACCGGCGCGGCGCTGCATGTCCTTGAGCCGCCTGACGGGCTGCGCATCGTCGCCGAGCGCGGCGCGCGCGCGGTGCAGCTCCGCGGCCATCTCCGCCGCCGATTGATAACGCGCCTCCGGCTTCTTGGCCAGCGCCTTCATCGTCACCCGGTCCAACTGCTCGCTGACGCGCGGGTTGATTGCCGAGGGCGGCGGCGGGTCAATGTGAATCACCTGCGCGCCGATCTCGATCACGCTCGCGCCCGCGAATGCCGGGCGGCCCGTGATTGCTTCGTAGAGCACGGAGCCGAGGGCGAAGAGGTCGCTGCGCCCGTCCACCGGCGCGTTGGTCGCCTGCTCGGGCGAAAGATAGAGCGGCGTGCCGACGACGATGTCGCTGCGCGTGTGCGTGTCCAGGAGCGTGCGTGCGTCCGGGCTGGCCTGGGCGCGCTCCTCGTCTATGTTCTTGGCCAGCCCGAAGTCCAGCACTTTGACCTGGCCGCGCTCGTTGATGGCGATGTTCGACGGCTTAATGTCACGATGAACGATGCCGAGCTGGTGCGCTTCGCCGAGCGCCCTGGCGACATCCTCGATGATCTCGACGGCACGCGGGAGCGTCAGCTCGCTCTCGTAGAGGAGGTCGCTGAGGAGCCTGCCCTTGACCAGCTCCATGACGATGAAGGGCTGCCCGTCGGGAGTTTCGCCATAGTCGTAGATGACCGCGATATTCGGATGGCTGAGCGAAGAGGCGGCGCGCGCCTCGCGCAGAAAACGGGCCTTGAAGTGATGCTCGTCGGTCGCCGCCGGGGAGAGAAACTTGACGGCGACGACGCGCCCGAGATGTGTGTCTTCGGCAGAATAGACGACGCCCATCCCGCCCTCGCCGAGCTTGTCGAGTATCCGGTAATGAGAGATAGTCTGGCCGATCATGATCCGGGCTTTCCTGCTCCGGCGACAGCGAAAAGCTCTTCGATATCTTCGCCGGGAAGTGCGTTGGATGGCCGTCGGAGAGGGCTTGGATAACTTTTATAACGCGTCCATTCTGCGTCAATTCCGGCAGTTTTCCAAGTCAATTTATGCTCCGGGAAGAGGAAGCGCCCCGGCCGCAAGGCGCTCAGGCGAGAGCAATGCGGCGCGGGCCGCGCGGACTAGCTGGAGGGCTTCACCGGGCGAAGCCGCGCGGGCCGTCAGGTGACCCATCTTGCGCCCCGGCCGGGCTTCGTGTTTGCCGTAGAGGTGCAGCTTGACGTTGGGAAAGACGCAGGCGGCGGGCCAGTTGGGCTCGCCCTGCTGCCAGAGGTCGCCGAGCAGGTTGGCCATCGCCGCAGGCGCGAGCATCTCGGTCGAGCCCAGAGGCAAGCCCGCAACCGCGCGCAGTTGCTGCTCGAACTGGCTCGTCACGCAGGCATCAATGGTCAGGTGGCCGGAGTTATGCGGGCGGGGCGCTAACTCGTTGACGAAGAGCTTGCCGCCAGGCGTCAAAAAGAATTCGACGCAGAGCACGCCCGTCACGTCCAGTTGTTCGAGCAGGCTTTCCGTAATGCTCGTCGCCTCTGCGGCAACTTCGGGCGCGACCCCGGCCGGAGCGATGGAGCAGTCCAAGATGTGTTTGCGGTGTTGATTCTCGATCATCCCGTAATGAATCATCCGGCCGTCTACGCCGCGCGCGGCGACGACCGAAACCTCACGCTCGAAATCTACGAAGGCTTCAAGGACGGCCTCGCGCCCGCCGAGCCCGCTGAAGGCCGCGGCGGCGTCCTCCATCGAGTCGAGCTTGCTCTGGCCCTTGCCGTCGTAGCCGAAGCCTGCCGTCTTGAGCACGGCCGGAGTGCCGAGTTCCCGTAAGCCCGAGTGCAGCTCTTCGAGGGTGCGGACGTGACGGAAGGGCGCGACGGGGAAACCGTGCCGGGAAAGAAAGGTCTTCTCGCGCAGGCGGTGCTGCGCCGTGTGCAGGACGTGCCCCGACGGTCGAACCGTGACGCGCTCGGCCACGGCCTCGACCGTCGCCAAAGGGATATTTTCAAACTCGAAAGTGACGACATCAACGCCGCCCGCGAAGGCGCGCACCTGGTCCAGATCATCGTAAGGCGCGGTGTATTCCCGGTCGGAGATTTGCCCGGTCGGCGTATCGGTCTCGGGCGAGAAGGTGTGAACGAGATAGCCCATCCTGCGCGCGGCCATCGCAAACATGCGACCCAGTTGGCCGCTGCCGAGCACGCCGATGGTTGCGCCGGGAAGAACGGGGTTGTTCACGGCAGCGTCGCCTCGCGGACTTGCTGCTCCTGCTCTAAGCGAAAGCGGCGCAGCTTATCGCGCAGCTCCGGCCGCGAGTTGGCGAGAATGGCGACGGCGAGCAGGGCCGCGTTGGTTGCTCCGGCTTCGCCGATGGCGAGCGTCCCGACGGGCACGCCCGCAGGCATCTGGACAATCGAGAGCAACGAATCCATCCCCTTGAGCGCGCGGCTCTTGACGGGCACGCCGAGCACCGGCAGCGTCGTCTGTGCGGCGACCATCCCCGGCAGGTGAGCCGCGCCGCCTGCGCCCGCGATAATCACTTCTAGGCCGCGCACCTCTGCGCTCGTGGCAAAGTCGGCCATCCAATCCGGCGTCCGGTGGGCCGAGACGACGCGGCATTCGTGCGGCACGTCGAAGCGCGTCAAGACTTCGTCGGCACGGCGCATCGTCTCCCAATCGGACTTGCTGCCCATGATGACGGCAACCAACGGCCTCTGGCCCCCGGCCTCCGCCCCTTCCGTCTTCTCTTCGGTCTCGGTCATGGCTGCTGCTGTTGCTGCTGCTGCTGGCTCCGCTGTGAGCAGGATTCAAGAAGGGCGCCGATTTTAAGTCTCAAGCGCCCTGGTCGAGCGAGTAGCCGCGCTCGCCGTCGAAGTTGCAGAGGTTCTCCGTCTTGATGAAATCGAAGCCCGCGCCGCCGACACGCTCAAGCAGACCCGTAATCTGCGCGTGACTGATCGTGCCGCCTGCGGCCGAGAGAAAGCGGCAGCGCCAGTGATCGGAGATGAAGGTCTCCGAATGGCCGCCGGGCCAGACCTTGACGCCCCGGTTACTAATCATCTCAAGGCGCAACTGGTCGCCCGCAGTGCTTTTGAGAGCCTCCCCCAACTGGTCGGGCGAGCCCTCGCTCCAGTCCAGAAAAACGTCCACGCCGACCAGCTCTTTCTTCGCTTTCCGCCTTCCGCTTCTTTCACCCCGGCCCGTCAGCGTTTCTCCGCTGGCCGCGTTGTAGCTGACGGCCTTGAGCGTTTGCGGCGTCTGGCCCAGGCGCTCGACGACCGCTGCGGCGAACTCCCTTGTCCCGACCTTTTGGCGGCTGACCGTCTCTTTATAGATGTCGTAAGTGTGAACGCCGTCCTCGACCGTGCGCAGCCAGGCGTTATGAACGCGCTCGGCGATGTCGGCCTGTCCGATGTGGACGAGCATCATCACCGCGCCGAGCAGCAGCCCCGAAGGATTGGCCAGATTCTGTCCGGCGCGGCGCGGCGCGGAGCCGTGAATGGCTTCAAACATCGCCACGTTCTCGCCGATATTCGCGGAGCCTGCGAGGCCGACCGAACCGGCTATCTGCGCCGCCACGTCCGAGAGCACGTCGCCGTAGAGGTTCGGCATGACGACGACATCGAAGGCTCCGGGCGTATCGGCCAGCTTGGCCGCGCCGATGTCCACGATCCAGTGCTCGTTCTCGATTTCAGCATACTCGGCCGCGATCTCGTCAAAGACTTTATGAAAGAGACCGTCCGTCATCTTCATAATATTGTCTTTGGTAAAGCAGGTGACCTTCCTGCGATTGTTGCGCCGCGCGTACTCGAAAGCGTAGCGCACGATCTTCTCGGAGCCGGGCCGCGAGATGAGCTTCAGGCACTGAACGACCTGCTCCGTCTGGCGGTGCTCGATGCCCGCGTACAGGTCCTCCTCGTTCTCGCGGACGACGACGACATCCATGTTCGGATGCTTGGTCTGGATGAACGGGTGATAGGAGACGCAGGGGCGGACGTTGGCATAGAGGCCGAGCGTCTTGCGGACAGTGACGTTAAGGCTCTTGAAGCCGCCGCCCTGCGGAGTCGTGATCGGGGCTTTCAGGAAAACCTTCGTCCAGCGCAGGCTCTCCCAGGCGCTCGGCTCGATCCCGGCGCTGTTTCCGGCCATGTAAATCTTCTCGCCGATCTCGATGGTCTCGATCTCGATGCGCGCGCCTGCCTCTTTGAGAATGTGGAGCGTCGCTTCCATGATCTCCGGCCCGATGCCGTCGCCGTGTGCGACTGTGATGGGAACGCTGTTTGGCATGATGCTGAGAATGCCTTTCTGTCTGCTCAATTGATGATGATTAACCAAGGGACGCAGCAATATATGTCAAAAGCCTGACGCAGGCAACGACGCCCGCCATGATAACCGCGCGGGCCGAGGCCCGATGCGCCCCCGTGCCTGCCTATAAAGCCTTAATCCGGTGTATGATGCGCTCCGTATGCGGTTAAAGCGGCGGTCACATACTTTGGCCCGGCCCGGCGATTCGGGCGCTCCGGGCCGCGGCGCGCGGATTCTTCCGAGATGAAAGAGATGAACGGCGACGAGAGAGGGCTCCTCCGGGCGCTGGTCGGCGACGGGCGACCCCTGCTGGTCTTCACGGGGTTGAGCCTGGTGCTGTCGGGCGCGTTCGCGCTCTTCCTTTCCGCGAGCGGCAGCTTTTTACCGCACGACGTGCAGTTCCTGGGTCTCAGCGCAGAGCAGTTGTGCGCCATTCGCCAGTGCCGGATAGTTCATTTCATGTTCCACGACCGCGTCTCCTTCGGCGGGGCGCTGATTGCGGTCGGACTGCTCTACATGTGGCTGGCGGAGTTCCCGCTGCGGCGCGGCGAAGCCTGGGCTTGGTGGGTTTTCGTCATCAGCGGCGCGACGGGGTTCGGCAGCTTCCTGTCATACCTCGGCTACGGCTACCTGGACACCTGGCACGGCGTCGCCACGCTGTTTCTGCTGCCCTGTTTTATCGCCGGTTTAATCCTCTCGCGCTCGCTCGTTCGTCCGCCGTCGCATCCGGGCTCGCTCCTGCGTCCCTCGACTCCTATCAGGTGGAGGTCTTCATACGGGGCGGGTCGCCTGCTCCTGCTCGGGATGGCGGCGGGGATGATTCTCGGCGGGTTCACGATTATGACGGTCGGGATGACGAGCGTCTTCGTACCGCAGGATTTGACGTTCATGGGGATGACGGCCGCCGATTTGCAGACGATCAATCCGCGCCTTGTGCCTTTGATCGCACACGACCGGGCGGGCTTTGGCGGCGGCATCGGCTCGTGCGGAATCACGGTGCTCTTCTGCGTCTGGTGCGGGACGCCTTCGCGCAGCCTCTGGCAGGTCCTCTGCCTTGCCGGGCTGGCCGGATTTGCCACGGCCATCGGCATCCATCCCCTCGTCGGCTATAACGATTTGAGCCATCTGGCCCCGGCGTTGGCGGGAGCGTTGATGTTCGCCGCCGGACTGCTGTTGACATATCAACGAATGCACTCGCAGGCGGCAGAGGGCGGCGAGCCTTAAAGCCCGCGCGGTCAATCGCAGCCGGGGTGAGCAGCGCAGTCTAACCTGCTCCCGCCAGCCTTGAAATCAGACGGAGAAAGAGGCCGCCTTTAAACCAAAGGCGGCCTCTTTCTTGAGTTTAAGGCTTACCGGATGAAAGGTAAGCGCGGTTTGTGTGCCCCTTGAGCGGATTTATCGAATAACCGTGCCGATAATCTGGCCGGTCGGAGTCGTCGTCTCGTCTTCGAGCGTCACGAAGAGACCGAAATCCCGAAGCGCCGTCTCGGTCTGAATCTGCGCCTCGTTGCGCCCGCCCGTGTTGACTATCTGTCCGAGCTTGACGAACTTATTATCGGGCGAAACGGCCCACACCACGTAGACCTTGCCGCCGGGCGCTTCCTTCAACTCGTGGAAACGCATCTTGATGGTCGTCGGTCCGTCCTTGCGCGGCTCCAGGTAAACGTTCGCGCGCGCGCCCGTCATCGCTCCCGTAAAGTTAATCTTCATCTCGGTGTCGGTCCCGCGGCGGAAGCCAGGGATGCCGAGCATCGGCGCGCTGTAAGCTGAAGTCGCGCCCGGAGTCGAGGTGGCGGAAACGCGCTCGGCTACCGGCGCTCCGTCACGCTCTCCGCTGCTCGCCAGAGGCACGACTGCGAAGCCGTTCGGCACGGCGCTTCTGAAGAGCACGTTCGCCTGCGGCGTGTAGGTCGTCAGGTTCGCTTCAGGCGAGAGCGCCAGCATGAACCTGTTGAGCGGAGTCGTCGTGCTGAAAGTGGCGGTCCCGTTATTGACTGTGACGGGGCCGAGCAACGTGACCTTGCCCGCAGGGTCAATCGCATAAAGGTTCAGGTTGTTGACATCACCCGTCAGGCCGGAGAGGTCCAGATTGACCATCGTCCCGTTGGCCATGCGCATGATCCTGGCCGTGCCGGTCGCGCCCTGAATGGTCGTGGTCGGCATCAGGTTGACCGTCACTTCTTTGCCCACCGGATATTCAACGACGGTCCAGGAGCCGTCAGCGTTCTGCACGGCCGTGCTCTGCGTCGTCGTCGTGGTGGTCGTAGTGGTCGGAGTCCCCTGCGCGAATGCCATGCTGGCCGAAGCCAGGGAGAGGACGGCCCCCCCGAGAATGCAAAGTAAACGTTTGCCCATAAGTTGTTCTCCTCCTAAGAATTCATTTTGCCCTTTGTATTTTGGGAGAAATTGTAGTTTGTCCTTGAAGTGAGACCGGCAAGATGCATGCCACCTGCCGGGACGGCTTACCCCAGTCTTTGCAATACTTAGGCGGGATGGTGAAAAGGGCGAAGCGAAACGATATAGTACACAGACTGTATGGCATTCTACCGTTCGATTTTTGCGCGGGTCCGCGGCCGGGAGCAGCAAAAAGGGGACGCCTGCGCGGCATCCCCCGGCTCTTTTGTCCACTGTGGCGGGCCAGCCTAATAGCTGTAGAGTCCCGTGATTGCCCTGGCCACGTCGTCAACCTGCGGCAGGATGGCGTCTTCCAACTGCGGCGCGTAGGCGACGAAGGTATCGAGCGCGGCGACGCGGCGGACGGGTGCGTCCAGGTACTCGAACAACTCATCGCCGATGCGCGCGGCGAGCTCCGCGCCGTAGCCGAACGAGAGCGAATCCTCGTGCGCGACGATGACGCGGCTGGTCTTCCTGACGGAACGAACGATCGCCTCCCAGTCGTAAGGCACGAGCGTGCGCAGGTCTATCACTTCGACGTTGATGCCCTGCTGCTCGGCCTGCTTGGCGGCAACCAGCGAACGCTGGACCAGCGCGCCGTAGGTGATGATCGAGATGTCGGTCCCTTCGCGCACGGTCTTCGCCTTGCCGAAGGGAATCATGAAGTCGGCGGGCGGGTACTGCGATTTGTTATAGGCCTGGCGGTAGAGATGCTTGTGCTCAAGGAAGAGCACCGGGTCGTCCGAGCGAATGGCGGTCCGCAGGAGCCCGTTGGCGTCGAGCGCCGTCGCCGGATAAACGACGCGCAGGCCCGGCGTGTGCGTGAAGATGGTCGAGCCGCTTTGAGAGTGATAGACCGCGCCGCCCTTCAGGTAACCGCCGACGGGCACGCGCAGGACCACCGGAGACTTGAACTCGTTGCCCGAGCGCCAGCGCATCAACGCCAGCTCATTTCTGATCTGGTGATAGGCGGGCCAGATGTAATCGAAGAACTGTATCTCGACGACGGGTTTGAGCCCGCGCGTCGCCATCCCGATGGCGCGCCCGGCGATGTTGGCTTCGGCCAGCGGCGAATTGAAGACGCGCACCGCGCCGAACTTGCGTTGCAGGTTGGCCGTCACCTTGAAGACGCCGCCCTTGCCCTTGACCTTCTCCAGGTACTCTTCGCGCGACACGTCGGCCACGTCCTCGCCGAAGACGACGATTCGCGGGTCACGCTCCATCTCTTCGTGCAGGCAGCGATTGATGAGGTCCACCATCGTGCCTGCGTTGCCGGAAAGCTCCGCGCCCTCCTCCGTGTCGAACTCTTTGGAAGTCGGGTCAACGTCGGGCGAAAAGACGAACTCGGTCGCCGTGTCGGGCGCGGGCTGCGGGCTGGCCAGCGCCAGGTCGGCCGCTTCCAGCACCTGGCGGTCAATCTCGTCCTTGATTCCCTGTAATTCCTCCTGCGTGACCAACCCCTCTTCGACCAGCAGCGCGCCGAAGCGTTTGATGGGGTCGCGCTCGGCGTCCGAAGTCCTCTCTTCGTCGGGACGGTAGAGTTTCTCGTCATCTGAAAGCGAGTGCGAATAGGGACGAATCACTTTGGCGTGGACCAGCGCCGCGCCCTTGCGCAGGCGGCAATGCTCGACGGCGCGCCGCATGGTTTCCAGAGATTCAATCGGGTCAGTGCCGTCGCATTTCTGCCTGTAGAGGTTCGGGAAACCCTCGACCAGCTTGGAGATGTCGCCGCCCGCCGTCTGCACCTCGACGGGGACGCTGATGGCGTAGCCGTTATCCTCTATCAGGAAGAGGACGGGCAGTTTGAGGTTGCAGGCCGTGTTGAGCGCCTCCCAGAACTCGCCCTCGCTCGTCGTCCCGTCGCCCGACGAAACAAAGACGACTTCGTCGCCCTTGAAGCCCTCGACCTTATCCTTGATTTCGTCAAGCAGCGCGGCGCGGTGGCTGGCCTCTGCACACCCGACCGCCTGTAGAAACTGCGTCCCCGTCGGTGAAGACTGCGAGACGATGTTGAGCCGCTTGTGTCCCCAGTGCGAGGGCATCTGGCGACCGTGCGAGTTCGGGTCGGCGGCAGCACCGACGGCCGAGAGCAGTTGCTCAAGCGGCGTCATGCCCAGTTGCAGGCAGAGCGCGCGGTCGCGATAGTACGGATAGAACCAATCGTAAGCGGGCTTCAAAGCCATCGCGGCGGCCACCAGCACGGCTTCGTGGCCAGCGCCGCTAATCTGAAAAAATATCTTGTTCTGGCCCTTGAGCTGAATCTCCTTATCGTCAATCCGCCGCGACAGGTACATCGTCCGGTAGATTTCGATCATCTGCTCGCGGCCCAGGCCCCTGTACTCACGCGCCTTCAATTCGGTCGCCATCTCTTTCAACTCTCCTGCCTCAAATAATCAGAGTTTAATCCTTGCCAGCAAGTCATCGCGGCTTAAGCCGAAGTGTGTTGCCACATCATCCAGAATGGCAGCAAACGTTCCAATTCGCAAAGGGGCATGACGGGAATGGTCACGTGATGCTCGCCGCCTTCCGGCGTAGTCAGGCGCAGATGGCTGCCGGTTTGCCGTGTGATCTCGTAGCCAAGAGCCGCCAGGGCCTTGGCGAGGGCCGCGCCGGAGACATCACGCGGTAGTTTCATGCTGCGATCACTTCTTCACGCACGAAGTGAAGACGAATGATTCCGGGGCCTTCTCCTTCATCGAAGTGGCAGCGGACAGCATCGCGCACCTGCTCACGAAGACTTGCTAAATCATCTGCCTCCGTGAAGACCGAAGCTCCCAGCGCGCGCGCCGTGAACCCGCCCTCCGGCGCTTCCTCAACAAGGAATATCAGTTCGTCCATGCTCACCCTCATCCTGTCAGGATGCCTCGCAAAGCCATCAGCATCAATCTTCGTAATCCGTCTCAAGCGTCATCCGGTAATCTTCCGCCATCGAGGGATGCCCGTGCAATTGTGCGGCCTCGATGCCGCGCAGGTAAGCCTCGCGCGCTTCCTCCGGCCTGCCCGTCTTTTCAAGCGCCCGCGCCAGCATCCCGAACGCCGCGCCTTCGTCGTCGGCCCGCTGCAAGTAATCGTTGAGCGCGGCGATGGCCTCTTCGTACTGCCCGGCCTTCAAATACTCGTTGGCCAGCCCGAACCGCACGAGCGTATTTTCCGGGTCGCTTTCCAGCATCTGCTTGAATGTCTCGATCCGCGATGTGGCCATCTTCATTCCGTCCATTCGAGCCGCCCCTAAACACGACTCAGGAAATTTTCCAGCACGAATATCTTCCGAATGCGAAAGCGCAGGGGGCTCTCAACGATAGAAATTGCTTTTAGATTTTCAAGGTCGCCGACGAAATAAGGCTGCTCACATTCGGGTATCTCGGCCAACCAGGGCGGAGGCGCGAGACCCAATTCGTCGCACAAGGCTTCGGCGGTCGAAGCGAGCAGCGCATCCGTCCTGCGTTCGCCGGGAGAAAACGGCTCGGAGAGGGCGCGCAAGTCTTTGTAGTAACGGAAGTCGTCAACGAAATCCATCAAGTGGACGCACCAGTGCTGCGGCTCCCTTTCGATCTGTTGCTTTGTCTCTTTCAGCGTAATCACTGTCGTCGCTCAAAAATTTCATCGAGGAAAATCTGCGTCGCCGGTTTGACCTGCCGGTGAGGGTAATAGTGCTTGACTATTTCCATCACCTGCCCTGCGTTCTGCAAGGTCAGCTTATCAACCAGCAGTTCGATGTCACCGCGGTCATCTGTATTGGCCCTGGCCGCCAGCGTCTTCATCGCCAGCAAGTATTCCGGCGGCGGGATGTAGACCTTAAGGTGCGACATGTCGAACAGGATACGCCGTTCATGTGGCACGAGAAACATTTTAACGGCGTAGTTGAGCCAGTCTTTGCGCAGCCCATGCGCTTGGGCGATGCGTCCGGCGGCCCTTCTGATATGTCGCACGGGTTCAAAGACGGCGTCAACGTCTTTCGTCGCCGGGCGTGCATTATAGGCCAGGCACATCACCGCACCACCATAGTGACAGACCTCGCCTTTGATGTTCACGGCGCACAGCTCGTCATTCAGTTCTTTCAAATAGCTCTTGATCTCGTCGGCGTTCACGATTCTTCAGCGTCTCATTGCACGCGCGGCTGCTTGCCGCTGATGATGAGCTTGGCGATCGTCTGCAACTGCATGTTGGAAGTGCCCTCGTAGATCGCGCCGATCTTCGAGTCGCGCCAGAATTTTTCGACCGGGTAATCCTTGACGAAGCCGTAGCCGCCGTAGAGTTCGATGGCCTTTGAGCTGATGCGCTCGGCGGCGCGCGAGGATGAGAGCTTGGCCATCGCCGCCTCTTTGACGAAGGGCAGATGCGCGTCCTTGAGCCGGGCGGCGTTGTAGACCATCAGGCGCGCGGCTTCCAGCTCGGTGGCCATTTCGGCGAGCTGGAATTGCACGCCCTGAAATTCATTGATGCTGCGGCCGAACTGCTCCCGCTCGGTCGTGTAGCGGAGCGCGGCTTCGAGCGCGCCCGTGGCGATGCCGATCATCTGCGCGCCGATGCCGATGCGCCCCTCGTTGAGCGTCTCGATGGAGACCTTGTAGCCTTTGCCCACTTCGCCAAGCACGTTCTCCTTGGGCACGCGGCAGTCTTCCATGATGATCTCGGTCGTCGAGGAGGCGCGGATGCCGAGCTTGTTCTCCTTCTTGCCGACGGAGAATCCCTCGAAACCCTTCTCGACGATGAAGGCCGTGATGCCGCGATAGCCCTCGGGCGGGTTGGCGTTGGCGAAGACGATGAAGATTTCGGCCTCGTTGCCGTTCGTGATCCAGAGCTTGCGCCCGTCGAGCACGTAGTGGTCGCCACGGTCAACGGCGCGCGTGGCGAGAGCGAAGGCGTCCGAGCCCGAACCGGCTTCGCTCAGGGCGTAAGCGCCGACGCTCTCCGCGGCCAGCCGCGAGAGATACCTTTTCTTCTGTTCAGGATTTCCCCAGCGCAGCAGAGCGTTATTGACCAGCGTGTTCTGCACGTCTACGAAGACGCCGACCGAGGCGTCAACGCGCGAGAGTTCCTCGACGCCGATAATCGCCGTGAAGAAGGACGCGCCCGCGCCGCCATATTCTTCGGGCGTCTCGATGCCCATCAGGCCAAGCTCGAAGCACTGTTTGACGAGCGCCGGGTCGAGCTTGCCCTCTTCATCCATTCGCTCGACGCGGGGCGCGAGTTCGCCCTGGGCAAACTCGCGCACGCTGGCGCGAAACATCTCTTCGTCTTCGGAGAGCGCCGTCAGCGGTCGCCCGGCCTGTTGCTCAATGCTCGTTTGGCTCATCTCACTCCGGCTCTGGTGAATTTGGTTGAATGTTTACTCGGAGCATCATAATCAAGGCACAGGGTAAAGGCAAAAGTGCAGGCCGCTAAAAGCCGGAGGCGCGGGCTCGTCCCGGGCCCGGAATCCGGGGCAAAGTTGACGGCACGGCCCGCTGCGTTTGCCCAGCGCCTTTTGCCTTCTTCAGTTTGCGTTCCCTAGAATGAGCGACGCCGGGTCCGACATTTGTCGGCTCAATATTGCGGGACAGGGGCGCACCGCTTTCGCAAACCGCCGCTTTCACGCACAATGGCAGCCGGGCACGCCGGTTGCCGGGTTGAGCTTCCGGGCCCGATACCGTATCTTGCTCCATTCTCGCTCGGCCGGACATTTGAAGACTACTAAGAAGACTACTGACCGCTGGGCCTAGATTAAACGGGACGGCATGAATCAGACCGCAGATAAAAAAAGGGCCGGGAGATTTACTCCGCTCGGAATGCTCTTCGCCGTCGTCGGGCTCCTGCTCTTCGTCTACCTGATACAGAGCACGGGGCCCGCGAAAATCGCCGCGGAGTTCAGGAAACTGGGCGCGGGCTTTCTCCTGATTCTGGCCATCTCCGCCATCCGCTACGTCGTGCGCACGCTCGGCTGGATGCTCTGCTTTGAAGAGCGGCATCGCCTGCGCTTTCGGGATGCCTTCCGCGCCTACGTCGTCGGCGACGCGATGGGCAACCTGACGCCGCTCGGCCTGGTCGCTAGCGAGCCGACGAAGGCCGCGCTGGTCCGCGACCGCGTGCCGCTGCTGGTCGCCGTCTCGGCGCTGGCCGTCCAGAACCTCTTCTACAGCCTGTCGGTCGCCCTCTTCATCTTTTCCGGCATCGTCTGCCTGCTGCTGAGCTTTCCGCTGACGCACGGCCTGCGATTGATGAGCCTCATCTCGCTCGGCGTAGTCGTCGCCATCATCATCTTCGGCTTCATAGTCTTTCGCCTGCGCTGGCGATTTCTGAGCGCCGCCTTCGAGCGCCTGCGCCGCAATCGCCTGGGCCAGCGCTTTCTCAAAGAGAAGCAGCGCGAGAACACGAACGCCGTCGAGGATACCGTCTACAATTTCTACTCGCGGCACAGGGCGCGGTGCGCTTTGATTATGCTGCTGGAGGTTTCCTTTCACCTGGCGGGCGTGCTGGAGGTTTACGTCACGCTCTCCTTCATCAGCCACGACGTGACCTTCCTGGCCGCCTACGTGCTCGAATCCGTCAACCGGATCATCAACGTGGTCTTCAAGTTCGTGCCGTTCCGCGCGGGGGTTGACGAGGCCGGGTCGGGCTGGGTGACGAAGGTTTTGAAGTTCGGCAAGGACACGGGCACGGCGCTGGCCATCATCCGCAAGGCGCGCATCATCTGCTGGACGGCGCTCGGCGTGGCCTTTCTGATCCCGCGCGGCCTCTCGGCGCAGGCCGTTACGGAAGAGTCGGAAGCGGTAGTCGCAAACGAACTGGGGATCGGGCCTGAGCCCGCGGGCGAGTCCGGTTGAGTCAATCGTTGAGCTCTCTAAATTTGCCGAAGGTGATTTATTGTCGCATTCTGTCGAAATAGATTCTGTCGGAAGCGAAGCGATTGCTTCGCCGAAAGCGATGCCGCACCGCTTCTCCGTGACGCGTGAGCGGGGCATTATCCTGGCGCTGGCGGCGCTGGTGCTGCTCGGCTTCGGCCTGCGCTTAAACGGCATCGAGCGCATCGGCTTCGCCGAAGACGAGATCAACAAGATAGAGGCCGTGCAGGCTTACGCGCGCGGCGACATCACGCCCAACGCAGAGCACCCGATGTTGATGAAGGCCCTGATGTTCGTCTCGCTGGAGGCGCAGCGGGCCTGGAACAGCGGCGGCAACGGCCAGGCTCGTCCCATCAGCGACGAAGCCGCGCTCAGGTTCCCCAACATCCTGTTCGGCGCGCTGACGGCCGTCCCGCTCTTTCTGCTGACGATGGCCTTCTTCGACCGCCGGACGGGGCTCCTGGCCGCCGCGCTCTGGACGTTCGGCATCAACGCCATCACCTATAACCGCATCGCCAAGGAAGACACGCTGCTGGTCTTCTTCATGCTCTTCGCCTTCTACTTTTACGTCCGCGCCAAGCAGCTCGGCGGGCACGACCGCGCGGGTAAGCGGCGCAACTATATCCTGAGCGGCGCGTCCTTCGGGCTGATGCTGGCCTCTAAGTATTTCCCGCACTACGTCGGCTTAAACGCGCTCTATCATCACTACTTTCGCGTGCGCAGGCGCGAGCCCGGCGAGCCTTCCGGCCGGACGCCGCTCGCCTTTTACGTGATGGGAGCGGTCGCGTTTCTGCTGGCCAACCCGGCCGTCCTCCTCCCGCAAACCTGGGCCTACCTGAACGCTTACACGAGCGAGCAGCTGCTGACGCATACGGGCTACCTGATGGGCGATCATCTCTACAAGAACACGATGTCGAGCACGCCCTTCTGGGGAACTCCGCCTTACTTCTACGCGCTCTTTCTGTTGATTAAAGTGCCGCTGCCGGTGCTCGCGGCGTTTATCGCGGGGCTGGTGCGCTGCGTCCGCGGCTGGCGGCATCCGGGCCACGCCTTCCTGCTCCTGATGTTCCTGCTCTGGATAGTCCCCTACTCGCTGATCGGCGCGAAGTGGCTGCGCTACACGCTGAGCCTGATGCCGTTCGTCTACATGATCGCGGCCGTCGGCATCACGGCGCTCATCGGGTGGGCCGCGGCGCTCTTTAAGACGGGAGGCGAGGAGCGCGCGCTGCGCTGGATGAGCGCCGCCGCAATGCTCCTCTTCCTGGCCTTTCCGGCCTGGACGGCCTACGCTAACTGCCCGCACTACGCGACTTACACGAACGCGCTGGGGGGCGGCCGGGTCGGCTATTTCTTTCCGCACGACGAGTTTTACGACGACGGCCTGCGCGAGGCCATCGGTTTGGTCTGCGCCCGCGCGCCGCAGGGCTCTGCGATTGCGGGCGAGACGCCCGGCGTCTTTCGCTACTACCTGCAAAAGTTCGGCCGTGCGGACCTGGCCTCGCGCGTGCTCTCGGCAAGGGATTTCGACCCGGCGCAAATCTCCGGGCCGACCTTTATCATCGTCCAGCGCGGGCGCGTCTATTTCGAGAATCAGGAGAAGATTAAGCTGGTCCGTGAGCGGTTCGAGAAGGTCTACGAAGTTCCGGTCGAAGGCGCGATTGCCGCCGAAGTTTATGCCGCTCGCTGAGCCTCTCTAAGCCCGGCCCCGAAGGCCGCCACCCTTCGCCTAAGGAGATGAATAACAGGATGAGGATTAAAAGGTCTTTCGCTCTAATTCTGCCGCCGGGCCTGGCGCTGGCGCTCGCCCTAATGGTCTCGACCCCGGCCGGGAATGCCGCGAACCCTCCCCTGCGCGCGCAGGTCACGATTCTTTCGACGACGGACCTGCACGGCAATATTCTCCCCGTAGATTACTACACGAACAAGGCGGACAATCGCGGCCTTGCCAAGATTGCAACCCTGGTTAAGCGCGCGCGCAAGGATAACCCGAACCTGCTCCTGCTCGATTCGGGCGACACGATTCAGGGCACGCCGCTAGAGTACTATCACAACCGGAAGAACAATCGCCCGCCCGACCCGATGATGCTCGCGATGAACGCGCTTCACTATGACGCGATGGCCATCGGCAATCACGAGTACAACTTCGGCCTTCAGGTGTTGGAGAAGGCGCGCGGCGAGGCGAAGTTTCCCTGGCTCTCGGCCAACACCTACCGCAAGGGCACGAACCGGACGGCCTACGAGCCCTACCTGGTCAAGGAAGTGAACGGCGTCCGCGTCGGCATCCTCGGCCTGACGACGCCAGGCATTCCGAACTGGGAGAACGCGCAGAATTATGCCGGGCTGGAATTCCGCGAAACGGTCGGCGAAGCCCGCCGGTGGGTCGGCGTGCTGCGCGCGAAAGAGCGCGTTGACCTCGTCGTCATCGCCATGCACATGGGGCTCGAAGAGGATTTGCGCACAGGCGAAGCCTTTCCAGGCAATGTCGCCAACGAGAACGCGGCCGTTCGGATTGCAGAGCAAGTGCCCGGCGTGGACGTGATCCTGATGGGCCACACGCACCGCGAAGTGCCCGACCTCTTAATCAACGGCGTGCTCCTTGCTCAGGCCAACTACTGGGGACGACACCTGGCGCGCGTTGACGTTTACCTGGAAAAGGCCGAAGGCGGGGCGGGCGCTCGCTGGCGCGTGGTCGCCAAGTCGGCGCGGACCATCCCGACGGATGATTCCGTCAAACCGGACGAGGAGATAGCCAGGCTCGCCGAGCCCTACGACCGCGAGACTCAGAGCTGGCTCGGACGCGTCATCGGCGAATCGGACGCCGACCTGACGGCCCAGGACGCGCGCTTTCACGATACGGCCATTCTGGACCTGATTCAGCGCGTGCAGTTGGAGGCGGGCAAGGCGGACGTTTCGATGGCGGCGAATTTCAACCAGCAGGCGCGTATCGCCAAGGGCCCTGTGACGGTGCGCGACATCGCCGGGCTCTACGTCTACGAGAACACGCTGGTCGTGCTCGAAGTCACGGGGGCACAGCTCAAGGACGCGCTCGAACACTCGGCCAAATATTTTCTCGCCTACGTGCCCAACAAGCGCCCGTCCGACCTGGTTGACGAAAAGATTCCGGCTTTTAACTTCGATATCGCCGAAGGCGTGACCTATGACCTGGACATCACAAAGCCCATTGGCCAGCGAATCGAGAACCTGCGCTTTCAAGGCAAGCCGCTCGACCCCGCGCAGAAGCTCAAGCTGGCCGTCAATAACTATCGCGTCAACGGCGGCGGCGGCTACACGATGTACAAAGACGCTGCGGTCGTCTCACGCTCCAGCGAGGAGATACGCGACCTCATCATAGACTGGGTCGAGCGGCACAAGCGCATCCCGGCCGAGCCGACCAATAACTGGCGTCTCCTGCCGCAGTAAGCCGCAGTAAGCCGAGTCGGCGCGCAGACAGACAAAGAGGGCGCTCAAGGTTGATTGCTCAAACCCTTGACGCCCTCTTTGCGCCCCCCGGCGGCGGCCGCCTCGCCCAAGTCGGCCACCGCCGAAAGCCAGCCCAAACTTCTGTCAGCCCAAACTTCCGCAAGCCCTCCGGCCCGTGCAAACCATTCTCCGGCCCGTGCAAAAAACTTTATCTGCGAACCATTCCTTCGAGCGCAACCGTGTATTCCCTGGTCGCCGCGTCATACTTGATGCTGTACCGCGTCGGGTAATAGCCCGCGACCGCGTACTTCGCCGGGAGCTTGAGAAACTCCGTGACGTTCGTTTTCGTCTCAAGGAAAGACTTCGTTATCATCGGCTCGGCAAAAATCAGATTGCCGTCGTAGCTGCCGTAGAGGAACGTCCTCGTAAAGGCAGAGCCGTGCAGCTCGCCCGACTGCGCGTCAATCAGGTGCGCTCCCATGC
Source organism: Pyrinomonadaceae bacterium (assembly GCA_036389715.1). Lineage (GTDB taxonomy): Bacteria > Acidobacteriota > Blastocatellia > Pyrinomonadales > Pyrinomonadaceae > DASVWH01. The sequence goes on along the minus strand of DASVWH010000107.1, from coordinate 41,374 downwards.
GCGGGACGACCGTTCCGGGCGGCATGATATAGCCCGCCGGGAGATACTCGGCCGCCAGAGGCTTGCTCGCCCGCGGCAGGTCGTCGCCGACGCCCTTGATGCTCTCGCGCTGCTGCGGCGTAATCAGGTAAAAATGGAAATCCAGGTGCGGCACATCGTAGATGCCCGCGGGCGAATGGCCCTTCGGATTCCAGTCGAGCCCGATGTGATTGAAGGGCGCGGCCTGGCGCGGCAGTAAGAGCGTCAATTCCGTCCCTTCCTGTCCCGGACGAGGCTCGGCCGGGAGGCCCGAGAGCGCATCTTCGCTAAAGCTGACGCCGATGGCCGTCGGATTGCCCTGGCCGTCCACGCTCACCCAGGAGCGGGCCGAGCCGTTGCCGAGCGGCTGGCTCGGAGCCGAGTATGTTCTCAGGCTAGAGGGGCCGGAAGTCCTGTCGGCCGCCGGAATCGCTCGATCTTCCAGAGAGAGCCTGGACCTGCGGTCCGTCCTCATCCCCTGCGCCAGGGCCAGCCCGGCGAAGGCGAGCATCAATGCCAGCCCGACGAACGATTTTCTGAAGAGGAAGATTCTGTCTGCGAGCATGATGCGCCCGAGCGCACGGCTGCCGAATCCCTGCTCGATGCCCCCTCGCACCGCCCGGTCCGAACGCGCTCCGGCTTCGCCCGCCGCTGGTAAGCCTTTCGTGTTGTCACCGTTAATCATAAATTCGCACCTCCCGTTTAAGCCTTCATCTCATAACGCGTAGTCCGGCCGGGGAAACAATCACTGCCGGGAACTTTTTTTCCAGGCCCGCGGGAGCCGTTAGTCTGCGCGAGCTGTTCGAGAAGTCCGGCAGCGGCGATTCCGTCCATCGAATGGCGCTGCTTTTAAAGAGCGGTCTTGACGGCGCTGGCGGATATGAGGCGAGTCGCTCCGGCGTGTGATTGAACCGGGGCAAGGTTTCCGCGTTAGTAGGTGGAGGTCATGAGAAAGCCATGAACGCAGTAGCGGAAAAGAATTATCAGAGCGAGATGGAATTGACGGGTCAGCTGGCGACGAGCGTGGAAGGCTACATCACCAGATTGTTCGGCTGCTGGCACACGGAGATGAGCAGGCCCTTTACGCACGAAGGCGAGAGCTATCGCGCGTGCCTTAATTGCGGCGCTCATCGTCTCTTCGACACGCAGAGCTGGGAGATGCGCGGCCCCTATTATTACAGTCAGGCGCGGGTCTCGCGCAGGGTTCGGCGCATCCGTGCCCGCCTGGACGCAAGGCCCTCGCTGATGCGGGCGCAGGCGAGCTGACAGGCAGACCAGCAGGCAGGCTAACAGGCAGGCAAGCAGGCAGACCAGCAGGCAAGCTAAGGCGTCTGGCTGATGCTTTGCAGGAAAGATTTGAAGCGCGGGTTATTGCGCAGGTTGTTGAAATCAGGGTCTACATTGACAAAGGCGAGGCCGATGGCGCGCTCGCCCGCGGACTTGGCCAGCCATTCGACGGTGCGGTCCTCATCTTCCAAGAGCGCATAGAGCTGCGCTATCTCGTAGGCCGAGACGAACTGCCGCTGGCGAATGGCGAGCAGCTGGTTGATGATCTTCTCGGCTTCAGCGCGCCTGCCCGTCGAGGCGTAAACGTGGCCCATCCTGGCCAGCATTCCGGGGCTGTCCCCGGCCAGCGCCTTCTCCTTCTGATACTCGGCGGCGGCCTCCGCGGCCATCCCCTTCTTCTCATAAGCCTGTCGCAGGATGGTATGGGCCGGGACAAACCTCTGGTCCATCTCGATGGTCTTCAGACACTGCTCGATGGCCCTGTCGTGAAGCCCCGCGTAGTAGTAGATGTTGCCGACGGCCGTGCTGATAATCAGTGAGAGCGGGTCCAGCTCCTGCGCGCGGCTGATCTCGGAGATGGCGCGGTCGTGCTGGCCCATGGCCGAAAGGGCCAGGGCGTACCAGTGATGGGCGGTCGGGTAGTTGGGCTTGAGCTCGATGGCGGTCTTGAACTCGTCCTCCGCGCCGCGCAGGTCGCGCTCGTAATAGAGCTTGACGAAGGCCAGCGAATTGTGTGCTTCGGCCAGCGAGTCGTCTATCGCCAGGGCCTTCAGGGCCGCCTCCTTGGACTTGCTCAAAGAGTCTTTGGTCGTCAGCGGGTCGTAGAGACCGAGCAGGCCGTAGGCATCGGCCAGCCCCGCATAGGCGAGCGCGTATTTCTGATCCTTCCCGATGGCCTGCCCGAAATACTCTATGGCCTGTCTCAATCCTTCGGGCGTGCGCTTGCCGGAATGATAACGGCCGATCAGATAGAGCTGGTACGCCTCGCTGTTTTCGGTGTAGCGTTTTTCCAGCTGCCGCCGCTCGTCGCTGGTCAGTTCGAGCAGCATGGCACGCGCCACCCGGTCCGAAATCTTGTCCTGCACGGACTGCATATCGGTCGAGGTCTGGTCGAACTTCTCGGCCCAGAGGACGCGGCCGTCGCGGACGCTGATGAGCCTTGTGACGACCATCACGCGGTCGCCGTTCTGCTGAATCTGCCCGTCGAGCACGCAATCAACGCCGAGTTCGCGCCCGGCCTGCTGCGGGTCGATCTCCGCGCCGCTGTAGCGCTGGACGGCGCTCGGCGGGCGCACCGCGATCTGCTTAATCTGGCTGAGCTTCATGGTCAGCAGGTCGGCCAGACCCATTCCCAGGTATTGATTGTTGCCGTCTGCGCCCTGGGTCTTGAAGGGCAGGACGGCGATGGAGCGAATGCCCTGCACCTGTGCCTGCTGCTGCGGCGCGGCGTGTCCCTCGCCCGTTGGCGCTATCACGTAAATCTCGCTGTTGCCGTCGCGCTCACTCTGGAAGGCCAGCTCTTTGCCGTCGGGCGACCAGGAGGGCTCATCGTCGGCGGCAGCGTGAGTGGTCAGCCTGCGCTGGTTGCCGCCGTCGGCGTCCATCACGTAAATGTCCGGGTTGCTCAGAGAGTCGCTGCGGTTGCTGGTGAACGCTATCAGCCTGCCGTCGGGCGACCAGGCGGGCTTGCCGTTGAAGGACGGGTTACGCGACACCTCCGTCTGGAGGCTCCCGTCGGCGTTCATCGTATAGACGCCGAAGTTGCCGCTCCGATTACTCGTAAAAGCAATCTTGCGGCCATCGGGCGACCAGACGGGGTCTGTGTCAACGGCCTGGTCGTCCGTCAGCCTGAAGGGATTGCTGCCGTCGGCTCCCATCACGTAAATATCGAAATTGGCGGCGGCATTGCCCCTGTTGCTGGCGAAGACGATTCTTTTGCCGTCGGGCGAGAAGGAGGGGCGGCTGTCAACGGCCCCGTTTCGGGAGAGGTTCTCCTGGTTGCCGCCGTCGGCGTTCATCACGTAAATCTCGTCGTTGCCATCGCGCTTACTAGTAAAAGCAATCTTGCGGCCGTCGGGCGACCAGCCGGGCGTGAGGTCGTCAACGGAGTTGAAGGTCAGGCGCTGGATGTCGCCGCCTTCGGCGTCCATCGTATAAATCTCCTGCTTGCCGTCGCGCCCGCTGACGAAGGCGACCCGCCTGCCGCCCGGCGACCACCTCGGCTGAAGGTCCGCGGCCGGATTGTTGGTCAGTCTAGTGACGATGCTGCTGCGGGTCGGGCGACGGCTCGAATAATAGAAGTAGAGGCCGACAACTGCGACGAGGGCCAGCGCGACAATGCTGGCCGCGAGCATCCCTGTGCGCGAGAGCTGCCACCAGCGGCGCTCCTCAAGCGGGCCCGCCACGGTCTGCGGCTGCTCGCTGGCGGTGTCTCTCCTGCCTTCGGCCTTCGTGTCCCTGGCCTGCTGGGTCTGGGTCGTCTCGGCCAGCCCGACGCGGCGCAGCAGGCTCGTAAAGCGCGGGTCCGAGCGCAGGGCGTCGAGCTTGGGTTCAGTGCCGAGCCAGAGCAGCCATTCGTCGCGGCTCTCGTAAGCCTTCTCCAACCATTCAAAGGCCGCGTCGTAATTGCCGAGCCCGACGTTAATGACGGCGAACTGGTAGGGCGAGATGTAGCGTTCCCCGGACAAACGCTCTAACTTGCCGAGTACTTCCTGCGCCTTCTGGCGGCGGCCCGAGGCGGCCAGCGTATAGCCCAGGACCCACATCGGGACGGCCGAGCCTTCCATCAGCTCCAGCGACCTGTTGACCATGCTGATGGCCTCGTCGTACATCCCGACCTCGGCATAAACAGCGCCCAGAATCATGTGTGCGTTGCCGAAGTTGCGGTCCATCTGGAGCGCCTTTTGCAGCTCCTCGATGGCCATCTCGTACTGGCGCGCGTGATAGTAGGTCCAGCCCGTCATCGTCTGGTCTATGACCGAGAGCGGGTTGATCTGCTGGGCGCGCTTCATCTCCGTGATGGCTTCGTCGAAGCGCCCGCGCGCCGCCAGCAGGTTCGAGTACCACTGGTGCGTGAGGCCGTAATTCGGGTTGAGTTCGAGCGCGCGCTTGAACCGCTGCTCGGAGGCCACCCAGTCCCAGTCGTAACAGACGGTCGTGAAGGCCAGCGCCGCGTGCGCCTCGGCCAGCGAATCATCTATTTCGAGCGCGCGGCTGGCCGCAGCCTTCGCCTGCGGAAAGCATTCCTCGGGCGAGCAGACGCCGTAGATGGCCGCCCAGTTGTGATAATCGGCCACGCCGACATAGGCCAGCGCGTAGTTCGGGTCGAGCCGGATGGCCTCCTCAAACTGTTCGAGCGCCTTCCCTAAATCCTCGTCCGTGAACTTGTTCCAGAAGTAGCGCCCTTTCAGGTAAGCCTGGTAAGCCTTGGCGTTCTCCGTCTCGCGCTTGTAGAGCAACTCGCGCTCTTCGCCCGTCAGCCGGGGCATCAGAGCCTCGGCCACCTGGCCCGAGATGGAGTCCTCGACCTCGAAGATGTCCGTGAAATTCTCGTCGAACTTGGTGGCCCAGAGCGGCGCGCCGTCGCGCACCCTGACCAGCTGCACCGTCACGCGCACGCGGTCTGCGACGCGCTGAATCCGCCCGTCGAGCACGAAGTTGACATCCAGCTCGTGCCCGGCCGAGACGGCATTAGACTCGCCGTCCGCGTACTTGATGACGGCGCTCGTCGGCCGGACGATGATGCGCTGGATGTTGCTCAGCTTGGTGATGATGGCGTCGGCCATCCCCATCCCCAGATACTCGTCGCTCTTCTCTTCGACGCGCAGCATCTTGAACGGGAGGATGGCGATTGACCTGCCGCCGGTCGTCGTCGGCTCCTGGCGGTCAACCTCGCCCTTGTGCGAAGGCGCAAAGTAAGGCGTTGCGGAGACGGGCAGTCCTTCGAGGTAACGCCTGATGTCTTCGGAGAACTGTTCGACCGAAGTGTAACGACGATGCGGCTCCTTGCGCAGCGCCTTGAGGACGATGTTGTCGAGGCTGCCCGCCAACTGGCGGCGAATCTGTTCGGGCAGCCCGCCGCGCGCACGGCTGACGGTCTCCGGCGTAATCTCGATTGGCTCGGCCTCGTCGGTCGGAATCACCTCGATCAGGTTAATGGCGACGCTCGGCCGCTCGGGCTCTTCCTCGCAGATGACGCGCGCCAGCTCGGCAGGCATCCGGCTGCGCAGGCGATAGGGACGATGGTCGGTCAACAGCTCATAGAGCAGGACGCCCAGGCTGTAGACATCGCTGGAGACGGTCGCGCTCTCGCCGCGCACCTGCTCCGGGCTGGCATACTCCGGCGTCATCAACCGCAGGGCGGCGGTCGTCGGGTCCAGAGACTGCGAGACCATCTCTGGATTAAGGATTTTGGCGATGCCGAAATCGAGCAGCTTCGGTGTCCCGTCGGCGGTGACCAGGATGTTGCTCGGCTTGAGGTCGCGGTGAATAATCAGGTTCTGGTGTGCGTAGTGAACGGCCGAGCAGACTTTGCGGAACAGTTCGAGGCGCTCGACGATGGAGAGCTTCTGCGTGTCGCAGTAGTAATGAATGGGCTGGCCTTCGACATACTCCATGACGAAGTACGGGAGGCTGTCCTCGGTCGTTCCGCCGTCCAAAAGACGCGCGACGTTCGGATGGTCCAGGCTGGCCAGAATCTGCCGCTCGTTGCGAAAGCGCCGGATGATGAAATCCGTGTCCATCCCGCGCTTGATGAGCTTGATGGCGACGCGCTTCTGGAACTCGCTGTCGGCGCGCACGGCCAGGTAGACAGCGCCCATCCCGCCGCGCCCGATCTCGCGCGTAATCTTGTAGGCTCCGATGCGCTTGCCGATCATCGAAGTCCCGGCGTAGATGACCGTCTCGTCGGTCGTGGCGACGGTCCGGTCGCCGAGCGCCGGGACTTCGAGGAAGCTGCCCGCCGCTTCATACTGCCCGACGAGCATCTCGACCTGCTCGCGCAGTGGGGCGTCGCCCGCGCAGGCTTGGGCGATAAATGCTTGGCGCTTCTCCTGTGTGTGATCGAGAGCGGATTGAAAGATTTCTTCGACTTGCTTCCAGCGTTCGGGGGTCATACCTTCTACTTACTGCTCACCTGCCTGACTATTACCGCTGACCTGGCCGTAGAGCCAGGCCTTGGCCATCCGCCACTGCCGGATGACGGTCGCCGTGCCGATGCCCATCACTTCGGCCGTCTCTTCAATCGAGAGGCCGCCGAAGAAACGCAGCTCGACGATCCGGCTTTTCTGGGGGTCCATCTCCGCCAGCTTGTTGAGAGCATCGTCCAGGGCGACGAGGTCGAACTCCTGGTCAATGCCGACCTCAAGCACGTCGTCGAGCGAGAGCTTCTGGCCGCTGCCGCGCTTCTCGGCTTGATGGCCGCGCGCATGATCTACGAGAATACGCCGCATGGCCTGGGCGGCGACCCCGAAAAAATGGGCGCGGTTCTGCCACGCAACCTTTTGATCTACCAGCTTGATGTAAGCTTCGTGGACCAGCGCGGTGGCTTGCAAGGTATGATCGGAGCGTTCGCGCCGCAGGTAACGATCGGCCAGATGACGTAATTCATCATAAACCAGCGGCAGCAATTGGTCGAGCGCCCCGCGCTCGCCTTTGCTTAAAGCCGCCAGCAATTGGGTTACTTCTTTCGGCTGGGAGGGGGACATAAAACGGTCTCGCTCGGCTCTGGACCTACGGATGTTTTTACCCGCACAGGAAAGGATATGAATTGTCAGAAGACAAGTCAAACCGAGCCCCGCGGATTGCGCCCCGCGCGCCTAAGTATTGTTGCCGGGGCGGCAAATTGCCCGGAATAAAGCCGCTGCCGCCGACTGGCGAGCGCGCCCGGCTTGCCGGGGCCGAAGATAGCTCAGGCCAAACCAGAGAAGGGAAAAGATGAACCGTTTTGCACAAGCCCTGCCCGTTGATTTTGCCCGCGTGACAGAGGGCAATCTGACGGATGCCCTGGGGCGCGAATGGCTGGAGACGAACGGCCTGGGCGGTTACGCCTCCTCGACCATCCTTGGTCTTAACACGCGGCGCTATCACGGGCTCCTCGTCGCGGCCACGCGCCCGCCCGTCGGGCGCATCGTCATGCTCTCGAAACTGGAAGAGACGCTCGTTATTGACGGGCGGCGATACGAGCTATCCGCCAACCGGTACGCGGGCGTCGTTCACCCGCAGGGCTACCGTTACCAGACCGGGTTCAGGCTCGATCCCTTTCCGGTCTTCACCTACCGCGTCGAGGGCATCGAGCTTGAAAAGTCCGTCTTCATGCCGCACGGCGAAAACACGGTCTGTCTTCAGTACAAGCTGCGACCCTTCAGGGCAGGGACGGAGCCGGACGAAGCGAACTCGCCGACGGATGCGGACGCAGCGAACTCGCTCACGGGCCCGCATGAAGAGCCCTCGCCTTCGGCCTTCGGCCTTCGGCGCTCCGTCCGGCTCGTCGTGCGTCCGCTGGTCGCCTTCCGTGATTATCACGGCCTGATGCGTGAGGGCGAGGAAGGCGCAGGGCCGCGCGTCTTGCCGGAGGCCGGGCTGGTCGGCGTCGTTCCGGGCGGCGGGCTGCCCGCGCTCTATTTCGCGCACGATGCGGAACGGCTCGAAACCGAGAGCTACTGGTATCGCAACTTCGAGTACGAGCGCGAGCGCGAACGCGGCTTCGACTTTACCGAAGACCTCTTTAGCCCCTTCGCCCTCGGCTTCGATTTAAGCAGGGGCGCGGGCGCGAGCCTCATCGCTTCGACCGAGCGGCGCGACATCGAGGGCAGCGCCGCCCTGCGGCAGTCCGAGCTTGAACGCCGCAGCCGAATCCTCGCCGCCGCGCAGCCCGGCGACGGCTCGGGACTCGTCGCCCGCTCATCCGCACCGGACGACCTGCTCCGCGCGCTCAAGGCCGCGGCGGCTCAATTCATCGTCGCGCGCGATACACGCCAAACGATCATCGCAGGCTATCACTGGTTCAGCGATTGGGGACGCGACACGATGATTGCGCTGCCGGGGCTGACCCTGGCGACTGGACGCGCGGATGTGGCGCGCAGCATCCTGCTGGAATTCTCCAGGCACGTTGACCGGGGCATGATTCCGAACCGTTTCCCGGACCAGGGCGAGACGCCCGATTACAACACCGTGGATGCGACGCTCTGGTTCTTCGAGGCGGTCCGCGCGCTCCTCGGCTACACGAACGATTACGAATTCGTCCGGGCCGATCTCTACGAGGTGCTGGCCGACATCATCCGCTGGCACGTGCGCGGGACGCGCTTCAATATTCGCGTTGACGGCGACGGGCTGCTCTATGCGGGCGCGGAGGGAGTGCAGCTGACCTGGATGGATGCGAAGGTCGGCGACTGGGTCGTCACGCCGCGGCGCGGCAAGGCCGTCGAGATTCAGGCGCTCTGGTACAACGCGCTGCGATTGATGGAAGGGCTGGCAGCGCGCTTTGCGGATGAGGCGAATCGAAAGCAGTATGCGGAGATGGCCGCGCGCGCACGCGAGAGTTTCGGCCCGCTCTTCTGGAACGAGGAGGCCGGATGCCTCTACGATGTCGTTGACGGGGAAGAGATGGACGCCTCTCTGCGTCCGAACCAAATCTTCGCCGTCAGCCTGCCGCATCCCCTTCTGCCGGAAGCGCAAGCGCAGCGAGTGGTCGCAACGGTCAGGCGCGAACTGTTGACGCCATACGGGTTAAGGAGCCTGGGGCGGGACGACCCGCGCTATCGCGGACGCTACGAGGGCGATTCGCTGAGCCGCGACGGGGCTTATCACCAGGGGACGGTCTGGGGCTGGCTGATGGGGCCGTTCATCACCGCCTACGTCCGTGTCAATAAGGGCTCGCCGGAGAGTCGCGCGGAGGCTCTGCGCTGGCTGGAAGGCTTCCGCGAGCACCTGGGGCGGGCGGGGATGGGCCAGGTCTCCGAAATCTTCGACGGCGATGCGCCGCACACTCCGCGCGGCTGCATCGCGCAGGCATGGAGCGTCGGCGAGCTACTGCGCGCTGCCCTCGAAGATGTCTACGACGCCGGGAATGCTTGAGTGACGACGGCAGGGGTAAAATCGAAGCGGCACGGATAAAGTAATCTTTTATCCGTGCCGCTCGGCTCTGTAGAAGGCTTCTCGCCGGTAAAGGTTTTTTGCCTTAGAAGCTGAAGCGCAGCTGGGCCTCAATGCGGCGACTGCCGCCCGCGCCGCCGCCGCCCCCGAATCCGCCTGCGCTCGACGTTGATTGACCGAAGAGCGGCGAGCTGAGATTGCCGACGGGCGTGCCCTCGTTAGTGTTGTTGAAAAGGTTCTGCACGTTGAGCGAGAGCATCAGGTTATAGCGGCTGGGCGTCTCGGTCGAATCGCCGAAAGCCCCGCCGCCCTGGCCACCGCCCCCGAATCCGCCACGTCCGCCGCCGCGTCCGCCGCGACCGCCCCCACCGCCTGCGCCTCCGCGCCCGCCGCCAGCACCGCCCGCCGCCGCCGTAGCGGGCAGCTCGCCGAAGCCGAACGATTTACTGACGCGCAGGTTGACCGTAAAGAACCCGGGCCCCGTCCCGTAATTGCGCGGAATCAACTCCTGCCCGGGCGCGGGGTTGGGGTCGAACGCGCCGAAGCGTGTGACGACCACTCCCGGCTTCGAGAGGTCTGTGGCGAAGGCCGGACGCTCCGTAAAGAGCGAGTCGCCGTTCGTATCGCGGCCCGTCGTGATATTGAAGGGCCGTCCCGAATTGATGATGACGAACGGGTTGAGCCGGATGCCCCACGGCAGGGCGTTGACCGAGCCGACCAGCGTCAGGCGGTGGCGCACGTCCTGGAGCGAGCGCCCGTACTCCGTGCTCAGGTCATACTGGTTGACGGGGAAGCTGTTCGCCCCGTCCGTGTCGCTCTTCGCGCTGTTCAAAACGTAGGTGGCGTTGATCGTGAACCTGCGGCTCAGGCGATTGTTGAGACTCAGGATCAACTGGTTCTGGTTGAAGCGCCCGCTCGATTCATACTGAAAGATGTTGCCCGCGTTGCCGAACGGGCGCAGGCCGACGCCGCCCGCTGTGAGCGTCCCCGGAATGGGCGCGTTGATGTTGCGCGAGCGCAGGACGTGGAGCGTGCGCGCGCTGATGAAGTTGACCGAGAGCGTCGTGCTGTAGGGCAGCTGCCGCTCGATGCTGAAGGCCGCCTGCATCGTGTAGGGCGATTGCAGGTCTTCGGCCACCCGCCGCGTCGTCTGCGCGATGCTGAAGCCGGAAACCTGCGCGATGGTCGGGACGACAGGGAACGAGTTGAGCACGGCCGCCCCGTTCTCGGTCGAACTGGTGACGACGAACTGCTGCTGGTTGGCCCCGTTGAAGCGGTTGGCCTGGAGCGTAAAGTTCTCGCCGAAGCGTTCGTAGAAGATGCCGAAGCCGCCGCGAATCACTGTCGCCTGCTGGCGCTGACCGCCGCCGCCTCCGCCAGCGCCCGGAGACCAGGCGAAGGCCACGCGCGGCGCGAAATTAAGATTGCTCTTGATGTTGCTCTGCGTCTCGTAGCGCAGGCCGAGGCTGAGCGTGAAGTTCGGGCGCAAGCGCCAGTCGTCCTGAATGAAGGGGCTGAAATCCACCTGCGAAACGCTCGCCTCCGGGTTGCCGCCCGCAATCGAGAACTGCGTTGCGCCGCCGCCGCGCGCGCGTATTTCGGCCGGCGTCAGGCAGGGCTGGCCGGGCGTCGCGCACTGGCGCTGGAAAAAGAGCGTCCGGCGATAACGTTCGATGCTCGTGATGGAGGTCAGCACGGGCTGGCCGCCCGCGTCCAGGACCACCTGGTTGTTCGCGTCCAGCAGCGGCGCAGAGCCGCCCGCGAAGGTGAACGTCCCCGAAAAATTCTGCGGCGAGACATCCTTGATGCGGATGGCGCGCAGGCGTGCGCCAGCCTTCAGCGAGTGCAGACCCATCGTCCAGGAAGTGTTGTTCGACAGCTCGAAGCGGTCCTCGTTATTGAAGGAGAGACCGACCTGCGAGCCGCCGCCCGTGAAGGCTTCGAGGACGCGAATACCGGGCTGCGAGTTGTCGCCCTCCTGGGTGCTGCGCTCTCTGACAAACTGGAAGCGCGTCTCGTTGATGACCTTGCGATTGATGACGGCCGTCTCCGTCAATTGCAGCGTGTGTTCCCTGTTCGTCCTGTTGAAGGCGCGCGAGGGCAGCGTGAACTCGTTGAGCCCTGCGTTCTCGCGCTCCGTACTCTCGAACGTGTAGCGCGCGACCAGCGTGTTCGTCTGGTTCAACTGGTAATCGAGACGCGGGCTAAACGTCGTTCGCCGGGAGGGCGTCAGAATAGTCTGCTGAAAGGCGGTCGGGTTGAGCGCCTGGTCCAGGATGACGGCGTTGATGTCCTGGTTATCGTCCACGTCGCGCCGCTCTAAGTCGAAGAAGAAGGAGGCCTTCTTCGAGACCAGCGGACCGCTGACGTTGCCACCGTAGCGGCGGGACTGGAACGGAGCGCGTACCTGCGCAAACGGGTTGCGCGCGTTCATGCTCTCGTCGTTGAAGTTGAAGAAAGCCTGGCCGCGGAACCTGTCCGTTCCGGGCTTGGTGAAAATCTCTATCCGGCCGTAGCCGAGACGGTCATACTCTGCCGAGAAGGGATTGCGGTTGATGCGAACCTCGCGGATGGACTCTTTCGGCGGCAGCCGCCCGCCCGTGAAGCCGTCAATGAAGATTTCGCCGCCGCCCTGCCCGGCCGAAGGCCCGGCCAGTGCTTGCAGCGCCTCGGCCAGCTCGTCCGGGTCGTCGGGCAAAGCGTCCAGGTCCGTCCCGCGCAGCACCGTTCCGCCCGCATTATTCTCCGGGTCCGTGCTGATGATCTCTTCGGGCGCGACCGTTACCTCCACCTGCTCCAGCGTCACGGGAACCGTGATGTTGAGCGGCTCGGTCTGCCCGGCGGTGACTTCCACCTCCGTGTTCTCGAAGACGCCGAAGCCAGGCGCTGTCGCCCGCACCGTGTAGCGGCCGGGCGGCAGCCCGGAGAAAGTATAATGGCCGTCGTCGCCGGTCGTCGCCGTTCTCTCAACGCCGCTGGCGTCGGCCGCCGTCACCGTCGCGCCGACAATCAGTCCGCCGAACTCGTCGGCCACCTGCCCGCGCAACGTGCCCGAAGCCTGTTGCTGTGCGAGCGCGCCGCCGCAAAGTATCAGTACACAGAGCGTTAGATAAACTACTCTCCGACTTAAATCTCGAAACAATCTCATAGCCCCGACCTTATGATCTTTAGACTCTACGCGCCGGTAGATTCACATTGATAAAAGATGCGGGAGCGATAATCTCTTGAGCACGGGTGCTCGAAATCATCGCTCCCGTTGATTGATTTAGCGTTGCGGCTGCTGCGGGTTGGTTGAGCCGCCGCCGACCACGCCGCCGGGCAGCCCCGGATTCATGTTCTGCCCGTCGCGGCCCGGACGGCCCTGAAAGCGCAGCAGGCGGTTGAGGAACTCTGCGTCGCCCGTCACGAGCATGATGGCGGTCACGCGCGACTGGTCTGCGTTTGCGGCCGTGCCCGTAATCATCACCACGTCGCCCTTCTTCAAATCGGCAACGGTGATGGCGGGCAGGCCTTCAAGCATCTCCTGAAACCCCCGGCCGCCCGCGCCACCGCCGCCACCGCCGGGACGCGGCCCCCCCGCGCCCCGGTTTCCCCTGCCGCCTCTGCCCGCATTGCCCGGCTCACCGCCGGACGGCGGCCGCGTGCCCGTCGCACCACTGGCCGCGCCACCTGTTGCACCACTGGCCGCCTGATCGTTGTTGCGCTGCTCTCTTCGCTCGCTCCTCTCGCCCATGGACGCGATGACCTCGGGCGTGATCCGGCGGAGCGAGGATTTCCGGCCGATAGCGACGGTCACGGATTTCCCGGTCTGCTCGTTTCTCAGGGTCAGCTCGTTGGCGGCAGCGTTGACGGCCGTGACGGTCCCGCCCGCGCGGACGAATGCGCCGGAGACAATCTCTTCGGGGGTGAAGCGCGTGCCGTCGGCGCTGCGCTCGCCGCGTGCGCGCAGCTGGTCGCCGACCTTGATGTCGGCGAACGTGCCCGGCCGGGCGTCGGTCAGGCTGGCGGAATCGGGCGCGTAGCGCAGCAGCCGGACATTATCCGAAGCCGCGATGACGACCGTCCCGACGCCTTCCCGCGTGCGAGTCTGAATCGTAATCTCTTTGGTCTGCGGGTTGAGGGCCGTGACGCGGCCGTTAATGCCGCGCCTGCGCCACTCGTCGCGGGCGCTCTCCTGTTGTGCGGCGAGCGCCGCCTGATTCGTCACGACGAGCTGGCGTGCTGTGACGGCCTTGCCGTCGGCGGAAACCTGCCCGCGCGCAAAGAGGCGGTCTCCGACTGAGATGTCCGAGAGCTTGATCTTGGCGGCGTTCTCCGGCCTGGTCTCGCCCGGCGCAAAGCGGAGAAACGAAGTCCTTTCGCCGGTCGTCACAGTGACGAGGAGGCCCGCCTCCGTCTTGAGCGTGACCTGCCCGCTCGCGGCATCGATGGCCGTCACTTCGCCGACTACGCGGCCCTGTTGCGCGCCCGCAGCGGCCTGTCCGGGCGCGGGCGTCTGTGTCTCTGTCTGCGCAGGTGTCTGCGCGCCAGTCGTCCCGACGACCAGCGCCCCCAGCGCACAGCTCAATAAAAACTTTTTCATCTTGGACCCTTTATTATTCATTAGTTTGGTGCTCGCATCCTCTGCCTGAAAGCAACGCCCGGACGCTGCGGCCGAATGGCGTCGTCAACAATGAAAACGCGCTCCTGCGGCTGGCGGTTACAGGAATCTCTCGGCCATGAGTCAAGGCCGTCGCACGGCGCGACCTTCGCGGCCTGCCGGGCCCTGCCGCCTCCTGCTCTGGCTTTCCCAAACGGAGTTAAGCGAGGAATTTCATCAAACGCGGAAGGTAGTCGGGTGGTTATAGCTAAAGTGTTTCAAGAGGCTGGCTTTATGGTGTCAGCGCGCGCAGGCCGGTCGAAGAAGCGTCCGAATCCACGCGGGCCGCAAGGCGCAAGCGGGCGCTGCTATTGCTCTTCCGCGGCAGGCGGTTCGCCGGACGGGTCGGCCACGGGCGGCTCTTCCGGGTGAAAGGTCGCGTGCCCCTTCCAGCGGCGGTACATCGAGAGCGAAAAGGCCAGCCAGAGGCCGCTCATCAGGTATGCGCCGAGCGTGTCGCTGGGCCAGTGCGCGCCCAGATAGATGCGCGAGAGCCCGACCAGTGCGATGGGGACAGTTGTCAGGACCAGCGCCAGGCGACGCGCCGTCGAGCGGTGTGGCAGGAGCGCGAAGGCCATGAAGAAGAGAAAGCCGAAGTAGCAGACGTAAAATGTCACGTGGCCGGAGGGGAAGCTCTCCGTCTTCAAATCAACGAAGACCTCGACGAGCGAATCGTCGGGCCGCGGCCGCGCGATGACCAGCTTAATCAGGTAGTTGAGCAGGGAGCCGCCCGCGACGCTCAAAGTCAGCCCGGCGGCCTCGCTGCGCCTGGCTCGCAGGAGCAGCAGGATGATCGTCAAGGCCGAGAGCGCGAACGGCCTCCAACCGTTTCCAAAGATGGAGACCGCCTGCATGAAGGCCAGCAGCGCGGGCGCATCCAGGGTTTGCAGCCTGTCCTTGGCCGCCAAGTCCCAGGCGAAGTAGGTGTAGAGATGCGCGAAGAGGGCGAGCACGGCGAAGCCCGCCAGCGCGACGCCGTAAATAACTTCCGCCCGCCACAAACGCCTGACCTCGCGGGGCCGCGCCGTCTGCTCGGCCGCCACTTCGGGCGCCAGCGCGCCAGCGGGATTTGAATCGTCTAAAGCCATCACTGCTCGGTAGCTTACATCCGCCGGGGTGACTTATAATAGCTTCGAGTTAAGCTCCCGAAGAGTAAGTTAACGAGAGAACGGAAGCAAGCCCCGGGCTCTGCTTGAGCGGGGAGCGGTGCGCTCGTGCTTCAGGAAAGGGTGCGCAGTGTTAAGGGTTGAATATCGTGAGGGCCTGTACCTGCCCGACCTCGATCTCTGGATGGACGCGGACGGGCCGCGCGACCGCTGCGTTATCTCTCACGGCCACTCGGACCACATCGCGGAGCATCGCTCGATCATCTCGACGCCGGAGACTGCGCGCATCTTTCGCCACCGCCGCGGAGACGCCGAGATGGAAACTCTCTCCTACGGCGAGCGGCGCGATTACGGCCGTTTCGCGCTGACCTTTTTCCCGGCGGGCCATTGCCTGGGCTCCGCGCAGGTCCTGGTCGAAGCCGAGGGCGAGCGCCTGGTCTACACCGGCGACATCAAGCTGCGCCCGAACGTGGCGGCCGAGGACGCGGTCATCGTGCCCTGCGACACGCTCGTCATGGAATCAACCTTCGGCGACCCGCTCTATCGTTTCCCGCCGGACGTGGCAACCTTCGAGCGCCTTTATGCGGGGGTGGACCGCGCCCTCTCGGACGACCGCGTGCCCGTCGTGCTGGCCTATTCGCTGGGGAAGGGACAGGAGGCGCTTGAGCTGCTGCTGCGGCGCGGCTATCGCGTCACGCTGCACGGCGCTGTCTGGAACGTGACGGAGATTTACCGCGAGCTTGGCGTAGAGTTTTCCGGCCCCTATGAGAAGTATCACCGCGAGCACGTGCGCGGGCGCGTCCTGATTGCGCCGCCCGGTTGTCGCAAGCAGCCGATGATTACCAACATCGAACGGCGCTACGTGATGATGCTGACGGGCTGGGCCATGCACAGGAGCGCGCCCTACATGTACAGGAACGTGGATTTGATTCTGCCGCTTTCGGACCATGCCGATTACGATGAGCTGGTCAGGCTGGCGCGCGAATCCGGCGCGCGGAGAATCATCACCATGCACGGGGAGCCGAAGTTTGCCGCCAGCTTGCGCGAACTCGGCTTGAACGCCGAGCACCTGGCGCATCATCCGGGCACTGAACAGGCCGAGACCGCAAAGAAGCGCGCGCCGAAGAAAGCCAGGACCGCAGGCGAGCCTTCGCTCTTCAATTAAGAGCAGCTAAGAGCGGAAATATTAAGGAGCGGAGACCGGGCGCAGGGATGCCGCGGATGCGGCCAGGAGCCTGTCTTGCCGGACAGCATGCGGCCCCTGACCTGAAAGCTGATGAGGATGGTTGGTTTTCGCCGCAGCCGACGAGCAGCGTTAGTGCTTACTGTCCCTGTGCGGCGCGGGCTTGAGCGGCCTTCTGCTGGCGGTCTTCGACCAGTTGCGTGATGGCGCGTTCGAGGTTCGAGTCAAACTCCCTGAGCTGTTCGATGATGCTCGTCGGCAGGCGCAGCGTAATCAGCTCGGCCTCCTGCGGCGGGGTGTCGAGGGCGAACTCGATGGCCGTCAGCATCGCGTCGTAATTGACGGGCTTGGAGAGATAGTCATGAACGCCGAGCCGCTGGCACTGCTCGCGCAGTTGCTCGCTCTCTTCGGCCGTGATGACGATGACGGGCACGCTCGGATTAATCGCCCGGATTTCATGCAGCACCTGCGTCCCGTGCATCTCCGGCAGCGTCATGTCGAGCAGAATCACGTCGGCCCCGTTGGCCTGGAATTCCGCCAGCCCTTCTTCGCCCGTGAAAGCGTTTCTGACACCGTAACCGGCGTTCTTGAGCGTCGCTTCGTACAGCTCCGCCAAATCTTCTTGATCTTCTATGACAAGAATGCAATGCTCGCTCACAACAAATGTAACCCCCTTGAGTAAGTATAAAAAGCCTCTGCGCTGACCCCGAATCGTCAGTGGCAGAGATTATAACAGAAACGGTTATGACTACTCCTATCGCCATCGTCCTGGGGCTGCTGCTGATCGGCGTCGTGCTCTTTGCGACCGAGCGCATCCCCATTGACATCGTCACGATCCTGCTGGTCATCGGCCTCATCGTGACGGGCACACTGCCCGTCAAGGAGGCCTTTGCGGGCTTCGGCGACGACATCGTGATTACCATCTCCGGCCTCTTTATCCTGACGGGGGGCCTCGTCAAAACCGGCGTCATAGATGTCGTCGGCAGACGCCTGCACCGCATCGCTGGCGGCAGTGAATTTCGACTCTCGGCGCTGATTATGCTCGTCGCCGCCGCCTGCGCCTCCGTCATGAAGAACACGACGACGACAGCCATGTTCGTCCCTGTCGTCCTGGGAATGTCCGTGCGCGCGCGCATCGCGCCTTCAAAGCTGCTGATGCCGCTGGCCTTCGGCGCGATCCTCGGCGGGACCTGTACGCTCATCGGGACTTCGACCAACCTGGCGGTGAGCGGCGCGCTGCCGCGCTACGGGATGCAGCCCTTCACGATGTTCGAGCTGACCTGGGTGGGCGTGCCGATTGTCTGCGTCGGGATGCTCTACATGCTGCTCGTCGGTCTGCGACTGCTGCCGCGAAGGGGCGGCTCCGATTCCCTGACCGAGCAGTATCACATCCGCGAATACATGTCCGAGGTGATCGTGCTGCCGGACTCCCCGCTCGTCGGCAAGACGCTCTCCGAGGCCAACGTCGGGCAGGAGTTGGACCTGACGGTCGTCGGCATCATCCGCGGCAAGCAGGGACGGATTGCCCCGAGCGCCACCGAGCGAGTCCAGGCCGAGGACCTCCTGCTGGTCCAGGGACGCATCGAGGACATCCTGCGCGTCAAGACGGAGGCGGGGATAGAGATTAAGGCCGATTTTAAGCTCAGCGATCAGGTCCTGGAGCGCGGCGATGTGGAGTTGTTTGAAGTGATGGTCCTGCGGGGCTCGGATTTCATCGGGCGGACGATGAAGGGGCTCAGATTCCGGCAGCGTTATAACCTGACGGTGCTGGCCATCAACCGCCACGGCGTCGCCCTGCTCTCGAAGATTAGCAGCGTCAGCCTCCGCTTCGGCGATGTGCTGCTCGTCCAGGGCAAGCGCCAGGACATAGAGCCTTTGACGACCGAAGGCCACCTGCTGCTGCTCGAAGACGTTTCGGAGAGGGGCGCGCGCGCCGGGAAAAGGCGCTGGGCGCTCTTTGCCTTCGCCGTCTTTCTCTTCTTCTCGACGACGCATCTGGGCGGGCTGCCGCTCTCGGTGGCCGTCCTCTTCGGCGTCCTCATCCTGCTGGCCAGCCGCGCCGTCCGCACGCAGGAGATGTACAACTTTATCGAGTGGCGCTTAATCGTGCTCATCGCCGGGATGATTAGCTTCGGCGTGGCGATGGAGCGCACGCACGCCGATCAGTACCTGGCCGATTTCATCAGGAATTACGCCGGGCCTTACGGGGGCCTGGCCGTGCTGGCCGGGTTCTTCGTCATGACGGTGGCGCTGACGCAGCCGATGTCGAACCAGGCGGCGGCGCTCGTCATGCTGCCCATCGCCGTCAAAACGGCCGTCGCGCTCGGCCTTAACCCGCGCGCCTTCGCCGTCACTGTGACCTACGCGGCCTCCTGCTCTTTCCTGACGCCGCTTGAGCCCGCCTGCGTGCTGATTTTTACGCCGGGCCGGTACAGGTTCATGGATTTCGTCAAGGTCGGCTCGATTCTGACGCTCGCCGTCTTTGCCATCGTCATCGTGCTCGTCCCCATCTTCTGGCCGCTCCAACCGTGAAGCTCCGGCCGCTAACCTTGCGCTTGTGCCGGGCAGTAACTATAATGCGCGGCTTTCCGCAGGGAACCGCTGCGTGTGCATAAAGATATGATGAGTAAGAGGATGCCAAGCCCAGATTCAACCGGCCGTCAACGACGGTTCGTTACTCGTCGCCGCTCCTAGATGTCCTCACGGATTGTCACGCTGCCGAATGTGCTGACCATGTTCCGCATGGCGTTGATTCCGTTCTTCGTCTCGCTCCTCTTTTACCGGAAATTCGAGTGGGCGCTGGCCGTTTTCGTCCTCGCGGGCGTGACCGACGGCCTCGACGGGCTCTTCGCGCGCCGCTTCAACCAGAAATCGCAGCTCGGCGCGATTCTAGACCCGATAGCAGACAAGCTCCTGCTCGTCACCTCGTTTGTCGTCCTCTCGCTGCCAAACATCAGCCCGCAGCCCGTGCCGCGCCATTTCCCGGTCCCCTTCTGGGTCACGACGGCCGTCCTGAGCCGCGATGTCTTTATCCTGGTCGGCGCGGCGGCCATCAATATCGTCACGGGTTTTAGCCGTTTTCGCCCCTCCTGGCTCGGCAAAATCAATACGACCGTGCAGATTCTGGCCATCGCCGCCATTCTCATCGCCGCTGGCTTCCCTTCCGTCAGCGGCTACCTCCCGACCGTCTATACGACGGTCTTCGCCTTCGCCATCATTTCCGGTATCCACTACGTCTTTTTCGCCTCCAGGCTGCTCAACGAAGACCGCCGCCACGACGATTAGACTCTTCAGCCCCGTTCCCGCTGTTCTATAAGTCTAAGTGTGTCAGCGCTTAGCTGGTCGAGAGACCGGCCGCGGAGGTCGTATTTAAAAGTTGACAAGAACGCACTCAAGTATTATATTAAGGAAGCGTTCAACCCTGAATTGAACCGCGCCGCGCTCTCTCGAAGGTCTCGGCAGAGGGAGAGGGGCGGCGGGCACAGTCGCAGCAGCGAGCGGTGGATGCGTCAAAAGGCCGTTTCCCGCCGGGCGGGAGGGCGGTTAATCAAGATTGGGAGAATAGGAAGCAATGAGCAAGATTATAGGAATTGATTTAGGCACGACTAACTCTGTGGTAGCCGTGATGGAGGGTGGTGAGCCGACCGTCATCACCAACTCGGAAGGCGGTC
This sequence comes from Pyrinomonadaceae bacterium, assembly GCA_036389715.1. GTDB lineage: Bacteria > Acidobacteriota > Blastocatellia > Pyrinomonadales > Pyrinomonadaceae > DASVWH01. The sequence continues at coordinate 21,379 of DASVWH010000107.1, read as the reverse complement.
GCACGACGCCCTCCGTAGTGGCCTTTGCCAAGGACGGCAACCGCCTGGTCGGCCAGGTTGCCAAGCGCCAGGCCGTCACCAATCCCGAAAACACGATCTATTCGATCAAGCGTTTTATGGGCCGTCGCTACGAAGAGGTGACCGAAGAGATTAAACAGGTTCCGTACAAGGTGCAGGCGCACGGCAACGGCGATGTCCGCGTCTCGGCCGACGGCAAAGACTACAGCCCGCCTGAGATTTCGGCAATGATTCTGCAAAAGATGAAGCAGTCGGCCGAAGATTACCTCGGGCAGAAGGTGGACAAGGCGGTCATCACCGTCCCGGCCTACTTCAACGACGCGCAGCGCCAGGCCACCAAGGATGCCGGACGCATCGCGGGCCTGGAAGTGATGCGCATCGTCAACGAGCCGACGGCCGCGGCGCTCGCCTACGGGCTCGACAAGAAGAAGGACGAGACCATCGCCGTCTTCGACTTCGGCGGCGGAACCTTCGACATCTCGATTCTCGAAGTCGGCGAGGGCGTCGTCGAGGTTAAATCCACCAACGGCGACACGCACCTCGGCGGCGACGACATTGACGAGCGCCTGATGGAGTGGATCACCGAAGAGTTCAAGCGCGACCAGGGCATTGACCTCTCGAACGACAAGATGGCCCTCCAGCGCCTCAAGGAGGCTGCCGAGAAGGCCAAGATCGAGCTTTCGACGGCGATGGAGACCGAGATTAACCTGCCCTTCATCACAGCCGACCAGACCGGGCCGAAGCACCTCGTGATGAAGCTGACGCGCGCCAGGTTCGAGCAGTTGATTGACCCGATCCTGCAACGCCTCAGGGGGCCGGTCGAAGCCGCCATCAGGGATTCCGGGCTGGCGGCGAACAAGGTGGACGAAGTAGTGCTCGTCGGCGGTTCGACGCGCATTCCGAAAGTCCAGCAGATCGTCAAGGAGATTTTCGGCAAGGAGCCGAACAAGTCCGTCAACCCGGACGAAGTGGTCGCCATCGGCGCTGCCGTCCAGGCGGGCGTGCTCTCCGGCGAGAAGACGGACATCCTGCTGCTCGACGTGACGCCCCTGAGCCTCGGCATAGAGACCCTCGGCGGCGTCTTTACCAAGCTCATCGAGCGCAACACGACGATTCCGACCAGGAAGTCCGAGGTCTTCTCGACGGCTTCCGATAACCAAACGTCCGTCGAAGTCCACGTCCTTCAGGGCGAGCGCCCGATGGCCGCCGACAATCGCACGCTCGGCAAGTTTCATCTCGTCGGGATTCCGCCCGCACCGCGCGGGATGCCGCAGGTCGAGGTCACGTTCGACATAGACGCCAACGGCATCGTCAACGTCTCGGCCAAGGACATGGGCACGGGCCGCGAGCAGAAGATCACCATCACTGCCTCAAGCGGTCTCTCCAAGGACGAGATTGACCGGATGATGCGCGATGCCGAGTCGCACTCGGCCGATGACGCCAAGAAGCGCGAGGAGATAGAGGCGCGCAATCGCCTGGATTCTCTCACTTACCAGGTGGAGAAGACCTTCAGCGAGAACCGCGAAAAGCTTCAGGCGGACGCCATTTCCGACATCGAAGCGGCGCTCGCAGAGGCCAAGGCGGCCACGCAGGAGGGCGGCGCGGAGCGCATGAACAGCGCCTTCGAGCGGCTGCAAACCTCTTCGCACAAGATCGCCGAAGCTCTCTACCAGCAGACCGGCTCGGCTGGCGCTGGCGGCGGCGAGCAGGCTTCGGCCGCGGGCGCTGCGTCGGGTGCTGGCGGCGGCGCGCAGGGCGGCACATCCGGCGGCGACGACAACGTGATTGACGCCGAATACGTCGATGCGGACGAGAATAAGTAACGGAAGTAAGCGGTGAGCAGTAAGCAGTAAGCAGACGATTTTTACTGCTCACTGCTTACTGCTCGCCGCTCGCTAATCAATGGCAAAAGAAGATTACTACAAAGTGCTCGGCGTCAAGCGAGACGCCAAGCCCGACGAGATCAAGAAGGCTTACCGGAGGCTGGCGCGCAAGTATCACCCGGACGTTAATCCGGGCGACAAGTCGGCCGAGGAGCGCTTCAAGCTCATCACGGAGGCGCACGATGTGCTCTCCGATGAGAAGAAGCGTAAGGTCTACGACCGCTTCGGCCAGTATTCGGACAACCTGGCGGACGCGGCGGCGCGCGGGGCCGCGGCTCCGGGCGCTGGCCGCAGCGGCGCGGGCGGCTTCGATTTCGAGGGCTTCGACTGGGGCTCGGCTTCAAACACTTCGACGGGCAGCGGCTCCAGCTTCCGGGACATCTTCGCGGACCTCTTCGGCGGGTCGGGTTCGAGGCAGGAGCGCGAGCCGCCCAGGCCCCAGCCCGTGCGCGGCGCGGACATAGAGATGCCGCTGGCGCTCTCCTTCGAGGAGGCCATCACGGGGATGACGACCAACATCACCGTCAACCGCTCGGAGCAGTGTTCGCGCTGCAACGGGGCGGGCGACACGGGCGGACCGCTCGTCACGTGCTCGACCTGCAAGGGTTCCGGGCAGGTGCAGCGGGCGGGCGGGCGGCTCAAGTTTTCGCAGGAATGCCCTGATTGCGGGGGCGCGGGCAAGCGCCGTCAACCCTGCTCTGTCTGCAAGGGCAGCGGCGTCACGCCGAAGACCGAGACGCTCAAGAACGTGCGTATCCCGGCTGGCGTTGACACGGGCTCGCGCGTCCGCATCGCGGGCAAAGGCGAGGGCGGGCGGATGGGCGCGCCCGCGGGCGATCTCTACATCATCACGAACGTCGGGCGGCACAAGTATTTCACGCGCAAGGGCGACAACATCTACGTGACGGTGCCGATCACGGTCGCGGAGGCTGCGCTTGGCTCGAACATAGAGGTCCCGACCGTCGAAGGTAAGACGCAGTTGAAGATTCGTCCGGGCACGCAGTCCGGGATGAAGATTCGCCTGCGCGAGCGCGGCGCGCCGTCGCTGCGCAACCCGCAATTGCGCGGCGATCAGTTCGTCGAAGTGCAGGTCACGCTGCCAGAAGTTATTTCCGAGGAGACGAAGGAACTCCTGCGCCGCTATGCGCAGCTCAACCCGGACAACCCGCGCGTGGCGATGGGGCTCGAATGAGGAAAGAACTGAAAAAATTCAGCACTCCTAAACTGTTATGAAACGTAAAGCTCGGACCTACACGATCAGCGCGGTGGCGGAGCAGTTCGACATCCACCCGCAGACTCTGCGGCTCTACGAACGTGAGGGACTCTTAAAGCCTTCGCGCTCGGTGGGCAACACGAGGCTTTATACGGACAGCGATCTCGAACGCCTCGAAGTGATTCTTTCGCTGACGCGCGACCTCGGAGTCAATCTGGCGGGCGTCGAAATCATCCTCAACATGCGCGAGAAGATGGACGCGATGCAGCGCGAGTTCGAGCGCTTCTTCGATTACCTGCAATCGCACACGAGCGATTTCGGGAATTTCGCCGAGATTCCCCCGCCTGAAGCCGGCGCGCTGGTCCCGACCACGCGCATCACGTCGCTGCACCTGCGCCGCCGGACCTCTTCGCATAGCTAAACCGGCTCTCCTTAAACCCCACGCTTGTGCTCTCTCCGGGCAGGTGTTAAAGTTCGGCCACCGTGCCCGTCGGCGCAGCTGTTCGAGAGGCCCGGCTTTCTGGTCCTTGTCTGGACCAGGGCGGCCACCCAGTCCGACGCGGATAATCTGAGAGCTTCCGCGTAATCTTTTCACACAGGTTTGGCCCGTCATTCATGCGCACGCGCCTTTGTCGTGCGTGACGGTTGACTTCGCCCTTTGCCGGAGAGCGAATATATGAGTCGTCCCTCGCATCTTCTTCTGCGCCCCACGCGCCCTTTCGTCATCCTGGCGGCCGCGCTCTGCCTGCTCCTGCTCTGGGCGGGCCCGCGCGCGCGCGCGCAGGACCTGGATAACGTGACCATCAGCGGGCGCGTGACGGACCCTAATAAGGCCATCGTTCCGGGCGCGAGCGTGACGGCCATCCTGGTTAAGACAGGGGTCGAGCGCACCGTCACGGCCGACGACGAGGGGCGCTACCGGATCATCGAGCTGGACCCGGGCGTCTATACGCTGCGCGCCTCCTTTGCGGGATTCGCCACCGAAGAGCGGACGGAGCTGACGACGGTCGCGGGCCAGAACGTGCAGCTGGACTTTACGCTCCGCCCGGCCGACGTGACGGCCGAGCAGGTCATCGTCAACGAGGCGGAGACCTCCCCCGTGGACACGACGCGGACGGTCGTCGGCGGGACGGTCACGACCGAGGAGATAGAGTCGCTGCCCAACAGCTCGCGCTCGCCGCTGGACCTGATCTTCACGCTCGGCGGCGTCACGGAAGAACCGCTCTCGACGCGCAACCTGGCCGAAGACCGCAACACGGCTCCGGGCAACACGCCCGAAGAGGCCGGAACATTTGCCCTCGCGGGCGGCCCCGCCTATTCCAACAACATCACGATTGACGGGCTCGACAACAACGACGACCGCGCCGCCCGCGAGCGTTTTCAGCCCTCCATCGAGGCCGTCGAAGAAGTGCAGGTCATTACCAACCAGTTCTCGGCCGAATACGGGCGGGCCTCGGGCGGGCGCATCAACATCCGCACGCGCGGCGGCTCACAGCGTTATCGCGGACGCCTCTTCTACTTCTACCGGAACGACATCTTCAACGCCAACACGTTCAGGAATAAGACGGCCGGGCTGCCCCGGCTGCCCCTCGAAGAGCACAATCCGGGCCTGACCTTCAGCGGCCCCCTGCGCCTGCCAGGCATCTTCGGGCTGCCCGGCTACGATGGCGGCAAGCGGACCTTCTTCTTCACCGCCTACGAGTTCGACACGGTCTTCGACACGGCGACCATTGATACGCTCGTTCCCGTCGGGCAGAATCCGCTCTTCGCCATCCCCGCGCCGACCATCATCGGCGCGAGCAGGCTTGAAGACGCGCCGACGGGCGTCACGCCCGCGCTGGTCGCGCCCTTCCTTTCATCCGTCAGCACGCCCGTGCGCAACCACATCTACACGGCACGGATAGATCACAAGTTCTCGGACCTGCATAACGGCTCGCTGCTCTACCAGCTGGGCCGGTTGACGAACCTGCGCCAGTTCGGCGGCGGCAATCGCCTGGCCGAATCCCTCCAGGCCAAGACGCGCAACACGGATGCCCTCTCTTATTCCGACAGCTATGTTTTCTCGGCGAAGCTGGTCAACCAGGTGCGCATCCAGTTCTCGCGGCTGACGCCCGGAGTGGAGGCGAGCGGCGGGCGCAACCCCGTCGTCCTGATTAGCATCAACGACACGTCGTCGGCGGCGGACCCGGAGGACCGCTCGGGCACGCTCATCGCCGGTTCTTCGACGACGGGCGCGACCGACCGGCGCGAAAATCGTCTCCAGGTGCAGGACGCCGTCTCCTACGTGCGCGGCGCGCACTCCCTGAAATTCGGGGCCGACATGCAGCGCATCCGCTCGACCTTCATTGACCTCTCGGACGTTTCCGGGACCTTCAACTTTACGAGCGTCGCCGAGTTTCTCCAGAACAAGCCGAGCCGCTTCCGGCAGACCTTCGAGACCGAGTCAACGCAGCAGAATACTTACGTCGGATTCTTCGTGCAGGACGAATGGCGGCTCAAGCCGAATCTGACCGTCAGTTACGGGCTGCGCTACGAGAACGAGTCCATCATCCGCGACCGCAACAACTTCGGCCCGCGCTTCGCGCTCGCCTACGATCCTTTCGGGACAGGCCGGACCGTCATTCGTCTCGGCGCGGGCATCTTCTACAACCGCGCCTTGCTGCGCACCATTGACGACTTTACGCTCGGCAAACAGCAGCTCTTCTTCGACACCAACGACCAGCGCAACGCGACGACGGGCCGCCTGCTGACCGCGACGGAGCGCCAGCAATTCATCAGCGCCAACCTGCGCTTTCCGCAGGTGCTGACGCCGGACTCGCCGCTCGTCGCGCAGTACGGCTCGCTCAACACAAACTTTTCGCGGCGTCTCGACCCGACCCTGCGCATCCCGGAAAGCTACCAGGCCAACGTCGGATTCGAGCGCGAGCTGGGCGGCAAGTTCGTCCTCGAAGCCAACTACACCTACAATCGCGGAATACATCTCTGGCGCGAGTTCAACGCGAACGCGCCCATCCTGCCGTCGCGTTACAGGAGCCTGACGGAGTATCTGCTTTCGCGCGATTTCCCGAATTTCCGCGCCTGCCCGGGCTGCCCGCGCCCGCTCTACGACGCTTCGACGGCGGGCGAGCTAGTGCGCTTTAGCCTCTCTACGTCCGACCCGGCGGCCCCGAACACCATCGCGCGCATCTTCGAGGCGGGCGTCCCCATCTCTGTTTTCAATCTCAACAACGTCAACTCGACGACCGCGCTCGATGCGGCCCGCGATGCCCTGAACTCGCTGCGGCCCGACCCGACGCGCGCCGAGATAGAGCAGCTGGCGTCCATCGGCAACAGCTTCTATCACGGCCTGACGCTTGAGCTGCGCCGCCGCTTTCAACGCAGCAAGAACGGGCTCAGCTTCTCGTTTCGCGCGGCCTACACGCTCTCGCGCCTGATTGACGACGGCATCGTCAATACCTCGGACGCGCTGACCCCCGGAGATTTCCGCGCCGAGCGCTCGCGGAGCCTCCTCGATCGCCGTCACCGCTTCGTCTTTTCGGGGACGTTCGACACGCCCGGCTGGCTCGGCCGCCTGCGCCTCTCGCCCATCTTTCAACTGGCGTCGGGCGCTCCCTTTAACATCTCCATCGGCGGCAATGATCGCAACCTGGACGATGTCGGCAACGACCGCCCAATCTTCACGGGCGACCTCGGACTCCTGCGCGCCAGGGAGCCGGGCGAGCCGCTCAATCCGGCGCTGCTGACGGCCTTCGCGCTGCCGACGGTCGGGCAGACGGGCAATCTGCCGCGCAACGCAGGCGTCGGCCCCGGCCTCTTCGCCCTCAATCTCAACATCACGCGCGAGTTTCGCGTCAACGAAAGAATGCGCCTGCGCCCCGTCATCGAGATTGACAACCTGCTCAACAAGACGGTCTTCAGCTTCGGGACGGAGTTCATCAACTTCAGCGGGCTCAGCCCGGCGGCCACGGCCGCGCAGCGACAGGCTTTTATTGATTCATTCCTCGTCACGACGCGCACGCTTCGCCCGCGCCAGATTCGCCTCGGCCTGCGCTTCGATTTCTAGTTGTGCGCCGGGAACCGAATAAGATTAAATAGAAAAGTGAGTGAGAAGGGCAGCGATAAAGGCAGCGAGAGATGAGCAGCACCATCATCGTCTTACTTTTAGTAGCGGTAGTAATTATTATTGCGGGTAAAAGCTGGAAAGGCGGCAAAAAGTGAGTACAGGGCCAAAGCCACCGGCCAATTATGCACCGGAAACCTGCTCTCTCTGCCAGGGGAGCGGCCGTTTTATGGCGACTTTCGGCGATCAGAAGTGCCCTTCGTGCAGGGGCGTGGGCAGCGTCCTCGTCGTCCAGCCGAGCCATAAATGTGCGACCTGTAAGGGCAGCGGCAAAGCCTATAAGAACTCGCAGTGCGGCGTCTGTTACGGCAGCGGCTGGGCGCACGCCTGGAAAGCGTGAAAAGCATAAATCGAGTGAACAAGGGGATGACTGAAAATGAGGCGTAGAGATGTCGGTAGTATTTTGCTGGCAATCGGTGTTCTTTGTGGAATCATCTACACGCTTATCAATCTAACCGGAAATACCGCCGGACTAACGAGCACCATCCTGATGTATACAAGCGTCTTTGCCCTCGTCGCCGGGCTGGTATTTTTAGGGGTTTCAAGAGTCAGAAGGTAGCGCGGAAAGCCAGCCGGAACCGTCCTCCGAAGAGCGCGGGCGCGCCTCTCTTCCGACGCATTCGACTCCGGTGCTTTAACGGCGGATGGCCCGTAGAGGCCGCAAAGCGGGAAGCCGCGCTCAATCGAGCGCGGCTTCCCGCTTCTCTTCATTTCAGGCTGGCCGGTTGGCGGGGCGCATGAAGGGCTGGCCCGGACTGTTTGACCGGCCTGGGCTCGGGCTGACGGCTTCCGGGCTCCTGTTCGTGTGCGGGCGCGACCCTGCGGCAGCGTGCGCGGCAGCGATGAATGCGCCGCCTCATCCAGTAACTCATGCTTGCTCCTGAGACCTCCCGGCCGGAAATGCATCCAGAAATGCTTCGACCACGCGCGGGTCAAACTGTTTGCCCTGATGCCTGAGCAGTTCAGCGGCCGCCTCGTTATGTTCGAGCGGCTTGCGGTAGGGCCTGTCTGCGACCATCGCATCGTAGGTGTCGGCGACCTGCACGATGCGCGCCATCAGCGGGATGTCTTCGCCGCCGAGCCGGTGCGGATAACCCTGTCCGTCCCAGCGTTCGTGGTGATGCTGCGTGCGGATGCGCAGCTCGGCCGGGAGATTGAAATAGGAAGCCAGCAGCGCGCCGAAGCTAGGGTGCTTGTGCAGGATGAAAAGCTCGGTCGGCGTCGGCTTGCGCGGGCGATTAAGGACGACCTCGGGCACGAGTATCTTGCCCACGTCGTGCAGGACGGCCGTGTAGCAAAGCTGGCGCAGGCGCGTATCGTCGAAACCGAAAACGCGGCCGATGGTGCGCGAGAGCCTGGAAACACGCACGCTGTGAAAGTAGGTTTCCGGGCGCGAGTGCTTGAAACGCTTGATTAAGGCTTCGGTCCCGTCGGCCTTGTGAAGGCGGCCGATTGATTTGAGCCCGCGTAAGACGCGCTGCAAATAGTTGGCCCAACTGCCGTTCACCAGGCGGATAGTCGCTGCGTTGGCGGTTTCCAATGTCATCTCATCATACATGCTTCTCGAACCCTCCAAGATGGTCGAACAAAGCCTCTAAAATGGGGGAGTACGTGATACTGGAGAGAGCCCGCGCAGGCAATTCCTCGGCTGCTTTTATGACTTCTCACCCGCCCTCTAGTGCATGCTGCGTGCCACGTCTCACGGCTGGAACAGGCGCGCACGGACGAGCGCCCGGCGCGCCCCAAACGGTCAAAACCGGGCACGCGCGGCTATCCTTTAAGGCAACTCGTATCAGGAATTGGGGGCGCGAGTTAAAAGATTACATGAGGTAATGAAAAGAATTGCTGGCGTCTCGGGCGACGAGCCGGGAAATTTAATTATACGTGGGCGGCCCGCAGCTTACACGATATGGTGCTTTGCTATGGCAAAAAGCGCAGCCCCGGCGAACCGCCTCGCCAGTTGTGATAAACTGCCGCTCCCGACGCGCGAGAACGACGAAGTGGTCCGCCTCTTTCCAGTGACGCCCGATGAGATAAATGAGCGACGCGCCCTTACACAAAGAGCAGAATAGAGAGGATGTCGAAACGGCTTTGCTCGACGCCGAGCTGTTTATCAAGTACCAGGCCCCGGAGCGCGCCATCAGGAGGCTGCGCGCCGCGATTGAACAGCACCCGCGCTCGCTTGCACTGCGCGAGCGATTGCGCGAGATCACCTCCGCCAGCCATCCCGAGGAGGCCGCGCGCCACTGCCTGGCGCTCGCCCGGCTCTACATCGAGCGCGAGGATTTCCAGGCCGCGCACGAACGGCTCCTCGAAGCCAAGCAGCTCGACCCGCGCATCTCCATCGCGACGGGCCTGGAGGCCATCCGGCGTGCGCGCCGTCCTCCGGCGCTGCGTTCGGAAGAAGAGGCCGTTGAGCGCCGCCCCCCGGTCGAGAGGCCCAGGGCCGTTTTCGCCGGAGACCTTTCCGTCATCAGCATCTTCGACGCCGTCCAGGTCATCGAAAACTCGCGCCTGACGGGCACGCTCGCCATCTCAAGCGATGCGCGCCCGGGCCGCATCCTCTTCAACGAAGGGCGCATCGTCGGCGCAGAGACGGGCGAGGCCAGGGCCGTCGAAGCCTTCCGCAAGCTCGTCGAAGTGGCCAACGGCTCATTCGACTTCGCCCGCACCCTCAAGGAATTTCCCGTCACCATCAATGCTCCCAGCAACACCAACCTGATCCTGGATTCGCTGCGCCAGCTAGACGAAGAAAACAAGGAAAGCTAAGAGGAAGAGAATAGGTAAAAGGGTCAAAGGCGAGCAGAGGCAAGGCAGAGTCAGGGAACAGCGGAACAGGAGAAACGGGGCGATGCGGGCGGCGGCCGGGCTCTCTTGACCTTTACCTTTCGCCTCTTCCCCTGCGGCCCCTTTGCTAATCGAGCAGGACTCTCGTGTTGAGCGCCTCGGCGCGTTCGAGGGCGGTCAGCAGGCGGAGGAATTGCGCGTAGTTTCTGCCGCGGCCATGCAGGCGCGTGCGTTCGGATTCGGAGACCTCGTTGCGCAGGATGTGGTCCAGAAAGTCGTAATAGTCGGCGGTCGCCGCGAAGGGCAGCTCGCGCGTGTAGGTGGTCTGGCGTGTGTCTGCGGAACGGAATCCGGCCAGCATGTCGAAGAGATTATCGGTCGTCAGGTGGGCCGCCTCGCGCGTCAGCTTGATGGGCAGCCGCAGCTCGTAGAAGCGCAGGCCCTGGCTGGTTGTCACGCGCCGCAGCTCCTTGGTCGCCTCGCCGTCGAAAGGCGATTCCGCGTCAACCAGAATACGCAGCAGGCGCGGCTGGTCCTCCTTGTCCAGGGTGTCCAGCGTGAGCTGCACGCGATCGGCGAGAAACTTTTCGAACTGCGCTTCAATCGGGTAAGTGACGCGGCCGAGGCAGCCGACCATCTCGCCCTCGCCCGCCGCTTCTACGGGCAGGCAGGCAGGGCACGAAGCGCACAACTGCGTCTCGGCCTGCATCTCTTCAAGCTCGACGCGCGCGTTCTCGACAAAGCGCACCTTGTCTTCGCTCGGCGCGGCGGCCTCGCCCGTCGTCAGGCGCGTGTGCAGGTTGCTCAGACGCCCCCAGGCGCGCAGGTGTTTCTCCGTGTAGCGCGCGCGCAGCGAACATGAAAATTCAATGCCGAATTCTAAGGACAAGTGCTTTCTCTCGCGGCCTCCGACAGCAGATTGACGACAACTCGTCTTCAATCACTAACACACCGCGGCCCGCAGGGCAAGCGGGTTTCCATCGAATCGTTTTGACGGCCCCCGCGACCCCTATATTTGACGCCGCCCGTGCGTGATGAAAGAATGGCGCGAAGCCTTTTTTCACCGACGGGAGCGGCCCGAAGCTCGGCGCGAGAGGAACGACAGGTGACGATTTCAAGCTATCCGCCAGGCCCGAAGCGTAAGCTCCTGGGCGGTAATTTTCTGGACTTCCGGCGCGACTCGCTCTCGTTCCTGCAAAAGGTCGCACGCGAGCACGGCGACATCGTCTATTTCCGTTTGGGCGGGCAGGAGACCTTCTTTCTCAACCACCCGGAGCACATCAAGGACGTGCTCGTCACACACCAGCAGAACTTTATGAAGGGGCGCGCTCTCCAGCGTTCCAAGCGGCTGCTCGGCGAGGGGCTGCTGACCAGCGAGGGCGAGTTCCATCGTCGCCAGCGGCGGCTCGCACAGCCCGCCTTTCATCGCCAGCGGATAAGCTCCTATGCGGGCGTGATGACGGGCTACGCCGCGCGCATCTCGGCGCGCTGGCAGGACGGCGAGCAGCTCGACATCTCCGAAGAGATGATGCGCCTGACGCTGGCCATCGTCGGCAAGACTCTCTTCGACGCCGACGTTGAGGCGGAGGCGGGGGAGATCGGCGCGGCCCTGACGGAAGTGATGAATCTCTTCGGCGTGCTGCTGATGCCATACTCGGAGCTGCTCGAAAAGCTCCCGCTGCGCCTGCCGCACGTGCGCCGCTTTCAGCGAGCGAAGGATCGTCTTGACACGACCATCTATCGCCTCATCGCGGAGCGCCGCCGGAGCGCAGTTGATTGCGGCGACCTGCTCTCGATGCTGCTCAACGCGCGAGACGAAGAGGGAGACGGGGGCCGGATGAGCGACCTGCAACTGCGCGACGAAGCGATGACCATCTTTCTCGCCGGGCACGAGACGACTTCAAACGCGATGACCTGGACCTGGTATCTGCTCTCGCAGCATCCGCAGATAGAGAGCAGGCTGCACGCAGAGCTGGACGCGGTGCTGGCTTCGGGGCCGCCGACGGCCGAGGACGTGCCGCGCCTGCGCTACACGGAGATGGTCCTGGCCGAATCCATGCGGCTTTACCCGCCAGCCTGGGCCATCGGGCGGCTCGCGCTGAAGGCCCAAGAAATCGGGGGCTATACCATCCCGGCCAAAGCGTTGGTGCTGCTCAGCCAGTACGTAACGCACCGCGACGAACGCTTTTTCCCGGACCCGACGCGCTTCGACCCGGAGCGCTGGACGGCCGAAGCGCGCGAATCCCGCCCGCAGTTCTCTTACTTCCCGTTTGGCGGCGGCGCGCGGCGCTGCATCGGCGAAGGCTTTGCCTGGATGGAGGGCATTCTGCTGCTCGCCACGCTGGCGCAGAACTGGCGTATGCGCCTCGTTCCGGGACACCCCGTAGCGCTTCAACCCGTCATCACGCTGCGCCCGAAGCACGGCATGCGAATGATTGTGGAGAAAAGAAGAAAGTAGGCGGCGCAGACCTGAAAGGCGGGCGGCGTTGACTTAAGAGGCAGCGTTGCGGCCGTCAGAGGCTCAGGAAGTTCTCGACGATGCGCTGCCCGTGCGGGTGCTCTTCGTCAAACAGCTCCGGGTGAAATTGAACGCTGAAGAGCGGGCGCGTGGTGTGCTGCATGGCCTGAATGGCGCAGGTCTCGTTGGAGGCCGTGCGACGGAAACCCCGGGGCAATTCTTTCACTTCGTCGTAGTGCGAGTGCCAGACGGGGAAGCGGCGCGGCAGTCCCGAAAAGATTCCCTCGCCGTCCGTTTCGACATCGAAAAAGCCGCGCTCGCGCAGGCAGCCCTCGTAACCTTCGCCCGGCTCAAGGCGACGCATGACGGCGACGCGTGAGCCGTAAGCCAGCGCAATCTGCTGGTGTCCGCCGCAGACGCCGAGGATGGGCTGCCGCGCGTTGCGAATCACGTCGAAGACGCCCGCCAGCGATTCTTCCGTGTACTCCTCCCACGGATGGCTCTGCCCGCTCAGGATAATGTGCGCGGGACGGAGTTCCTCGACGCGCTCAAGCGAGACTTCCTTGAATGACTCGACGACGAACTGCAAGTCCGGGCGCAGTCGCTCCAGCGCGGCCCTGATCTCGCGCGGCGACGGCCCCTGCCCGTCAATCGTGTTGTCTACGAGGTAAAGCATAAAAGAGTGAGCGGTGAGCAGTGAGCAGTAAGCAGTTAAAAACCGGATAAGAAGCCGGTAGTTTTCCTGCCTGAGTGTGAGTAAGCAGCGAGCAGTAAAAACAATAGCTGTTTAGGGCTCACGACTTGCTCATCGCGCGCTTTTGACTGCTCACTGCTCACCGCTGACTGCTCACTGCTTACTGCTTACTTATTCGCTCCCAGGCTGTAGAGGTCGCCGTTGAAGGCTCCGATGTAGATGCGGCCCTGCGCGATGGCGGGCGTGGAGTTGATGTTCTCTCCGATCTTCAGCTCCGAAATCAACTGCCCGTCCGCGGCCGAGAGCATGTACATCCAGCCCGCTTTGTCTCCGAAGACGACTCGGCCGTCAACGACCGGCGCTGTCCCCCAGATTTCGCCGCGCGTCTTATGTCGCCAGATAACCTGGCCTTTGTCGGCGGTCAGGCAGTAGAGGTAATGATCGCTTGAGCCGATGTAGATGCGGCCCTGCGAGACGATGGGGCTGGCCCAGACGCCGCCGCCCGTCTTGAAGGTCCAGGCGCGCTCGCCCGTCTCCTGCCTGTAGGCGCTGATGTTGCCGTCCTCCGCCGCCGTGTAGACGAGGCCGCCCGCGACGGCAGGCGTCGAGTCGGAGTCCGCGCCGATGCGTGCCTTCCAGATGACAGCGCCGTCGGCCATGTTGAGACAGAAAAGATCGCCCTGCTCCGTGCCGACGTAGATGCGCCCGTCGTGAGCCGAGACGCTGCCCTCCATCGAGCCGAGCCGCTCCGTCTTATAGACGAGCGAGCCGTCCGCCAGGCTCAGGCAGTAAAAGAAGTGGTCCTCGCTGCCGAAATAGAGGCGGCCGTCAATGGCTGCGACCGAGCCGTCAACTTCAAACCCGGTCTTGTATTTCCAGATGAGCGTGCCGTCCCCTGCGTTCAGGCAATAGATGTAATGGTCCAGGCCGCTGGCGATGATCCGGTCGCCGACAATCGTGGGCGTGGCCTTAAGACTATCCTCGGCCTTGAAATTCCAGACGAGGCTGCCGTCCTTGGTGCTCAGGCAATAAACGTTGCCGTCGGCCGAGCCGAAGTAGACTCGGTCGCCGCTGACGGAGGGCTGGCCGGGCCAGGAAGTGCCGCCCCAGGGGTCTTTGTGAAGCCGTCCGCTGATGGACTTGGTCTTAAACTTCCAGATAACTTCGAGCGGGTCGTCGGTCCAGGGGCCGGAGCCGTAAAAGCTCCGCGACGGATTGCCGAGCCAGGTCGAAACGCTCGGGGGCAGACGCACGGCCGGGGCATTGCGCAGCTCGCTCTCGCGCGACTCCGTGACGGACTTGCTCTCCGCTTTACCGCCGCAGCCGCTCAGGACCGGCAGCGCCGCCAGCAGGGCCGCCAGGATCGAAGCGCTCAACCAGCGATGGCCCGCAGTCTTCGACGGGCGTTGATGAGATTCACTCAAGCGATTTTTCATGGGGTTAACTTACTTTGAAACCTGAAGATTCCTGATTGATAAAGATGAAGCACTGCGAAACGATTTCCGGCAGCAAAGACGGGGTCGAAATCAGGTCTGGCCGAGCCACTCGCCGCTGTAAACCACGTCGGCGCGCCCCGTCATCAGGACCTCTCCGTCCTCCCGCCATAAAACTTCGATTAACCCGCCCGGCGTCTCGACGTTGACCTGCCGCCCGGTCTTGCCGTTAATGACGCTGGCGACGACGGCCGCGCAAGAGCAGGTCCCCGAAGAGAAGGTCTCGCCGACGCCGCGTTCCCAGAGCCTGACTTCGATGTTGCTCCGGTCGCGCACGCGCACGAAGACGACGTTGGTCCGTTCCGGGAATTGCCGATGAGTCTCAAGCAGCCGACCCGTCGAGCGCCAGTCCAACTGCTCAAAATCGTCAACGAAGATGCAGCAGTTCGGGTTGCCCATCGAAAGGGCCGTGACCTTGACCGTTTGGCCGTCAACCGTGAGCGGGTAATCCGTGACGCGCTCTCTCGGACCGTCCGTCAGCATCGGAACGGAGGCGCTGTCGAGCCCCGGCTGGCCAAGCTCCGATTCAAACCAGTAATGCCCGTCGCTGAGCCGTTCGCGCAGCCGGTAGCCCTTAACGCCCGAGCGCGTCTTGAGCCGCAGTTCGTCCCCGGACCAGAGCCGGCGGTAATAAAGATAGGCGACCGTGCAGCGCGTCCCGTTGCCGGAAAGATTCGCCTCGCTGCCGTCGGCGTTGAAGATGCGGACGGCGAAATCCGCGCTCTCTTCACGGGAGCGACTGACGACCGTGATGCCGTCCGCGCCCGCGCCGTAGTGCCTGTCGCAGATGGCGCGGGCGAACTCGTTGAGGGAAGCTATCCCATCGAGCCGCTCCGCTTCAAAGACCAGATAGTCGTTGCCGAAGCCGTGGAATTTAATGAACTGCATCGAATGCTCTGAGCCGTTCGGTGGAAAATCTCTTCCTGCCTGGCAGACAACCGCTGCGGTTGGTCGGGGCTTCCCTGGCGGCGGGCGACTGATTGTGCCACATTGCGCCCGCGTTCACAAAGGCGGCGGAGGGCTTTTGGTCCTGCCCCTGCGGCGCCCGGCTTTATTCTCTGCTAAGAGCGCCCGGCGAAGGACGCGAGCATGACGGCGATGGTGTCTATGTAGCTGCGGCGGACGTTCGAGCCTTCCGGGTAATTGTTGACCAGGATGGAGAAGGCCAGGCGCTCGCCGCCCGCGCTCGTCACATAACCGGAGAGCGTGGCGACATCGCTGATCGTGCCCGTCTTGGCGCGGACGTTGCCCGCGGCGGGAGTTCCCCTCATCCGTGTGCGCAGCGTGCCGTCAACGCCAGCCACCGGCAGCGCGCTGCGAAAGGCGTTGGCATAGCGATGGCGGCTCATGTAGGCGAGCAGTTGGAGCGTTCCCGCAGCCGTGATGTAGTTGTGGCGCGAGAGCCCGGAGCCGTCGGCCATAATCAGCGAGCCCGGATCAACTCCGGCCTGGCGCAGGAAAGCCTTGACCGCCAGCACTCCCGCCTCGACGCTCGTTCGCCCCGGATCAGGCCCGTCAGTATTGGTCGGAGCGGCCTGCCCGACCGCGCGCAGGATTAGCTCTGTGTAGAGATTCTGGCTCGGCTTGAGGGTCTGCGCCGCAATCTCGCTCAAGGGCGGCGACTGCCTGCTGGCAATCTCGATGGCGGGTGTTTGAGAGGGCGTCGAGCGAATTAATGCGGCGTCGGTCTGCGCGGGCCTGTAGGAGATAGCGCCGGGCGTCGTCGCGTCAACGGTGCGCGAGCGCCCGCTGATGGTCACGCCCTTCTGCGCGAGCGAGGTGCGCAGCATGTAGACGAACAGCAGCGCCGGGTTGGTAATCGCGATGCTTCCCGCGTAGCCCTTGTCCGTCCTGTCGTCGAGCGGCAGGCTGCCCGTCACTTCGACCACGTTTCCGCCGAGCGCGCGGCGCAAGCGAATGTCTCTCTTAGTTCCGGGAGCGGTCGTCGTCGTGCGATTGACGATGGTGACGAGCGGCGTCGGCGGCCCGGTCGTGACCGCACAGGCCGTGCCGACGCCCGGACCCGGCCTGACCAGCAGGTCAACGGCGTTATTGTTAACGGAGAGCGCGCTTACTTCGGCCGCGTCCGCCGTTTGCAGGTCGTCCCATTCCCAGCCGATGCCGAGCACAGGCCCGCTGAAATAGCTCTCGTCGCCGACCAGGTCGCCCTCGACGCGTCGCACGCCCGCGGCCGCGATGCGCGCCGCCAGGTCGTCAATCGCGCGGTAGTAGTCGCCGTTATAGAAGCCCGCCGCGAAGCTCGGGTCGCCGCGCCCGTAGACGGTCAGGTCGCCCCTGATCGTGCCCGCCGCATCGGGCCGCGCCTGCGCGTAAACGGAGGTCGTGAAACGATAGTCGGGCGAGAGCCGGTCGAGCGCGGCCGCTATCGTGTAAATCTTCATGTTGGAGGCGGGCATCAAGAGCTTGCCCGCGTTCTCTTCGTAGATGGTGCGCCCCGTATCGAGCGATGACACCTTGACCGCAAACTGGATGGGCGCAAGCTCCGGCCTGTGCATCACCTCTTGAATGCGCGCCCGCAACTCTTCGACCGTCTGGAGCGCGCTGCCAGTGCCGGGCGCGGGCGTGACGGGCGTGACGGGGGCGGGCGCAGGCTGCGGCGTCGGCAGGGGCGTCGGCGCAGGCGTCGGCACTGGCGCAGCCGTCGGATTGACTCTGCGCTCGCGCCTCTGGGGTTCCTGCGCGGCGACGGGCAGGAGCGCGCTCGCGCCGAGCGTGAGCAGTAGAAGGAGAGAGAGAAGCCTGGATGCTTGATTCTTTTTGGTCATCATAACGATTATTTTCGACGTTCGTTGCGCCGCCCGGCGGCCCCCCGGCGTTTCCGGTCTCAGCGCCCCGTGCCCGAAGGCCGTCCGCCTTGACACGGGCCGGGCAAGGAAATATCTTCGCTCCGCGGAGCCGGGAGGTCAGGCCCTTTGATGGCTCGCCGGAGAGAGGCCACTTCAGCGGGCAAAGCGGAGCGGCGCTTCCCCTCTCAAAGAGCCGACCGCGAAAGAGCCGGAATCTTCACCGTCCATTCGCCGCGAGCCTGCCCTGGATGCGGGCTGCTCGACTTAAGGAGAGTCCGATGAGAAAGCTACTGCTCGCTGTTGTCTGTGCGCTGCTGGCGACGAGCGCCCGCGCCGTGCCGCTTTCGGTCGTCAACGTCAGCGCGCCGCCCATCAACTGCATCTTCGATGCGTCCTGCACCGTCGTCGTCAACGATACCACAGCTCCCATCGAGCTTCCCGGTTCCAGCGGCGAGGGCTTTCTCCAATCGCGGACGCTCAAGGGCTTGCCAGGCTCGCCCGCCGGAGGGCTCTTCGGCTACGAGTACCGCGTTGACCTGCGCCAGGTGGCCGGAATCACCAACATCGGCTGCGTCACTTCCGTCACACTGAACTTCGGCCCGGTCGTCGGCACGATTGACTATAACGGCGACGGGCGGGCGAGCGACGAGGTCTACGTCGTGACGGGCGGCGGGCTCGGCAGCGTCGGGCTGGCCTCGGCCGAGCGGACCGGCAACAGCATCACTTTCACGTTCGCCTCCCCGGTCTGCGCGGGCAGCAGCCGCGGCAAAGGCGAAAGCTCTTTCTTCTGGGGATTGGTCTCGACCCGTCCGCCGCGCTTTATCAATGCCAGCCTGACACAGACCAGCGGCCCGGCCCTCACCGTAGAGGCCCGCGCGCCCAGGTTTAGTCCCAGGCCCGGCAGCGGAACTAAACCCGGCCCCGTCAACAAGCCCGGCCCCCTCGGCAACCCGCGCCCGCGCATGAAAGGCAAGTAGAAGATAGTGAAAATGAGGGATCAAGGGCGAGACCGGCGCAGGGCCTCTGAGCCATATGCAGGCCGCGACAGGGGCCGGGCGCTGGATGAGGAACACACACTCTCTGCCTTCTCCCGGCAAGGCGCAGGCGCAGACAGCGCAGCCTCTCAAACAGCTCTCGCGTACCAGCTCCAGACCAGCTCGGTCCATTCGGCATAGCCTTGCGGGGTCGGGTGCTTGCCGTCGGGCTGGCGCGCGACCTTCAGCTCGTTCGAGTTGTAGAAGTGGCCGGGCTGGAAATTCTCTTCGATGACGCGAATCAAGCCTGTGTCGGGCTTCCAGCACGGCGGCCCGATCCAGTAGGCCGGGCGCGAGCCTATCTCGGCCACCATCTGCCTGATTAAGGGCGCGCGTGCTTCCGGCTGCTGGAGGAAGATTTCATTCGAGCCGAGCGCGATAAAGAGCACGTCCGGCCTGTAGAGCGCGAGCAATTCCCTGAGCTTTCCGGCTCCCTCCCACCAGACAATCGTCGAGCTGCACTCGTGCCCGTCAATGAATCTCGCACCCGCCGCTTCCGCCCTCTTTTGCAGCCAGGGGCCGACGCCTTCGGCCATCGAATCGCCGACCAGCAGGACCGTCTTGCCGCGCAGCGATAAGGGATACGCGCCGTCGCCGTCGGTCCAGGCGGTGAAGGCTATCTCGCCGCTTGCGCCCGGCAGACTCGCCTCGCCGCTGACGATTGCGCCCTCTGCGTGCGTCAGGCGCAGCCGCCCGCCCGGAATATCGAACTCCCAGGGCAGCGGGCGCTCCGGCGCTGCGGCTTCAAACGCGACATCCTGGCAGTCCGTTCCCTCAAGGCTGAGGCTCAAGCGCAGCACGCGGTCCTGTCCGAGGCTGACCGACACTCCCTGCGGCTGGCACTGCGAGCCGCGCGAAGAGAGCTGAGGCAGGTAATCCACCGGCAGGGCCCTGACCACTTCGACCGTCGTCGAGGCTTCATAGCTCTGCCAGGCGCTCTTGAGCGTGACCCGTCCGGGCCTGAGCGCAGAGAGCGTGCCGTCGTCGCTGATGGAAGCGAGCCCTGCGTCCGAGACGCTCCAGCGGGCCGCGATGGGCGCGCGCAGGAAATCCCGCGCGGTCGCCGCGTGGGCCGCGTCAATCTCGGTCGAGCCCTGCTCGCGGTACTCTTCGTAGGCGAAGAGGCGCGATGTCCGGCCGACGGCGATGTGCGTCAGGTTGCGTGGGATGCTGATTCTGAGTGTCGCGTGCGGGGCCTGCCCGCCGCAGCCGTTGAAGGCAAGCGCCGCCAGCAGCAGCACGAACGCGCTGGCGATAACGAGTTGGGGGCGACTCTTCATCTGGAAACCTCGGGCGTTAAATCAAAGATGGTCAATCGAAGATGCTTAATCGAAAAGTCTCAATCAAAGATGGTTCGATCGAGGGTTTTCAACCGGGGGCGGTCGAAGTCTTCTCGCAGCAGCAGGGCTTTGCAGTTCCGGGCCGTCAGGTCTCGCTCTCGATGGAGTGGACGAGTTCGCGGGCCGTCGCCGTGGCCGTCCCGACCTTTCCGACGACGATTCCGGCTGCGTGATTTGCGAGGATGGCCGCTTCGAGCATCCCCGCCCCGGCCGCCAGCGAGGCCGCGAGCGTCGCGATCACCGTATCGCCGGCGCCCGTCACATCGTAAACCTCACGCGCGACGGTCTGGACATAGACGGGCTCGGCGCGCGCGCCTTCGAGCAGCATCATCCCGCGCTCGCCGCGCGTGACCAGCACGGACTCGCAGCCGAGCCTGTCGCGAATCAGGCGGGCCGCCACCTTCAAGCCTTCGTCCGTCTGGTCTTCCGTGTTCGTCAGCCGCAGCGCCTCGTGGTGATTCGGCGTGACGAGCGTGGCCGGGCGGTAAGCGTCGAAGTTGCGAATCTTCGGGTCAATCAGGACGGGAATGCCGCGCTCGTAAGCGAGCGGCAGGACCGCTGAAAGCACCCCGGGCGTGACAGCGCCCTTATCATAATCCGAAACGACGAAAGCGTCAGCCTCCCGAACAGCTTTTGTCAGGGCCTCGATCAGCCGCTCTTCAATCTCCGGGCGGACGGGCGCGCGCTCTTCTCTGTCTGCGCGGACGACCAACTGGCTGTGCGCGATGATGCGCGTCTTGACGGTCGAGGGGCGGCCCTCGTCAATCACGAGCGAATCGTCTGGCCGGAGCGCGCCTGCGGCCTTCAACTCTGCGCGGAGCGTCACGCCCGCCCTGTCATCGCCGACGACGCCGACGACGCCCGCCCGTGCGCCGAGCGCCACCAGGTTCGCCAGCACGTTGGCCGCGCCGCCCAGGTGAACCGACTCGCGCCTGATGTCTACGACTGGGACGGGCGCTTCCGGCGAGATGCGCGTCACGTCGCCCCAGACAAACTCGTCGAGCATCAGGTCGCCGTAGACCAGGACCTGGCGCTCGCTGATGCGCTGCACGATCCGGGCGGCGCGCTCTAGGGGTAGTTGATTCATAAATCAGGGGCTCGGCGGGCCGCGAGCCGGTCTGGCCGGACCTCCAGCCTGCCAGCCTGCGTTTACTAATCTTCTTCCAGCACGCGCCCGACGGCCGCCGTGACGCGCTCGACCGGGACGCGGCGGATGCATTCGGGCGTCTCAAATTCGCCGCAGCTATAGCCAGCGCAGGGCTGGCAGGCCAACTCTTCGCGCACTACCTCGGCGGCCGCCGCGGCCCAGGGACGCCAGTGCGCGACGTTGGACGAGCCGAAGATGACGACCGATGGAGTCCGCACGGCCGCCGCGATGTGTGCGATGCCGCTGTCGTTGCCGACGAAGAGCATGGAGCGCGATAGCAGCGCCGTCACTTCCGGCAGCGAGAGGTCTGTGAAAGCTTTGACGGAGGCGGAAGTTTCACGCAGTAGATTGTCTATAACCCCGGCCTCGTTTGGCGCGGCGACGG